>CAIJOK010000016.1 GCA_903822205.1 uncultured beta proteobacterium | reverse complement strand
TCGCTTATGAACAGTCATCAGATTAACGAGTCTACGGATTCGTTACGGGAGCCGGTAACACTGTTCGACCGACGAAGTATTCAAACGGAATTTGAAGATGTTCCTCTTTGACCAGGCACGTCCTGATCAACTTTGATCATCTTTGATCATCTTTGATTAAGTATGAGTAAGTTTTAAGGAACGGTTGATCCAACGCGATGGCAAGCTGTGTTGTCCTTGATGGTCCTTTAATTGTCCTTTATACAAGGACAATATGCCCTAAAATTGGCCTTTATGGAAAGCCAATTTCGCAGCGTCATCCGCCAGAAAATCATTGATTCACAAGCCACGTCTCTGCCGGTGCTGACGCGCAGAGACGTTTGGCTGCCGGCTGTCAAAGGAAAAGCAACGGCGGTCATTGGCATGCGGCGTGCCGGAAAAACCAGTCTGCTGTGGCAGATATTGACCGACAAAGTTGCCAAAGGCACACCACGCGACGGCTTGCTTTACTTTAGTTTTGAAGACGAACGTCTTGCAGATATGCAGGTGGGTGACCTGGACATGTTGCTTGAATTGTTTTACCAGATCAATCCTGCCTGGCGTGATTCCCGGCAAGCAAGCTTTTTTTTGGACGAGATTCAGATGGTGTCAGGGTGGGAGTTGTTTGTCCGTCGGCTGCTAGACACTGAAAACATTGAACTTTTTGTGTCTGGGTCGTCTGCTCGTCTCTTGTCGCGTGAAGTGGCGACCTGTATGCGGGGCCGAGCGATGGAGGCTGTTGTCTCGCCATTTAGCTTTAGGGAAATGTTGCGTCATGCAGGGCGTGAGCCTCTGATACCCACAGACCGGCTGACCAAGGCGCAGCGTTCGCAGATCGACAAGGATTTGCTTGATTATTTGGCCATTGGCGGATTTCCGGAGGCGCAAGGACTGGATATGCGCAATCGCTTTGAGCTGCTGCGCAGTTACGTCGATGGCGTGTTGCTGCGCGATGTGGTTGAACGTCATAACCTCAACCATCCGCAGGTTTTGCACTGGATGGTTCGACAGCTTTTGGGTAATGCAGCAGGGTCTTTCAGCATCAATAAGTTTTTTGCCGATCTCAAGTCGCGCGGAGTGTCTGTCGGCAAAGACACGCTGCACAGTTATCTGGCGCATCTGGAAGATGCCTTTTTGTTGAGCAGTCTGGGTCTGGCAACGGACTCTGAGCGTCGCAAACAGGTCAATTTGCGCAAGGTTTATCCGGTAGATACCGGATTGATGGCTTTGTTTGACCGATCAGGCAAGGCCAATGTGGGACACGCCCTAGAGACAGCGGTGCTGCATGAGTTGCAGCGTCGTGGATCGCAGGTGAACTATGTGCGCACTGCAGCGGGTTTTGAAGTAGATTTTTGCGCCCGTAGCCTCCAAGGCGATGTGTCGCTGATTCAAGTTTGCGCTGACACTGACAGCGCCGTAACACAAGAACGTGAAGTGCGTGCCCTGCAAGATGCTGCCACTGATTGGCCTGATGCTTCCTTGCAGATCATTACCTTGCATCAGCCCAAAACCCAATGGCCGCCTGAAATACAGGTATCTACGGCAAGCGATTGGTTATTGGGTTAAGTCCTTCAATTCTTAAATCCGTCATCCCCATCCACTTGAAACCTTGAACACCTTGAACACCTCGTAGGACAATGCCCCGATGTACCTTTTATTTGAAGAAAACGCCAAATTTTTGACCGGCAGGCTGTTGTCCGAGACCGATACCTCCGCCCAAGTGGAGCAAGGCAGCGGCAAGCGCGTCAAGATCAAGTCCGCTTATGTGCTGCTTAGATTTGACCAGCCTGATCCTGATCAATTGCTGGTCGCCGCGCAGTCCGTCAGTGCGGGGGTTGATCTGGCTTTGGCCTGGGAGTTTGCACCTGAAGACGACTTTGGCTTTGCCGACCTTGCGCGTGAATACTTTAGCGCCCAGCCCACTTTGCCTGAGCAAGCCGGCATGTTGCTGGCTTTGCACAGTGCGCCGCACTACTTTAGGCGTGCAGGCCGGGGGCGGTATCGCCGGGCTTCAGCAGACACTGTGACGCTGGCCTTGGCTGCCATCGAAAAGAAGAAGCAGGTGGCCATACAGATCGACGATTGGGCCGCAACCCTGGGCCAAGGACAGTGCCCACAGCCCGTTCGTGACCAGCTTTACAGGGTTTTGTTCAAGCCCGACAAAAATGCGCCGGAGTACAAGGCCGTGGTGGCGGCCTCGCGAGCCACCCATCTGGGGCCGCTTGATCTGCTGAAACGCGCTGGTGCGATCGACTCGCCCTACCAGTTTCACTGGAAGCATTTTTTGCTGGAATACAGTGACCACGGCACCGGCTTTGCGCCGATGGAAGTACCCGCCATCACCTGCGATCTGCCTGTGTCTGCCGCCCGGGCGTTTTCCATTGATGATTCGAGCACGACCGAGATCGACGATGCGCTGTCCGTGCAGGGTTTGGGCACAGATGCTGTGGTTCTGGGCATTCACATTGCCGCACCAGGCCTGGCCATTGTGCCTGGCAGTGCCATCGATCAGGCGGGGCGCAGCCGCTTGTCCACGGTCTATATGCCCGGTCACAAGCTGACCATGCTGCCTGACGCGGTGATCCAAAATTTCACACTGACAGAGGGCCAGCACTGCCCTGCGGTGTCTTTGTATGTGACGATCGACCCCGCCACGCTGGAGATCACAGCGTTTGACACCCAGCTCGATCGGGTGTGGATAGAGGCCAATTTGCGCCACGACCAGTTGGGCGACGTGGTCACCCCCGAGTGGCTTCAAGACCCCGCTTTTGTGCATGCACCTGACCCGCACCGTTTGTCCGACCAGCGTGAGCGGCTTTCATTTTTGTACCGCGTGGCCCAGCGCCTCAAGGCCCAGCGCGAACAGGTGCGAGGCAAGCCTGAAACCTTTAACCGACCCGATTACGACTACCGTCTCACCCAAGCCGACGGCAGCGCCCTGAATGGCAAAGTGCCCGACGGCAGCGAGCACGTGCAGATCACCGTGCGTCCAAGAGGAGCACCGCTGGATTTGATCGTCGCAGAGGCCATGATCTTGGCCAACAGCACCTGGGGCGGCCAGATGGCCACACTGGGTGTGCCTGCCATCTACCGCAGCCAGGCCGCCATGGCTCCGGGGGTCAAGGTTCGCATGGGCATCCGCGCCTTGCCCCATGCGGGCATCGGGGTCAAGCACTATGCCTGGAGTACCTCACCGTTGCGCCGCTACACCGACCTGGTCAATCAGTGGCAAATCATTGCCTGCGCCCGGCACGGGCAAACGGCCGCACTGGCAGCCCCTTTTAAGGCCAAAGATGCCGAATTGTTTGCGATCATCCAAGGGTTTGACGCAGCCTATGCGGACTATCGCAGCTTTCAAAATGTGATGGAGCGCTATTGGGTGCTCCAGTATGTTCAGCAAATGGGCATCAGCGAGCTTGAGGCCACCTTGTTCAAAGACAATCTGGCGCGTGCCGACCACCTGCCCTTGGTGCTGCCGGTAGCCGGTGCGCAGGGTTTGCCACGTGGCAGCCGGCTGTTGGTACGCCTGGGTGACGCAGACTTGGTGTCGCTCGACATCAACGGCACACTGATCGCCAGACTGGATACAGACGCAGAGGTGAGTGAGGTCGAAGAAGAAGACGATGATGCCGGGACCGGGCCTGTCACCATTGCCGTGGATGTCAGCGAAACCGACGGGGCCAAAACCGACATCGACACCAACACCAACACCAACATGACGGTCCCTGTCGATGCTGCCAACAGCCTCATCGCACCCATGACACCCACGACACCCACGACACCCATCGCATCCCACACACCGTGAAAATTCAGTCAATGGGCACACTGCCCCTGGCTCTTTGCGTGTCGGTAGCCCTGCACGCTGCATTGCTGGCCGTTCGTCTGGCAGCCCCCGAGGCCTTTGATCGCGTGTTTCAGGACACCCCTCTTGAGGTGATCTTGGTCAACGCACGCAGCACAGACATCCCGGACAAGGCGCAGGCCATTGCCCAGGCCAGTCTGGCGGGTGGCGGTGATGCCGATTTGGGCCGCGCCAGCAGTCCGCTGCCACCGTCCATGGTCTCGATCACCGGCGAAGACAGCGAACAGAACCAACAGCAACAACTGCGAGAGTTGCAAGAGCAGCAAAACCTGATGCTGGCCCAGGTTAAAAACCTGCTGGCCTCCATGCCACCTGTCCCCCCCCGTCAGGGGGCATCCAGCGCGGAGCAAATGCAACGGGAACAAAAGCGCCGTCAGTTGGTCAATTTATTGGCCGAGATCGAACGACGCATCAACATCGCCAACGCTCGACCCCGTAAACGTTACATCAGCCCGTCCACCAAAGAGGCCGTCTATGCCGTGTATTACGACCACATGCGCCGTGCCATCGAAGACAAGGGTACAGAAAACTTTCCGCAGTCCATGGGCCAAAAGCTTTATGGCGCACTGACGGTAAGCGTGTCTGTCAATCACGATGGTCGGGTACTCGCAGTCGAGGTACTGCAAAGCTCAGGCATACCGGCGCTGGACAGACGGGCTGTCGCCATTGCTCGCAGCGCTGGCCCTTTTGGCAAGTTCAGCAAGGACATGCGCCGACAGTTTGACCAGATTGAGGTGATCTCGCGCTTCACATTCACCCGCGACCAAACGCTGGATGCCAGTGTCAGTACAAAGTGAATGCCTCGTGATGAAAAACCGCGCAGATTTTGCATAAATTCACAACATTGACGAGGTTTGTTATGCACATGGCAGATGCCCTTCTTTCGCCGTTCGTAGGTATGGCCCTGATGGTCGCCAGTGGAGCCGCTTTGGCTGTGGCTTCACGTCGCGTTCAGGCTGACGGTCGCGATCACATCGTGCCCCTCATGGGGGTGCTGGGGGCTTTTGTTTTTGCTGCGCAGATGATCAATTTCACCCTCCCCGGCACGGGGGCAAGTGGGCATATCGGTGGCGGACTGCTGCTGTCCATTCTGCTGGGGCCGTCCGCAGCCTTGGTTGTTCTGGCCTCGGTGCTGGCGGTGCAGGCCTTGTTTTTTGCGGATGGCGGGCTGTTGGCGCTGGGGGCCAACGTGTTTAACTTGGGGGTTTGTAGCTGTTGGGTCGCTTACCCGCTGGTCTATCGCCCTTTGCTGGCGGGGGCTGGCCCCCAAGCGTCGCAGCGCCGTGTGGGCATGGCCACGGTGTTGGCGTGCGTGGTTGGTTTGCAGTTGGGTGCTTTGGGCGTGGTGCTGCAAACCTGGTTATCGGGTATCAGCAGCCTGCCCCTGGGCACTTTTCTTCTGATGATGCAGCCCATTCATTTGGCCATTGGGCTGGCTGAGGGGCTGGCCACCGCCGCAGTGGTCTTGTTTGTTCGGCAGGCCCGCCCTGACTTGCTGACTGGTGTCGCCCTGTCACCCGCAGTGACGGCCAAACGCGCAGCCTTTCCAAAAGTGTTTGTCATCGGTATGAGCCTTGCTGCCTTGCTGACCGCCGGCGTTTTATCCAGGTTTGCATCGGGCTTGCCTGACGGTCTGGAATGGGCCATCGCCCACACCACCGGCCAGGCCGATCTGCCTGTTGTGTCGGATCATCGGCAGGACACCATCACCCCGCCGCCTGACCCCGCCACGTCGCTGGCAGGGGTTGTGGGCGGCATCCTCACGTGTGTGCTGGTGCTGGCGATCGGCATGGCCCTGCGTTTGGGCCGTCGCTGGCGGATTCTCCGTTTTAACCGTGAACCCCATCCACCGCGCATTGACTGAGCTGCGGCTGATCGACGCACTGTCTGACCGCGCTACGCCCTATGCCAGGCTTGACCCCCGGGCCAGGGTGTTGGTCACCCTGGGCTTCGTCGTGACGGTCGTGTCGTTTGACCGCTATGCCGTGGCGGCCTTGCTGCCCATGGCTTTGTTTTTGGTGGTTACTGCAGCCATGGCGCAAGTGCCGTGGCGCATGGTGGGGCGCGGGCTGTGGCTGTCCTGTCCGTTTGCCGTGATGCTGGGGCTGTTTAACCCCTGGCTAGACCCTTTGCCCCTGTTGACGGTAGCGGGCTGTTCCGTGTCCGGCGGCTGGGTGTCTTATGCATCTTTGTTGATTCGCTTTGGCCTGACGGTCTCTGCCGCGTTGATTTTGGTGGCCGGTACGGGGTTTGATGCAGTCTGTGCAGGGCTTTGGCGGCTGGGCTTGCCGACGGTTTTGACCACCCAACTGCTGCTGTTGCACCGTTATGCCGTGGTGCTAGTGGAGCAAGCAGCACAAATGAACCTGGCGCGTGAATTGCGCTGTTCCCACGGTAGAACGGCCATGCCGCTGGCAGTTTATGGTTCATTGCTGGGGCATTTGCTGTTGCGCACGATGCAAAAGTCCGAGCGTATCTACCAGGCCATGGTCTCAAGAGGCTTTGATGGCACACTGCGTGGCGTGACGGCTTGGCACTGGCGGGGTGTCGATTCGTGGTTTGTGCTGCTGTCCTTGTGCGGTTTTGGATTGGCTCGAAGCCTGAACGTGGCGCAGGTTTTGGGACAGATCGCCCTCAAGGCCGGTTTGTGAGTCTCCCCTTGATCCAAGTTTGTGCGCTGTCCTACCGCTACCCTGACGGCCAGCAAGCCCTGCATGGCCTGGACTTTTGTGTGGACAGCGGCGAATGCGTTGCGGTCATCGGCGGCAACGGTGCGGGCAAGTCCACGTTGCTATTGCACCTCAACGGTGTGCTGATGCCCTCAGCGGGCCACGTGGAGGTCGATGGTGTTTCCATCACCCAGGCGATGCCCAGGGCCAGTCTGCAAGCCATCCGGCGTAGGGTGGGCCTGGTTTTTCAGGACCCTGATGACCAGTTGTTCATGCCCACAGTGCTTGAAGATGTGGCTTTTGGGCCGATGAACATGGGCTACAGCGCTACGGCGGCAACAGCTTGCGCTCTGCAGGCACTGACCACGGTGGGGGCGGATCACTTGGCCAGTCGCCCGCCCTACCGGTTGTCCGGTGGTCAAAAACGCATGGTGGCGATAGCCGGTGTGTTGGCCATGTCACCGCAGGTGTTGGTACTGGATGAGCCCAGCGCGGGTCTTGACCCTGCTGCGCGTCGCCGCTTGATCGTCTTGTTGCACGGCTTGGGTCAAACTCAAATCATCGCCACCCACGATCTGGACATGGTGCAAAACCTGTGTACCCGCGTGCTGGTATTGCGCCAGGGCATCCTGGCGGCAGACGGCCCGCCTGGTGCTATTCTGACGGATGCCCATTTGTTGGGGCACTGCGGGCTGTAAGGGCAGGCTTTTTTGATCGGCATGACAAACTGGATGGCCTCAGTGGACAAGGCGCTGGATCACCTTGTGTTGTCAAAATTGGCTATGATGTGATGGCAGGTTGTACGACGGGTCGGTAAGGTCATGTCATTTTTGTAAGGTGCAATGATGTTTAATTTCAAACATGTGGCTTGGTTTATCTGGGTGCTGACAGTTGCATCACTCTTGTCCGGTTGCGGTGGTGGCAGCTCAAGCTCTGGGATTCAGTCAGTCACATCAACCACATCAACCACAGCAACCAACGCCATCAGCACTACCACCACATCATCAACAACAACAACCAGCACAACAAACCCATCCCTCATGGCGTGGGGCCTGAAAAGTGCCACCGCAGCCAGTTTGAGCACCTATCTGCGCGAAGCACTTGGCCCGCAGTCTGTCAATTACACCAACAGAGCCTCGACTGTTGACGTGCTAGTGGGTTCAAGCACGACGGCTGCGGCTCCGACATCCACAGGCACAGGGGCAGCGGTGTTTTCTGCCACCACGGTGCAAGAGATTGGGGTGGATGAGGCAGATGTGATCAAAAGCGACGGTACGAGTGTTTTTAGTCTGGATGCACCCAGCAGCAACACCATATCGCGTACTGTGCTGCGTCGTCAGCGCCTGATCGCCAATGCCGCAGATGCCGCCATGTTGCCAGTTGATAGCCTGAGCATTCCCTTCTCAGTCGATGTTCGCGGCAGTGGCCTCTATCTGGATGCCGACCGCCAGCAATTGGTCGCTGTGGCTGAAGGGTCTGGCGTGTCGGGTGTTTATGACACCTGGTTCTCGCCAACGACTTGGAGTCAGGGCGTGACTGAGGTGGCCCTGATCAATGCCAGCAACACCACACAGATGCAATTGCGCCGCATTTTGCGAATTTCAGCGCAGTTGATTGGATCGCGCCGAGTGGGCGGTACGCTGTACCTGGTGATGCGAAGCTATCCGCAGATACCCGGTCTTGATCCGGCATGGCCTGTCGCCAAAGTATCTTCCAATCAGGCCCTGGTTGATTCGCTGACAACCACCCAGGTGTTGCCCACGCTGGCTGTGGACGGTGGCACAGCGATGCCACTGGTGGATGCCGCTTCATGCTACACGCAAGACAACAATGCCATCAAGAGCGCCGACATTGTGACGCTGATGGCCATTGACTTGACTGCAGCCAGCCACAGTCATTCTGCGCGTTGCTTTACCGGTGGCACCGAAGCCTTTTACATGTCCGAGCAAAGCCTGTACTTGGCCACCACCCACACTGCCTACACCTACAGTGGCACCACACCGGTCTATGCTGCTCAAACCAGCACCGATATACACAAGTTTTCACTCAATGGCCAAACCATCAGCTACCGTGGCTCTGGCAATGTGCTGGGGCATTTGGGCTTTGACCAAAACCGCAAGTCATTTCGAATGGGCGAACATTTAGGGGCGCTTCGCGTGATCACGCAGACGGCCTCAACTTGGCGGGGATGGGTGATGCCCGTGGCGACAACCGTCAGCACGACACCCGTCAGCACGACACCCTCGGTAACAACAACGGCATCGGTCGAATCCCCTGCGCATTTGTCCATTCTTCAAGAAAGTGGTAGCAACCTGGCTTTGGTGGGGGAGTTACCCAACGCCGCTCGGCCCGCCCCATTGGGCAAGGCCGGAGAACAGCTTTATGCTTCGCGCTTTGTTGGCAGCCGGGGCTATCTGGTGACTTACCGGTTGACAGACCCGCTGTATGTCCTTGATTTAAGCTTGCCTTCTGACCCCAAGGTGGTTGGTGAGTTGCAGGTGGATGGCTACTCGGACTATCTCTTTCCTTTGACCGACACCCTGCTGCTAGGGGTGGGCAAGGATGCCAGCAGCGATGGCTCAGCGGGTGATGGCCGTTTTGCGTGGTACCAAGGGGTTAAGCTGTCGGTGATTGACTTGACCGACCCGGCCAACCCCAAAGAGGCTGCCCGTCGCATCATTGGACGGCGTGGCACGGATGCCACGGTGCTGCATGACCACCACGGCATTGCGCTGCAAATCGTGGGCAACAAAGTGCGCATAGGCCTGCCGGTCAGTTTGTATGACACAGCGCCATCCAGTAGCACCAGCAGTACCGGAGCCGCCAGCGATTATTTTCAGTTCACGCGCACCGAATTGCAAAAGTTTGAAATCGATGTATCAGCCAAGACGATAACAACAAGCATCGCACTGTCATCAGGACAGTCGGGCTGGCGTGATATCAGTGCCGATCGCGCCCTGCTGTGGAATAACCAGGTGCATTACTATCAAAATGGCAATTGGCGATCGGGTGGCTGGTAATCTGCCGGGATCGTCGTCAACATTTGTCCAAATGCCATGAATACAGGGCAACACCGCAGATGATGAAGCCGGCTCTGCGGCTTGTCGCTTGAATGGATTTCAACAAAATCGAGACAACTCAAATTCAGTGGTTCGTGTCCATTGCTCGCATTCTGTGCTTCAACCCATCTTCTCTACGTTGGTCCGCTACGATCGGATCTGAGACTGAGGTAACCAAACTGTCACGGTGGTTCCTTGACCTATCGCACTGTTGACATCCACGCGGCCCTGGTGAAAGTCGATAATCTCTTTAACGATACTCATGCCTAACCCCGTGCCAGGTATTTTTCCTGAGGTATCGGCGCGGTAGAAGCGTTCAAACACACGTGCAATTTGCTCAGGTGTCATGCCAATACCTTCATCCTGCACTTCGATTCCTATCATCGGCGAATTGGGCTGACCTGCCTTGTGATAGCGGATATAGACATTACCCCCATTGGGCGAGTACTTGTAGGCATTAGAAATGAGATTCGTCAAGACCTGTTGGAGCTTTGATCGGTCAGCGCTAACAATGAGGGCCTCGTCTGGTTCTACAGATTGGGGCGGTATTCTTTGACCAGGTATCTTGAATCCTGCAACTGTTGATGCCATGACTTCGGTAAGGTGAATGTTCTCAAACACAAAGTCCTTTCCACGTCGCGCTTCAATGCGTGCAAGGTCGAGTAGCTCATTCAGAACCGAGGACATCAGCTCGGATTGACGGTAGATGGTTGTGAGAAACTCGTGTTGGGTCTTGACATCAAATTCTTGAGACAATAAAAGCTCCGAAAATCCATAAATACTGGCCATCGGAGTACGCAACTCGTGCGCAGCGGTGGACAGAAATTCACTCTTCATCCGCTCCAACTCCTTGTCACGTGTCACATCCCGGAAATAGAGAATTTTTGAAACAGCATCACCATTTCCGATTCTCAAACCCACCTCTATGACACCGCAGTGGGGCGGTTGCAGTTCGATCAACTTCCGCTTGGGCTTTGTATCTGAATCGACCACATCCTCAGGCATCAGCGAATGGATACCTTGAAAACGTGCTGACGGTATGCACTGCTCCCCCAGTATTTTAGTGAAGGCATCTTCATCTAGCCCAAGCACGCTTGCCCGATCCAATCTCGTCATTCGGTTAAATGCAGGACTGCAATACTTGACTTTATGCTTTTCATCGAACGACACGAATCCGTCTGGGCTTAATTCAAAAATGGTATTGAGTTGCTCGACGTATCCGCTTTGACGATTGAGGAGGCGAAGAAGGAAGAACCCCATCACGCCGGTGAACAGCATAAAGCTGCCTGCCAGGATGCCAGAATTAAGCAACTCCCTGTCCCAACCGGCCAGATAGTCTTCTCTCGCCGTGCCAACAATGGCCGTCATTCTTGCACTTCTAAGGCGGCTAAACGTCAGAATGCGTTCAAAGCCGTCTGGGGAATTCGTAATGTGGTAGGTGGACCTTTGCACACCCGACGCAACCAAGTCGCGAAACGCCTTAGAGACTCCGGCATCTCCAAGCTGGCCGGCTTTTTGGTCGGGAATAGCCGGAACGCGGGTAATTAATCCATTGTCAGAATCCCTGAGAATGAGAGTACCTTTGGGGCCAAGGTCAAATTGCGAGATGAGTGAGCTGAAGTGGGAAATCGGAACTGAGGCTGATACGATGCCTGCAAAGGTTCCATCCGAATGCTTGTAACGTTTTGAGAACGAGATGATGTATTGCGGATTAACCCTCCCTAAAATTGGTTTTGAAACCCACAGTGTGTTGTCATCGTGATATCGAAAGTGTTGAAAGAAGTCCCTGTCAGCCCAATTTGAGCTGCCAACTTTTTCAACACCTTTTCCGAGAATGACCACGCCGTTGTTGTCGGATACACGAATAGCATCAACTTCGGATAGGCGTTGTCCTTGTCGTACCAAAAATTGAGTCGCTGTGCTTTTGTCCAGAGCATGACTCGCCGACAGTTGGCGCTCCAATTCGTCAACCACTGTGCTCACAGCAAAGTCGATTTTTGTAATACTGCCAAACAGATTGCTGTCCAGGGCTGTACTGATGTTTTGTGTCAGCGTTCTTGCGCGATTTTCGTAGTGCAGTCGGCTTTCATAAAGCATTATTCCAGAGATCGTTATGACGGCAACATTGGCGACAACCAAAACAGCGATCAACCAGGTTCGAAAAAGAAAGAAACGGTTCATATGTATTTTTTAAGTTGAAAATATTTACAAGTTATGTCGCATTATTGCGATCCACGTGTTGATTGACATATTGACGGAGTACGTTGTCCATACGCGCCTGCCAACCTTCGCCGGTAGCACGAAAATACTCCACGACCTCGACACTGTATCGAACCGAAAGCAAGCGTTTTTTATTCTCGGACTTGGGGCGGTCACGCACAGTATGAATGGATACCAAGCCATTCAACTTAGCATCCATAGCAATCAATCACCGGAACATACTGTACAAGCTGACGACCTATGCGCCAACCCGATTGAGATCAGCGCGACAAGGGTTTCAGCAGCTCTTGCAGATCACTCTCACTAAAGAGCGGCTGTTTGCGACCGACCGATCCGCTGTACATGCTCTCAGCCAGTGCGGCCTTGCGCTCTTGCAGGGCCAGGATACGCTCTTCGATCGTACCCTGCGCCACCAGTTTGACCACCCATACGCTTTGCGTTTGACCGATGCGGTGGGCGCGGTCGGTGGCCTGGTTTTCGACGGCAGGGTTCCACCAGGGGTCGTAGTGGATGACGGTATCGGCCTGCGGCAGGTTTAACCCTACGCCGCCGGCCTTGAGGCTGATCAAAAACAAAGGAACCTCGCCGCTGGTAAATCGGGTGATGATCTCGTCGCGCTTTTGGCTTTGGCCCGTCAATTTGACCCAATTGATTTTGCGTTTGAGCAGTTCGTCTTCGATCAGGCTGAGCATGCTGGTGAACTGTGAAAACAGCAAAACGCGCCGGCCCTCGCTGAGCATTTCAGGCAGCATCTCCATCAATTGCTCCAGCTTGGCAGATTCTTTGACCTTTCGGGCGGCTTCGAGCTTGAGCAAATGGGGGTCACAGCACACTTGGCGCAGTTTGAGCAGGGCATCCAAAATGGTGATTTGGGATTTGGCCAAACCTTTGCTGTTCAAAGCCTCGCGAACGGTTTTTTCCATGCCCAGACGGATGGTTTCGTACAGGTCAGCCTGTTTGCCCGATAGTTCCACCCGCATGATGGTCTCAACCTTGGGTGGCAACTCGTTGGCCACCAGATTTTTGGTGCGGCGCAGCATAAAAGGCGTGACACGGGCACGCAGTTGGTAAAGGGCCTCGGGGTCGCCTTGTTTTTCGATCGGGCCGCGAAACAGTTCGCCAAAACGCTTTTGACTGCCCAAAAAGCCGGGCATCAAAAAGTGAAACAGGCTCCAGATTTCGCCCAGGTGGTTTTCCATGGGGGTGCCAGACAGGCACAGACGATGGCGGCTGTGAAGTTCACTGACCACTTGCGCGGCATTGGTGTTGGCATTTTTGATGTTTTGCGCTTCGTCGAGCACCACCATATGCCATTTGGCTTTAAGCCAGCGCTCACGGTCGCGGTGCAGCAGCGAATAGGGGGCGATCACGATGTCGTTGTCCGTCATGTTTTCGGCCATTTCATGGCGGTCTTTGCCGTGCAGCACCAGACTTTGCAGATCGGGGCAAAAACGCTCAGCCTCACGCTTCCAGTTGCCCATCAGGCTGACCGGCGCGATGATGAGCGCAGGCAAATCAAGGCGGCCAGCGTCTTTTTCGATCTGAATGTGGGCCAGGGTTTGCAGCGTTTTGCCCAGCCCCATGTCGTCGGCCAAAATGCCCGCCAGGCCAAATTCGCGCAAAAACTGTAGCCAGTTCACGCCTTGTTTTTGGTAGTGGCGCAGGTCGGCATGAATGCCCGCAGGCAGCGGGATGTCCGGCAGCTCTGCGCGACCGCTCAGGCGCTGGACCATTTCGCGCAGGTGTTTGGCACCTTCCCACACGGCACCCGCGCCCAACGCGGCGGTGGTGCGCATGGCATCCATGCGCGAGAGTTTCAGGCTGTCAGACGAAAAATCTCGGTCACGATCACCCACCAGTTCAAGCAGAGCGCCCAGCCAAGGTTTAAGACCCTCGGTTGGCAGGCGAACAAAGCCGCCCTCAGGGGCTGCCAGGTACAAAAAGGGGGGCAAATCGGGTAACCCCGTCGCAGCATCGCGGGGGTGGCGTGCGGCGGCGGCGATCAAACGAGGCAGCCAGGGCAGGATGTTGTGGCGAACACCCTCGATCTCTACGCCCAGCGACAGATCAAACCAGGGTGATGTGGCCTCATCATCACCCTGATGCTCCAGACTGACACTGAAGGCATCGGCGTGGCGTATCCAGCCCTTTAGGCTGTCATCGACCGTGAGCTCAAAACCGGCCTCGCGCAAGGGTGCATAGTCGTCTTCGGCCCATTGCATCCAGGTTTGCGATAAGTCATCGCTTGGCATACCAAACACACCGCTGCGCAAAGACTGGAGTCCCAGTTCGAGCAATCGGGATATGGCATCCAGCTCAGCCTCGGGGTCACGTTGCAGCATCACGCGACCCTCCGCCAAGTTCAGCACCACCACGCTGCCCTGGCCGGTCCACCAATTGCGGTGACCGCCGTAGTCAAAGCTCAAGTGGGCCTCGATCACCCCATCAGAGTGAGCTGGTGTGGCCTGAAACGGGCGCAGCAACAAACAGGGCTTGGGGGTCAGACCGGTCAGTTTGGGCAATTGCTCAAGCACGGGCGGCAGCGGGACAGGGCCAAGCATCCGTATCAGGTCATGCTGATGGTTTTGCAGGGTCAAAGCGTTCATGGGGGGTGCTCTGAGCAGAGCGCTGATCTGAGCCATGCTCAAGCCCTGCAAATCGACCAATCCGCATTGACCCTGCTTGACATCCAGGTACAGGGGTGGTGTATTCAGGCACAAACGCGTATCGCTGTTTTGCATTTTGACGTGCAAAGTCCAGTGCGCTTCGCTTGACTGAGGTACTGTGACCTCTCGCCATTCCCAGACCAGGGTCTGGGGTGGTGTCAATTGGATCGATTTTGTCGGCTGATTGTTGGTGTCGCAGGCATACAGCCGCCCTGTGCTGGCGGCCTTTTCGAGTGTGATAAAGCCAAATTTGCCATCGATCACAACCGCAGAAACAACGCTGTAGCTGCTGCCGTGGTAGTAGGCGGCGTAGGCACCGGTGCGAGGCAGTGTGCGCAAGAGCTGTAGCACATCGCGGTCGGCCTCACTGGTCATGTCAAATACAGCGTCGCCTTTTTCGGGGTAACTCTTGAGCGGTTTTGTTTTGGCCCAGCCACCTGCAACCTTGCGGTAGGACAGCGCCACAGACAGGGTAAGCTGCGGACTTTGGCTTTGTGCTGTCGTGACCGACAACAGGTACAACAACTGTTCAGAACGGGCCTCAGGGGCCGGGGCGAAAGACGCAGGCTGATCGTTCTCAGCGTTAATTTTTTCAAGGTCTTTCAGCCACCGCAGGACGTGCGCCTCAGCCTCCAGACGGGCTATCTCTGCGGCGATGGCCGCACGGTCACCCCGTTGGGCCGCAGTGACAGGAGGGGTCTTGCTGCGGTCAGCCTTGGGCGATCCACCCATTGCCAGCACGTGGTAACCCTGGTAGGCAGCCTTGATCATCAGCGCAACACCGTGCTTGCACTGGTAACCCACGGGGCAAGTGCAGTCGCTGTCCCACTCGACGACGACACCCAGACTACTGCGTTTGATCTCGACCGTCACGGAGTAGGGATAACGTTGAGTGCCCTGCACGTCACCTGACAACTGCCAGTTGTCGTGAACGGGTTCAATGGACAGATCGAGAACCCGTTGGTTGCGGTACAGCAAAAGCGCACGGGAGTAGGTGGTGCTGTCGCACAGCCTGACCAGGGATGCCATGTCAAGCCAAAGGGCAGCGGCAGAAGGTTGTAAGGACATAAACGACCAAAAGGTGAAATGGCGGTGACGGGCCGCTTGAGACTATCGTGGCAGACGAAACGCCGTTACGAGTTTATCAAGTCATAAAATTCGTTTAGGATCATAGTGTTTATGATCCAATGTATCACGCACAGTCAACGGAGCAGGTATGAAATTGATCGATCTGATTGTCAAACAATCCGCTTCCATGGTCGCGCTGCGCCGCGACCTGCACGCCCATCCTGAACTTGGCTTTGCCTTGCAACGCACGTCTGACCTTGTCGCTAGCCAACTGACGCAGTGGGACATACCCGTTCATCGCGGTCTGGGCCGCACGGGGGTGGTCGGGATCATTCGCCACGGTACATCAGCCCGGGCCATTGGCTTGCGGGCCGACATGGATGCCTTGCCCATTCAGGAGGCCAATACATTTGCCCACGCCAGCGCACATCCTGGCTTGATGCATGCCTGTGGCCATGACGGTCACATGGCCATGTTGCTGTCAGCAGCCCACTATCTGGTGACGCAACCGCACTTTGACGGTACGGTTTACCTTGTCTTTCAGCCTGCTGAAGAGGGCGGTGGTGGAGCGCACGAGATGATCAAGGACGGTTTGTTCGATTTGTTCCCGATGGACGCGGTATTTGGAATGCACAACTGGCCCGGCCTGCCGGAGGGTCAGTTTGCTGTCAGTGAAGGGCCGGTGATGGCCTCAAGCAATGAGTTCAAAATTACCCTGCACGGCAAAGGCGGACATGCCGCCATGCCCCACAAGACCCAAGACCCCGTTCCGGTGGCCTGCCAACTGGTGCAGGCATTTCAAACCATCATCAGCCGCAACCTCCGGCCCATCGATGCCGGTGTCATCTCGGTGTCTTCGATCCACACCGGCCAGACCAACAACGTGATCCTGGGTCGTTGTGTACTGGCCGGAACGGTACGAAGCCTGTTGCCCGAGGTGCTGGACTTGATCGAACATCGCATGCAAGGCATCACCCGTGGTGTGTGCGAGGCGTTTGAGATGGCGCATGACTTTGAATTTACGCGCAACTACCCCGCTACCGTCAACCATGCGGCAGAGTCTGATCTTGCGCGTCAGGTGCTGACGGACATCGTGGGCCAGTCCAAGGTTCTTGCGCAAGAGCCAACGATGGCCGCCGAAGACTTTGCGTACATGTTGCAAGCCAGGCCCGGCTGCTACGTTTTTATTGGCAATGGAGACGACGACCACGGCGGTGGATCGTGCATGTTGCACAACGCCTGCTATGACTTTAACGATGCGTTGTTGCCACTGGGGGCCACGTATTGGGTGCGACTGGCCGAGCGGTACTTGCAACCATAGTGAGATGCCCTGTATGTGAAAATCGCAAACTTGGCCCATTCGCCCTCATTTTGGTCGCATGGGCCGTTTTAGTTTTTTCACAATCACAGGATACCCCCCCCATGGAAGCCGAACAATGCAATGCCATTGGCACCCAGATTGCAGATTTAACGATGCGCACCCAACATTTACGGGGGTATCTTTGACTTTGATGCCAAATTCGAACGTCTAAGAACAGTCAATGCCGCACTGGAAGACCCCGATGTCTGGGGGGATTCAAAACGTGCCCTGGACTTGGGCCGAGAAAAAAAATTGCTGGGCGGCATCGTTGACACATTGACTGATCTGGCGCGTGATCTGTCTGACAACGCTGA
Source organism: uncultured beta proteobacterium (assembly GCA_903822205.1). Lineage (GTDB taxonomy): Bacteria > Pseudomonadota > Gammaproteobacteria > Burkholderiales > Burkholderiaceae_C > Rhodoferax. The sequence goes on along the minus strand of CAIJOK010000016.1, from coordinate 105,375 downwards.
ACTCTTTGAGATGAGCCGTGATGACGGCGACGTGGCGGGATTGCACACCATCCAGGCAGATGTGGCACGGCTGAATGCCATCGTCAAAGACCTTGAGTTTCGCCGCATGTTCAACAACCCCGCTGACCCCTTGAACTGCTTTTTGGACATTCAAGCAGGTGCCGGTGGAACAGAGGCCTGTGACTGGGCCAGCATGTTGCTGCGCCAGTACCTGCGCTACGCCGAGCGCAAAGGTTTTAGCACCGCGCTCGAGGACGAAACCCCGGGCGACACCGCCGGTATCAAAGGGGCCACGATCAAAATCGAGGGCGAATACGCCTTTGGGCTGCTGCGTACCGAAACCGGTGTTCACCGGCTGGTTCGCAAAAGTCCGTTTGACTCAGCGGGTGGCCGTCACACCTCGTTTGCTTCCGTTTTTGTCTATCCTGAGATCGACGACTCGATTGAGATCGACATCAACCCGGCAGATGTGCGTATCGACACCTTCAGGGCCAGTGGGGCCGGTGGCCAGCACATCAACAAGACCGACTCTGCAGTTCGCATGACGCACATCCCCACAGGCATCGTGGTGCAATGTCAAGATGGTCGCAGTCAGCACAGCAACCGTGATGTCGCCTGGAAACGTCTGCGAAGCCGTTTGTACGACCACGAGATGCGTTTGCGTCAGGCCGAGCAGCAAAAGCTGGAAGACTCCAAAACCGATGTGGGCTGGGGTCATCAGATTCGCAGCTATGTGTTGGACAACAGCCGCATCAAAGACCTGCGCACCAACTACGAGACATCTGCTACCCAGAAGGTACTGGACGGTGACTTGGATGCCTTCATCGAGGCCTCATTAAAGCAAGGGGTTTGACGCGGCCGGTGCGGATGATGATGCGGATGATCAGTCCGGCATCGTTTTTAATCCCTCTGCCCTGATCTGCATCACCAGATCAATGCGTCGCTGAATAGAAGTCAAGGCCCCCACGTCGCCGGTTTGATTACTGCAATTCGTGGCCACACGATGAAACGTTTTAGCTGCACTGATTTAGTAGAAAGTATTTAAATCGATTAAAAATACAGAAATTTTTGACCTTATGAACGATAGACAAACAAAGAAACAAACAAGGCGGAGGGTCTGTGTGGTGGCAATGATGGTGATTTTCGGCGCAATGTTAGTCTGGTGGCCGATGGACTGTGCCAGTACACAAGCTGTTGGCAGGAAGTCCGATGAGCGGACAGTTCTATTCCTTGGCAACGAAACACTACCGCCGTTTAACTTTATGAAGAACGGCAAACCGGCAGGCTTAGTGGTTGACCTTGCCGAAGCCCTAGCAAAGCGCCTGCACAACCCCGTGGAGATTCGTCTCATGGACTGGGCACAAGCTCAACGACTTGTTCTGGAGGATCAGGCAGACGCTCTGCTGCAAATCAATTCCGATACGGAACGTTTGAAAATCTATGACTTTTCAGAACCCCTGCTGACTTCTGAATTCACGATATTCATTTCCTCCGAACGTGTTGATATAGCTAGCTTGGACGATTTACGTGGTATGAAAGTTGGTGTCGAAAAAAAGGGACTGCCAATCAACTTACTGCGAAAGAACCCTCAGATCATTGTGGAAATCATCCCGGACTTTGTTCAAGGCTACAGGATGCTGAAAATGGGAACCGTGGACGCAATCATTGCGGACCGGTGGGTTGGGAGCTTTGTGCTGGCGACAAATAATATCCATAACGTCAAATTAATCAAGGAACCCATCATCCGTAGTTACTCGGCGATTGCCGTCAAAAAAGGCAATACGCTTCTGCTCAAAGAGATCAACTCTGGATTGGCTGACATACGGCGAGATGGCACATTTGACAGGATTATCAAGTCCTGGCAGCCCACGGAAGTCGTATTCAAGACGCAAGAACAATTACGCCAACAGATATTATTGATTGCGGTCGTATCGTCAGCACTGATCGTGGCAATGGTGGCTGTTTTTTTGCTGGCCTGGCAAATTCGGAGACGCAAACGTGCCGAGACAACTCTGCACGAGCTGGTGTCCCTGATGTCACACAAAAATCAGCAGTTGGAACATCTAAAAAAAGAGCTGGTGGGTCGCGTTGATGAGCTTGAAGTAGCCAATACTGCTGCTGATGCAGCCAACCGAGCTAAGAGTGAGTTCATTTCCAACATGAGCCATGAAATACGTACTCCGTTGAACGGGGTCATTGGCATGGCACAGTTGCTCGTTAGTCCCCAACTTCAGAATGACAAGCGCTTGCAATACGCGCAAACCATTGTGAATACTGGCAACACGCTGCTGTTGCTGCTCAACGACATCCTGGACATGTCAAAAGTAGAGGCTGGCAAACTCAATTTGGAGTCGATTGTCTGTGCGGTTGATTCGATTGTTGGTGACATTCATGCACTGTTTGCCCAAAGTGCCAGCGCCAAAGGGCTGCAACTCGACTCAACTTGGCAGGGGCCGGCCGGGCCATGCTATCTGAGTGACCCTCACCGGCTGCGTCAGATGCTCTCGAACCTAGTCAGCAATGCCATCAAATTCACCGCCAGAGGCTTTGTGCGAATTGTGGTAAGCGAAATTGAACGCCAATCGGAACACGCTGTGCTTTTATTTTCTGTCTCAGACAGTGGCGTTGGGCTCACGCCTGAACAGCAGATCCGTCTATTTAAGCCTTTTAGCCAGGCCGACAATTCGATCACCCGCAAATTTGGCGGAACCGGTTTGGGGCTGTGCATCGTTTTGCAGTTGGCTCAGATGATGGGGGGGGAAGTTGGCATTGATAGCCAACTCGGCCAGGGATCGCGTTTCTGGTTTCGAGTCCGCGTTGAGATCCTGCCCGACGTGCAGGAGTTGCCGGTGATCGCCACATCAGAAGCAGTGCCAGTCAAGGATTTGACAGGAAAAGTGCTGATTGCCGAGGACAATGCTGTGAACCGGATGGTCATCCTGGCGATGCTCGACGATCTGGGTTGTTCGGGCTTGAAAGTCACGGTCGTTGAAGACGGCCAACAGGCGCTTGATTTCGTGACACAGGGGGGTGTCCCCGATCTGGTGTTGATGGATGTTCAAATGCCTGTGATGGGTGGACTGGAATCGACTGAAAAAATCCGTTTATGGGAGGCAGGTCAAGGACTTCCACGCGTCAGGATCGTTGCATTGACCGCCAACGCCTTTGAGGAAGACAGGAAGCAGTGTCTGGACAGTGGTATGGACGATTTTTTGACGAAACCCCTTAACCTTGCGAATCTGCAAGCCACGCTGGTGCGCTGGCTTGGATTAAAAATACCTGTGATATCCATTAACTCAGCTTAAAACACTCAACGTGTCAAGCCATTAATAACTGAGATAACGGAGGAGTCCAGGTTGATCAGTCCGGGGTGGTTTTTAGCCCCTCAGACCGGGTCTGCATCACCAGATCGATGCGTCGCTGAAGGGATGCCGATGTCCCTGCGTCGCCGGTTTGTTCTGCTTGTTGGCCTTGAACCAAAAGCCACCCCAAGAGCGGTCTGCGCCACCCCTGGGCTGATGCGGTGTCCACCGCCACGGCCCTTTCGATAGGGGTGATTTGCTTTTTTTGAAGCAACACTGCGGCAGCAATCAAGCGTGCCAAGGGGTCAGCAATGCTGCTTAGGCGGTTGGTGTCTGTTGGTATCGTGGTGGCATCCAGCAATGCACGGTAGTGCTGGGGTAAATGTTCTTTATTCAGTCCCACCCAGTCGCCACGGATAAAGGCCGCATAGGTGCGGTCTGCGGGCATCGCATCTGCTGCCATTGTCAAATAGCCGGTGCAGGGTTCAAACGCCAGGCTGGCTGTGTGTACGGCGCATCTCCGCAGTTCTGCACGGGCCATCAGGTCTGGCCGGCCCGTGCTGGCCAGCGCCGCTTTGGCCCGCGCCCATTCAGCATCGGCCACACGGCCACTGTCACTCCTCTTTTCACCTACATTTCCATCCAAATAGGCTGAGGCATAGGCGTTCAGCGCCTCAAAAGCGTTGGCCTGCCAGTCGGGGGGGGGCGCACTGGCGCAGGCCGACAGCAACAAGGCTGACATCCACGCACTGATTCTGCCGATGGGCGGGGTCATGAAATAATGGGGATTCTTCATCGCGGACAAGGTGTGAGGGTATGAGGATGTAAGGATTTAAGGACGTGATTGATGATTTCAGGTGACGACCTAGCGCTGCGTTTTCAGGCTATTTTGACGTGGCTTAAGGGCTTTAGATACCTTAAATTTGGCATCGTGGGTGCCAGCGGTACGGGGGTCAATATGCTGGTGCTGTACATGGCTCAAGAGCACTGGTTTGCAGCGATTGCTGACGTGCGTTTGCGTCTGTATGCCTCGCTGGCTTTGGCCATTTTGATAGCCACCGTTCATAACTTTAACTGGAACCGCCGCTGGACTTGGGCTGACCGTGTGCAGGCCATGCAGGTCACTTCTCAGGCGACCCTATCGGTACTGGCCATGCAATTTGGCCGTTACGCTGTTGCCTCATGGTTGGGCATTGCCTTGCAATACGGTTTAACCTTGTGGTTGTCGCTTCATCTGCACTACCTGCTGGCCAATGTGATCGCCATTGTGGCAGCCAGTCTGAGCAACTTTTTGGCCAACGACCGCTGGACTTTTGCCAAACGTCCATCGCTGTAACACCATGAAACTTCGCTTGTCGATAGTGCCGGGTACGCTGGTTTGGATGGGCCTGCTGCTGCTGGCTGTGCTGGTCTATGTGGGTGGCCTGGGCGGCCAGTACATCCCTAGCAATGGCGACGAGCTGGTTTATGCCCACATTGCCCGTCTGACGGCGGCATCGGGGCACTGGCTGCCGCTGGTGTCTGACCTTGACCACATGCGCAACACCAAGCCCCCTTTGTTGTTTTGGCAGGCCATGGTGGCGGGCAACTGGGGCTGCAACTGGCACATGGTGGCGCTGCGTACCCCTAGCGTCGTCTATTCCTTGCTGGTCGCTGTCGCCATCATCCTGGCCGTGCGACAGATCACGCAGCAGTGGGGGCTGGCCCTGATGACGGCGTGCATTTACCTGGCTTTTTTTTGCACCTTTCGGTATGGGCGTGCGTACCTGACCAGTGCGCCCGAAACATTTTGGTTAAACGTGCCTATGTTTTACGGGCTGTGGCGGGCGGCCCGTGCCAATGATTGCAACGATAGCGGTGCTGGCCTGACCGTGCCACAGGGCTGGTTGGTTCACCTGATCTTGGGGCTGGCATTGGGTTTGGGGCTGGCCTACAAATCGTTTGCCCTGCTAGCCCCTGCTGCAGCCGCCTGGTGGTGCGCCGAGCTTTGTGTCAGGTCTGCCTTGACCTGGCGTGAGGTATGGCGAATCACCCTGGGGGTTAGTGTGAGCGCCATGGTGGCCTTGGCTGTGTTTGGCCTGTGGTTTGTGCTTGACCCCGACCCCAACGCGGTCTGGCAAGAATTTGTTCTGGCTGAAAACGCTGGCAAACTGAGCAACAACGCAGGCTATTGGCAAACGGCCCTGATGGGCGGAGGCTTTAGCATCTGGGCGCAACTGCTGGCCTACGTGCAAAATGCCGGTCTGCTGGCTTTTGTGGTATTGGGCCTGATGGCGTGGGGCGTGGGGCAAATTTGGCGGGTGCGGCATGCTGGGCTGGGATGGATGTTGAACTTGCCCCCTGTCACGCGCATTTTGCTGGTGTGGTTGGGTGTTTGGCTGCTGGTTTTCATCTTGCCCAGCCAGCGATCGGCACGCTACCTGATACCTGCCATGCCTGCACTGGCTATGCTGATGGCCTTGTACTGGTCGCGTATTGCACGGGGCTGGTTTGTGCCGTCTTTAGCCTTGTGCGGCGTGTTGCTTGCTTTTTTGGGGCGTATCGCCTGGGCAGCGCATGACATAGGCATCGGCAGCACGTGGCAACTGACCATGACCCTGCTGGTGATGGGTATCGGGCTGGCGCTGGTGGGGCTGGGGCTTCAAAAGCCTTGCTGGACGCGCACCTGTACGGTGGCCGCAGTGCTGGCAGTCTTTGCCACGTTCTCTATGACCGTGGCCCCTTTGAATGGACCAGCGGGCCAATACCACCTCTCTGAGCGACACCTGCCTGGTCAGCCGCGCATTGCCGTGCCCAGCAGCTTTAATGGTCAGTTTGAACGTTTTTGGTTTTTGTTGCCCCGCTCTGTCCTGGTGGCCTATGACGGAGAGGCCCGTGCCACGATGTCGGCAACTGACAACGCCGTGGAGCAATATCGCCTGTTGGCCAACTTTGATGCCATTGTTTGGCTACAAACCCCGGCTGAGACGACAGCCCCCCTGTGTGCCCCGCAGTGCCGTGTGTTGGACGGACGCTGGGAGGTCAAAGGCCGTCACCGCAGCGGTGAGATCACACTGTCCAATCTGTGGTATCCGCAGCGATGGTTGTTTAGACGTGAATGGCTGATCACGGCCTTACCCCCTAATACCCGTAGATACCCGTAGATACCCGTAGATACCCGTGGATGTCCGCAACGAAAAATGACGACTTTGCAGGTTTTGATTGTGGACGACGAGGCCCTGGCCAGGGCACGTCTTCAAACGCTACTGACCGACTGCACAGCACCGCAAGCTCATGTGGTCGGTATGGCCGCTGATGCAGTGCAGGCGGTTGATTTTTTGCAGCACCACGCTGTTGATGTCGTGCTGGCCGATATTCACATGCCGGGGACAGATGGTCTGGCCATGGCGCAGGTCTTGCGCACCATGCTGCATCCACCTGCGCTCGTGTTTGTCACGGCTCATGCTGAGTATGCTGTCAGGGCTTTTGATCTCGAGGCCATCGACTATTTGACCAAGCCCGTGCGCCTGGAACGGCTACAAGTGGCATTGCAAAAAGTAGAGCGATTGCAGCAGAGCCTTCAAACACAAATGCTCGTGGTGCCTGAGGATGTTCTGGTGATTCATGATCGGGGTCAGTTGCAGCGGGTGCCGCTGGCGTTGGTGGTTTACCTCAAGGCCGAGCTGAAATACATCACCGTACGCACTGCATCCAAAAGCTATGTGCTTGAGGGCGCATTGGCTGATCTGGAGGCCAAATACGCTGAGCGGTTCATACGCGTCCATCGAAATGCGCTGGTGGCCAGGCACTGCGTCTTGGCGCTTGAAAAACACCATGACCCATGTGATGGCGATTGTTGGGCTGTTCGTCTGCGAGGGGCCGATGAGCGGCTGCTGGTCTCGCGTCGCCAACTGGCCGCTGTGCGCGACCTGTTAACGGCGTGATGCTTGAAAGGGCGCGGTCAGGCAATCACGATGTCGCACTATGTGCCAAACGCAACGCTGCGTCATACAAGGCATTGCGTGGTGCACCGGTGATGTCCGCTGCCAGTTTGACGGCGGTTTTCAGGGGCAGCTCTGCCATCAGCAGCTTAAGGGTATGCAGGTCAAGTTCAAGGGTGACTGGGCAGGGTGCAGGGTGCAGCACCAGGACAAATTCACCGCGCAGACGGTTGCTGTCGTGTGACAGCCAAGCCACAAAATCGTGCGCCTTGACGGTCACGATGTTTTCAAACTGCTTGGTCAGCTCGCGTCCTATGGTCAGCATGCGCTCACCCAGTGCTTGCAGTGTCTGTGCCAGGGCCTCTATCCGGTGCGGGGCCTCCAGCAGCACCACAGTACGCAGTTCGTTTTGAATGGCTTTGATGGCGGCGGCGCGCGCCCCCGCTCTGGTAGGCAAAAAACCCATGAACACAAAGTCGCCCTGGTCGTCATGGCTGATGCCCGCGACCGACAAGGCCGCCGTGATGCTGCAAACCCCGGGCAGAGGAACGACCGGACAGCCTGCCTGGCGCACATGGGCCACCAGCCGTGCGCCAGGGTCACTGATGGCGGGGGTGCCGGCATCGCAGACATAGACCACGCGCTGGTTTTGGCGCAACAATCCGCACACCGTCGTGGCTGATTCAGCCTCATTGTGCTGGTGTACGGCCAAATGCCTTGGCTGCGTGATGCCATAGGCTTGTAGCAACGATTGCGTGTGGCGAGTGTCCTCGCAGCAGATCACGTCGGCGATTTGTAAAAGGTGCAGGGCGCGCAGCGTGATATCAGCCAGGTTGCCGATGGGTGTCGCCGCCACGTAGAGTGCGCCACGCGGATAATCATGGCCCGCACAGGCGATTTGCGCTGCCTGCAAAGCCAGGTCGTAGGTATCGACACAGGTGTGGCGGTGTGAAGAGGGTAGGTTCAATGGGTTTGTTCCAAAATAAAGGCCATCATGGTGCAAGCTGTTCGTCATCCTGTCACGACAACCAAACAACTGGGTGACCGTGCTGAGGACTTGGCCTTGGCCCATTTGCAGGGGGCTGGCTTGCGTCTGTTGGCGCGCAATTATCGAATGCCTGGGCGCGGCGGTTGTGAGATCGACCTGATCATGGCCACGCCTGATGGCACGTGTGTGTTTGTTGAGGTTCGCCGTCGTCGCAAGGCGGGTTATGGTGGCGCTGCGGCCAGCGTGGGGTATGTCAAACAACAACACATCATCCTGGCTGCCCGACACTACCTGGCCCGTTTGCGCCAGGTGCCACCTTGCAGGTTTGATGTGGTGGCGGTTGATGCCTGGGCGATCGATTGGCTACAGGCCGCTTTTGACGCGACCTAGGTATGCACCTTGTCTGCAAGACAAATTGCAACTTACAAAAAGTTATCAACGCAATTATTGATTATAATTTTGAGTATATGCTTTTATATAGAGCATAGGCTGCTATGTTTTTAGGATTTATTTGGTAAATAATTTATTTACAATAATTTGCACAATCTTGTTTCGACAGAGTTTTAGTTCATCATTATTCACACGCACCATGCCAGATCAAAACATTCAACAGCACATTCAGCAACAATTTACAGACAGCGCTGACCTGAAGTACCACGCAGCGCCTCTGCTGTGTCAGCCGATTGAACAAGCTGTGCAGGCATTATTGACTTGTTTGACAGCAGGCGGCAAGGTTTTAGCTTGTGGCAATGGGGGGTCAGCGGCCGATGCCCAGCACTTTGCGGCCGAGTTTGTTGGCCGCTTTGAGCGCGAACGACCCGAGCTTGCTGCACTGTCCCTGAGCACCGACACGTCGGTCATCACGGCACTGGCAAACGACTATGGTTTTGACCTTGTGTTTTCACGCCAGGTGCGCGCCTTGGGGCAGATTGGCGATGTGTTGCTGGCGATCTCTACCAGTGGCAATTCTGCCAATGTTCTGGCCGCCATCGATGCCGCGCATGAGCGTGACATGGTGGTGATCGGTCTGAGCGGTCGCGGCGGCGGCAAAATGGCACAGGCCTTGTACGGAGGCGATGTTCACATTTGTGTTCCACATGATCGCACGGCCCGCATTCAGGAGGTTCACCTGCTCGTTTTGCACTGTTTGTGCGACACATTGGATAGGCAGTTGCTGGGGTATCAGGAGTCCTTGTCATGATTGTTTTACATCAAATTTACTGCCGAACCCCTGCGCTGGCCGTCTGTTTAAGTATGGCCTTGACGGCCTGTGTGCCGATGGTTATCGGTAGCACGGTCATGGGCACCCTGGTGGCCACCGACCGTCGCACCTCAGGATCGCAGCTTGAAGATGAGGGCATTGAACTTCGTGGCATCAACCGCATGGCCGATCAGTTGGGTGACAGGGCGCATGTCAATATCACCAGCTATAACCGACGCGTGTTACTGACAGGTGAGGTTCCCTCTATGGCTGACAAGCAGCTTGTTGAGCAAGTGATGGGACGCGTTGAGAATGTGCTGTCCGTGGTCAACGAACTTACCGTCATGAACAAGACCACCTTGATGCAGCGTTCGTCAGATACCCTCTTGACGGGCAAAGTCAAGGCAGCCCTGGTGGATGCCAAAGACCTGTACGCCAACGCCTTTAAGGTTATCACCGAGCGTGGCATCATCTATCTGATGGGGCGCGTCACATCGCGGGAGGCTGACCGCGCCACGGAGATCGCACGCAGCATCAGCGGTGTCAAAAAAGTGGTTCGTGTTTTTGAAATCATCAGCGACAGCGAATTGCGCAGTATGTTGCCCCAAGCCGCTCAAGCTCCTGCGTCTGCCACACCATGATGGGGTGTAAAAATGCTCACATCCACGGACGTTCGTGTTGATCATGTTGTATCCCCAACATTTTGATGTGATCGTGGTGGGTGGTGGCCACGCCGGTACTGAGGCCGCCTTGGCGGCTGCACGCATGGGCTGCCAAACTTTATTGCTGACTCACAAAATTGAGACCCTGGGTCAGATGAGTTGCAACCCCTCGATTGGCGGCATAGGCAAAGGTCATCTGGTCAAAGAGATCGATGCTTTGGGCGGCTTGATGGCGCAGGCTATTGATGAGAGTGGCATTCAATTTCGCATTTTGAATTCCAGCAAAGGGCCTGCTGTGCGCGCCACCCGTTCCCAGGCCGATCGAATTTTGTACACCGCTGCGGTTCGCCGTCGTCTTGAGTCCCAACCCCATCTTTGTCTTTTTCAGCAGGCTGTGGGTGACTTGATGCTTCAGGGTGATCGCGTGACAGGGGTGGTCACCGAGTCCGGCATTCAGTTTGGTTCAAGCACTGTGGTGCTGACAGCAGGCACTTTTTTGGATGGCTTGATTCACATCGGCATGACCAGCTACCCGGCTGGCCGTGCCGGTGACCCCCCTTCGCTGCTTTTGAGCACACGGCTTAAAGAATTGCAACTGCCTCAAAGCCGCCTCAAAACCGGTACGCCGCCACGCATTGATGGCCGAACCATCGACTTTTGCCGTTGTGTGGAGCAGCCTGGTGATGGGATGGTCTGTCAAGGCTCAGGCAGCTTGATGCCTGTTGGACAGCCCTGTGGACCCGATGTGCCTGTTTTTGGTTTCATGGGAAACACGTTACAACATCCCATGCAAATGCCATGCTGGATCACGCAAACCAATGAGCGTACCCATGACATCATTCGCGGTGGCTTGGACAGAAGCCCTTTGTTTGCTGGCAAGATCAAGAGCACAGGCCCGCGTTATTGCCCCAGTATAGAGGACAAAATTCACCGTTTTGCTGACAAGACTGGCCATCAGATATTTTTAGAGCCAGAGGGTTTGACCACGCATGAGTATTATCCCAGTGGACTGAGCACCAGTTTGCCTTTTGATATTCAATACCAGTTGATACGTAGCATGGCAGGGCTTGAAAATGCCCATATTGTTCGGCCTGGTTATGGTATTGAGTACGATTATTTTGACCCACAATATCTTAAGCCTAGTTTTGAAACTCGCTTGATCGGGGGGTTGTTTTTTGCAGGCCAAATCAACGGCACGACAGGTTATGAAGAAGCTGCAGCACAGGGTTTGTTTGCGGGTGTCAATGCTGCGCTGCAATCGGGTGTTAAAACCGATTGGATGACGGACACTTGGGTTCCGGGCCGTGACGAGGCTTATCTGGGGGTTTTGGTTGATGACTTGATTACCCAGGGCGTTACGGAGCCTTACCGCATGTTTACAAGTCGTGCAGAGTTTCGCCTTCAATTGCGCGAAGACAATGCTGATGCCCGTCTGACTGAAATGGGTCGTTTGCTGGGTTTGATCGATGATGCCCGGTGGAATGCGTTTTGTCGCAAGCGAGATGCGGTTTCACGTGAAACCGAACGGCTGCGTTCGATTTGGGTGAACCCTAAAAACCTGGATGCATCAGAGTCTGAGCGCGTACTTGGCACAGCCATAGAACGTGAGTACAACTTACTGGACTTGCTACGTCGTCCTGGCGTTAATTATTCAACCTTGATGACCCTGTGCAATGGCCAGTTTGCAGCAACAGAGACGAATGACGATGGTGCAAACTTGGTGGATCATTCACTCCCGTGTGCATTAAACCCATTAAACCCATTGAGCCTATCTGTAAGTGTACAAGTTGAAACCAATGCCAAGTATTCAGGCTATGTAAAGAAACAAAAGAACGATATTGAACGCATGGCCCATTACGAACATCTTAAGCTGCCACAAAACCTAGATTACATGCAAATTTCTGTATTAAGTATCGAAGCACGTCAAAAACTGAATCAATTTCGGCCCGTGACTTTAGGGCAAGCATCACGACTTGCAGGTATTACGCCGGCCAGTATCTCTGTCTTGCGTGTGTACCTTAAAAAATACCCAGCCATCAATACAGACCAAGGTTCAAACCCCATTTGAATTCACATGAAACAAGCCACCATGACGCACGCTCAAGGTGATCTATCCCCTCTGTTTGAGAGGTGTCACATCGGGTTTGACCACGATTCTGCTGATTTCCATGCCTTATGAACTGATTCTGGGCTGGCGCTACACCCGTGCGGGTCGATCTAGCCGTCGCAACGGTTTTATCTCGTTCATCTCGGGCATTTCCATGCTGGGCATTGCCCTGGGTGTTGCAGCGCTGATCATCGTGCTCAGCGTGATGAACGGCTTTCAAAAAGAAGTGCGCGACCGAATGCTGGGTGTGGTGTCGCACATTGAAGTTTTGTCATCAGACGGTGCATCGCTGCCTGATGTGACCAGCATTTTGGCCCGTGTCAAAACCCATCCTCAGGTGGTGGCCGCAGCCCCGTTTATCGCCGCACAGGCCCTGTTGGCGCGTGGCGACGAGATGCGGGGTACGATGGTGCGCGGCATAGACCCCGTTCTGGAGCCTGGCGTCACAGACCTGACTGCATCGGTCCATAGCGCAGCATTGACGTGTCTGGTCGCAGGTCAATTCAGCATCATGCCAGGGGCCGATTTGGCAAACAGTCTAGGGGTTAAGCCGGGCGACAGGGTAACTTTGGTGGCCCCGGGGGGGCAGGTGACTCCTGCCGGCGTAGTGCCTCGCTTAAAACAAATGACGGTGGCCGCAACGTTTAATTCAGGTCATTTTGAGTACGATGCCAATTTGGTGCTGCTGCACTTAGAGGATGCCGCCAAAATTTTCAGACTGGAAGGTCCCACCGGTGTTCGCATTCGTTTGCGTGATCTGCACCAGGCCCGAGAGGTTGCAGCATCACTCAGGGCCATCCTGCCAGAACAGGTGTTGGTACGCGACTGGACCCGCCAAAATCGCACGTGGTTTGCTGCAGTGCAGATTGAAAAGCGCATGATGTTCATCATTTTGACGCTGATCGTCGCTGTGGCGGCCTTCAATCTTGTCAGCACCCTGGTGATGACGGTGACAGACAAGCGTGCTGACATTGCCATATTGCGAACCCTTGGAGCCAGTCCAGCCAGCATCATGGGCATCTTTGTGGTGCAAGGTGCCATGGTGGGCGTGGTGGGCACTTTGGCTGGACTGACGCTGGGTCTTTCGGTAGCCATCAACATCGACGTGATCGTTCCAGCACTGGAGCACGTGCTGGGGGCAAGCTTTTTGCCGCGTGACATCTATTTGATCAGCAATATGCCCAGTGATCCTCACTCCAGTGACATCGTTCCTATCACGCTGATCTCTCTGGGATTGGCTTTTTTAGCCACACTTTACCCCGCTTGGTCTGCATCCAGGGTTCAGCCCGCGATCGCCCTGCGCTATGAATAACCCCATGCCCACTCAGCCTGTGATCAGCGTTCGCGCCCTATGCCAACGTTTTACCGAAGGCCCTTTGGATGTGACCGTTTTGCAAGGGGTTGATCTGGACGTGCAGCGTGGCGACACCTTGGCCATCGTGGGCGCATCAGGCTCTGGCAAGAGCACGCTGTTGCACTTGATGGGCGGACTGGACACCCCCACTGGCGGCACGGTCAGTTTGATGGGGCAGGACATGACGCAGCAAAGTCCATCCAGGCAAGGCGATCTTCGCAACCAGCACTTGGGGTTTGTCTATCAGTTTCACCATTTATTACCAGAATTCTGCGCCCAGGACAATGTGGCCATGCCGCTGTGGATCAGACGCTGGTCACCTGCAAAGTCTGCAAACCTTGCGAAAGACATGCTGACCCAGGTCGGACTGCAAGACCGTCTACAGCACCGTCCGTCTGAGCTGTCCGGTGGTGAACGTCAGCGCGTGGCCATTGCCCGAGCGCTGGTCACGCAGCCAGCCTGTGTGTTGGCCGATGAGCCAACTGGCAACCTGGACCGCCATACCGCCACAGCGGTGTTTGACCTGATGATAGGCCTGGCCCGCACACAGGGCACAGCCTTTGTGGTGGTTACCCATGACGAGGCTTTGGCATCACGCTGTAGCCGGCAAATGCGCCTGGTGCAGGGCAGTTTGTCCTGACGTTCTGACCATGGCCACTTTGTGGATCGACAGCCATTGCCATGTCATCAACCCAACGCCATTGAATCCACCGACAAACGTGCTTGCGCACGTGGTGCATTGTGTTCTCGCCGCTACCAAGGCGGCTGACTTTGAGTTCGTTCGGCAATCGGCCCACGCCAGTGGCAACAGCTATGCCTTGGGCATTCACCCTTGGTTTGCTGAACAGGCATGTGCTGACGATCTGGATTGTCTTGAATTGGCCCTTCAACAGGATGACCCACGTCTGGTGGCCGTGGGCGAGATCGGGCTGGACAGGGTGGCATCATCGACGGTGTCACGCGCATGGCGAGATCGCCAAAATGATGTGTACGTGAAACAACTCAAGCTGGCACAGCGCTACCACCTGCCTGTGGTCTTGCATTCACGTGGATCGGTCGATCAGGTGTTGGCTGGACTGCGCAGCGCAGGGCATCACCCCGCCTGGTGCGGCGTGGCTCATGCGTTTAACGGCAGTTTGCAACAAGCCAATGCACTCATAGGGCTGGGGTTCAAACTGGGGTTTGGCGGAGCATTCACCCATGCAAGGGCGCTGCACCAGCGGCGACTGGTGGTGGCCTTGCCGCTGGATGCTATCGTGCTTGAAACCGATGCACCCGACATGCCACCACGCTGGCTTATCCGCCCAACAGAACAATCGGCAGCAGGGCAAAATCGTGGCATCAACACCTCTGAAGAGCTACCGCGCATCGGACAAGAGCTGGCTACTTTGAGATCCATGAGCGTGTCTGGCCTGGCGCAGGCGACTGCTCACAATGCAAAGACAGCATTTCCAAAAATGACCTATTTGTTATAATAAGTTTTATACATTATTATATTTGATAAACTATAAGACATGCTTGCTATTCGTGCATGCCAAGCCAGTATCGTGTACAGATTATGCAGGTAATTTATTTTTGGAGTACATCATCGCCACACCATCCCACAGTTTACAAGACACCCTCAAGGTCCAAGTGGGCC
The DNA here is from genome assembly GCA_903822205.1 of uncultured beta proteobacterium. Lineage (GTDB taxonomy): Bacteria > Pseudomonadota > Gammaproteobacteria > Burkholderiales > Burkholderiaceae_C > Rhodoferax. The sequence continues at coordinate 90,202 of CAIJOK010000016.1, read as the reverse complement.
AGGCTGCTCTTCAGTACGTGATCACTGACAGCATCATCGGTGTAGGAACCGGTACAACGGTCAATCGGTTTATCGATGCCCTAGCCGGTATGCGCGGTCAGATCAAGGGGGCCGTATCAAGTTCATCCGCCAGCACACGTCATCTGCACGACGTGGGCATCCAAGTGTTTGACTTGAATGATGTTGCCGAGCTGTCGGTTTACATCGATGGTGCAGATGAAATCGACCCGTGTGGCTACATGATCAAAGGCGGTGGTGCAGCACTCACCCGCGAAAAAATTGTCGCCGCACAATCACGGCAGTTTGTGTGTATCGCCGATGAGTCCAAGTTGGTGACCACCCTGGGCATCCATCCACTGCCGGTTGAGATCATCCCGATGGCCACACGTCGCATCATCAGCCAGTTTGCCCAGATGGGCGCTCGATCGATGCTACGGCTTAAAAATGGAGTGCCCCTGGTGACCGACAACGGCCTGCACCTGCTGGATGTCAGCGGGCTACAAATCACAGACCCCCTCGACTTTGAAACCTGCATCAGCCAGTGGCCCGGTGTGGTCACCGTAGGGGTATTTGCCCACCAAAAAGCCCACGTGTGTCTGTTAGGCACAGCGACGGGTGTCAGGACGCTCCATTATTAGCCAACGGCCATCCCGTTCAGTCTGACACGAGAGGGGCAAGACGGGGTTCTTCAGTGGGCAGTCTGAACACGGACACGGCATGCACCAGTTCCTGAGCCTGAGTCTTCAGGTTTTGGGCTGCTGCGGACATTTCCTCAACCAGTGCGGCATTTTGTTGCGTGACGTGATCCATCTGGTTCATGGCCTGAACCACCATGGATAAGTGGGTGCTCTGCTCAATGCTGGCGTTGGTGATCTCGCTCATGACATCGGTCACACTGTGGATGCTGGTGACAAGCTCTTGCATGGTACTGCCGGCCTGATCGACCAACGCCGTGCCTTCTTCCACCCGGGCAACACTGGTGCTGATCAGCGACTTAATCTCCCTTGCGGCCTCAGCCGACCTGCCCGCTAGGGAGCGAACTTCGGTGGCCACCACCGCAAAGCCGCGCCCTTGCTCACCTGCCCGTGCAGCCTCCACAGCGGCATTCAGCGCCAAAATATTGGTTTGAAAGGCAATGCCGTCGATCACGCCGATGATCTCGGATATTTTGTGCGATGAAGCATTGATCCCTTTCATGGTCTCCACCACACGGGCGACAACCTGTCCCCCCCGTACAGCCACCCCTGACGCACTTTTGACCAGTTGGTTGGCCATGTCAGCGCTGTCAACGTTTTTACGGACCGCAGAATCAAACTGTTGCATCGAAGATGCCGTCTGTTGAAGAGAATTTGACTGACGTTCAGTGCGAACAGACAAGTCGGCGTTGCCCTGGGCGATCTGAACGCTGGCAGTCGCCACGCCGTCAGCGCACTCCCTCACATGGCCCACCACCTTGGCCAAACCATCCTGCATCTTTTTAAAATGCGCCATCATGCTGTGACTGTCGCCCAGGCGCAGAACCACCGGCTGGCACAGATCGCCGTGCGCAACGCTTTGCGCCAGTCGGGCCGCATGAACAGGCTCAGCACCCAGTTGGCGTAAAGACAGTCGCACCACCGCGCTGATCACAAAAAACAAAACTACCTGAAGGACACCCTGACCCACCCACATCCACAAGTTCATGCGCTGAATGTCGGCCATGTCATCACGAATATCAACCGTGACACTGACCAAGCCCAAGACCGTGCCCTCGTTAACACCGTGACATTCCAAACATTTGGATTCACGAAAAACCTTCAGCGCAATTGACGGCAAAATGGCCCGAAGTGTGGGTGTACCGTTGCGATCAAGATTCATTTTGAATAGGGGCTGGCCGCTATTCAACACGCTGCGATCCAGATCGTCGATCGGTTTTTCCTCAGGCAGACCGTCACCAAACTCGTCATTAACGCCCTTGGCACGTACCACCCGCAGCTCCATCAGCTTGTCAGACACGCCCAAACGTTTCACAAAAAGGGCGCGGGCGGTCTTGTCGCCGATGACAGCCTTGCCCCCTGACTCCACGTCCATCAGGGTGTTCAACCCATTGAAGACACCATCCACCACCGCTATGGTGCGCTCTCGTGCTGACAAAAGTTCGCGTTGCGCCATCTGGTTAGCCAGCCATTGCTGCGCAGCCAGCAACAATACCAGCACCAGCCCCTGGATCAATAACTGAAGGCGAAGCTGTAAACCTAGCCGATCCCAAAATTTTGACAAACTATTCATCTTGGTGAACTAAAAAAAGGACAGACAGAGAAAAAGAGAGTGGGCAATCCACCAAGGTGTCAGGGTCTCAGGGTCTCAAGCGCTAAAGTGCTAAAGTGCCCTGATGCCATCAGACGGTCGATCTCAGCCTCGGCAGCACGCCAGTCTTCGACAGGATTGCCAGGGGTAAAACCACGACGCTCTGCGATGTAATACGCAGCAACCTCAACATAGTGGTGACGGTGTGCAGCGCTAATGGATGTCTTTTGAGACGCAAACGCCGCAGTCACAGGCAATTCAGGGGCAGAGTCAGCAGAAACAAGGGGGGAAGGCGCAGCGAGTTGTGCGGTTGGCACAGATGCCAAGGACGACAAGGATGAAACCGCAGGCGCTGGTGATGATTTTGTGACAGGTTGTGGAGCAGATTGAACCACCGCAGCGGGTTTGGTACTACTCGCCGGCGCAGCAGCCTTTTGGGGGGCTTCGACGCTTGCAACAGATTTCTTTTTGGATGTAGCCATGAATTTCTCCTGAGAGGGTTGGTGGAACAAAACATGCGGATTGTGCCGCGATCGACAAAGGCAAAAATTAGGAGACTTACACAAAATCGTACCAGCCAGACACCACCCAGGCTGTATGAATGCCTGCCTACAATGCTAACGGATCCGTGAAGGCATCCCACTGGCACGGGCCTGATGGACCGGGTATCCTGACCGGTCGCCACGTATGTCTTACAATAAATTACATTCTTTATAATAGCAACATATGTCGCTCTGTATGCAGTATTGACGGGCATTCATGGCTGTTATAGCTCTTTTTTATCGTATGTTACTTAATTTAACTACAGGGTACGCGCTATAGGTGCTCCGGCAACTTTTATTTTGACTTCATTGATGCAAGCTATCCGTAATTTTTCAATCATCGCCCACATCGACCACGGCAAGTCCACCCTGGCTGACCGCCTGATACAGCGCTGCGGTGGGCTGCAAGAACGCGAGATGCAGGCCCAGGTGCTCGACTCGATGGACATCGAAAAAGAACGCGGCATCACCATCAAAGCCCAAACAGCCGCCCTGCATTACACCGCACAGAACGGGCAGGTCTATTTGCTCAACCTGATCGATACCCCGGGCCACGTGGATTTTTCTTACGAGGTCAGCCGATCGTTATCGGCCTGTGAAGGTGCCCTCTTGGTGGTCGATGCCAGCCAGGGGGTGGAGGCCCAAACCGTGGCCAATTGCTATACCGCTCTTGACTTGGGGGTTGAGGTTGTGCCTGTCTTGAACAAGATGGACCTACCGGGTGCCAACCCCGACAACGCCCGATCCGAGATCGAAGACGTGATCGGCATCGATGCCTCCAACGCCATTGCCTGCTCAGCCAAAACCGGTATGGGCATCGATGACATTCTTGAGGCCATCGTCACCCGCATTCCACCCCCCAGGGGCAACCCCGCTGGCCCGTTGCGCGCCATGATCATCGACAGTTGGTTTGACAGCTATGTGGGTGTGGTGATGCTGGTGCGGGTGGTGGATGGTCTTCTGACCAAGGGGGACCGCATCAAAATGATGGCGACCGAGTCCATCTACAACGCCGACGGTCTGGGTATTTTCACGCCGGCCAACGTCCCGTGCGAAGCATTGCACGCCGGTGAAGTGGGCTATGTCATCGCAGGCATCCGTGAATTGCAGGCCGCCAAAGTGGGCGACACCCTGACGCAAGTCAAGTCCGGCAGTGGCGGCGCGGCCCTGACCGCGACGCAGGCACTGCCAGGCTTTAAAGAGATTCAACCCCAAGTGTTTGCAGGCCTGTACCCCACCGAGGCCAATCAATACGAAGGACTGCGCGACAGCCTTGAAAAACTTAAATTAAACGATGCCTCTTTGCACTATGAGCCTGAGGTCTCGCAGGCCCTGGGTTTTGGGTTTAGGTGCGGGTTTTTGGGGCTTTTGCACATGGAGATCGTGCAAGAGCGACTGGAACGCGAGTTTGATCAAAACCTGATCACCACCGCACCCAGCGTGGTCTATCAGGTGGTGCAAGCCGATGGTCAAACCAAAATGGTTGAAAACCCATCCAAAATGCCCGACCAGGGACGGCTGGACGAGATACGTGAGCCTATCGTCACCGTGCATCTGTACATGCCACAGGACTGTGTGGGCGCTGTGATGACGCTGGCCAACCAAAAGCGCGGTTCCCAGATCAACATGGCTTACCATGGTCGCCAGGTGTTGCTGACTTACGAGATACCGTTGGCCGAGATCGTGATGGATTTTTTTGACAAACTGAAAAGTGTGTCGCGCGGTTATGCGTCGATGGACTACGCCTTCAAAGAGTACCGCGCAGCCGATGTGGTTAAGGTCGATATTTTGTTGAATGGCGAGAAGGTCGATGCCCTGTCCATCATCGTTCATCGCTCGCAGTCGCAATACCGGGGCCGAGCGGTGGTGTCCAAAATGCGCGAGGTTATCCCAAGGCAGATGTACGATGTGGCCATTCAGGCCGCTATCGGAGCCAACGTGATTGCCCGTGAGACAATTAAAGCGATGCGCAAAAACGTGATCGCCAAGTGCTATGGCGGCGATATTTCGCGCAAACGCAAGCTCCTGGACAAACAAAAAGAAGGCAAAAAACGCATGAAGCAAATTGGCTCGGTTGAAGTTCCCCAAGAGGCCTTTTTAGCCATACTGAAGGTGGACGCATGATGCAAACCCTCACATCTCTGGTACTGGCCGCCTTTGTGGCTTACGGCGGGGCTTGGTATTTTGGGGCGGTTGAAGGTAACTTTCCGCTGCTGCTGCTGCTGGCCACCGTCATCACCGGCATTTATTGGCTGGGCGATCGCTTTTATTTTTTGCCAGAGCGTCAAAAAGCCGCAGCGCTGTTGGCGGCTGAAACCTTGCGTCGTCAACAAGAGCAACAAAAGCTGGGTATGCCCCCCAGTGATTGCGACATCACGGCTGCAACCCAGCACATTCTGGCGCAACCTTGGTGGCTGGACTGGACGGCAGGTTTGTTCCCCGTCATCATCGGCGTGTTTCTGTTGCGGTCGTTTTTGGTCGAGCCCTTCAAGATTCCGTCAGGTTCGATGATCCCTACCCTGCTGGTGGGCGACCTGATTTTGGTCAATAAGTTTCACTATGGTCTGCGCCTGCCGGTTTTCAATACCAAGATCACCGCAGGCACGGCCCCACAGCGTGGCGATGTCATGGTTTTTCGGTATCCGCCCAAACCCCATCTGGATTACATCAAACGCATCGTGGGAGTGCCAGGCGATGAGGTTGCCTACCTAAACAAACGCCTGACCATCAACGGCGTGGTGCAAGACACCCATGCTGTTCCAGACTTTTTTGACGAAGATGCCATGCGCTACTTCAAGCAATACCGAGAAAACCTGTCTGGCAACCCACACAGTGTGTTAAATGACGATAACCGGCCCGCCTATGTTCCGGGTGCTGATGATTTTGCTTTCAGAAACAATTGCATCTACAGCATAGAGGGTGTCATCTGCAAAGTGCCGGCAGGTCATTACTTTATGATGGGCGATAACCGAGATAACTCGCTCGACTCCCGTTATTGGGGATTTGTGCCGGATGCCAATATTGTTGGCAAGGCTTTTTTTATCTGGATGAATTTTAGCAGCCCCAAACGTATTGGTTCTTTCCATTGATCAAAAGGTCTGTATGAAAACCCATTTCAAATCAAACCGGTTAAATAAATTAAATAAATTAAATCGATCCATACATTCAAAACAGCACGGCCTGTCTTTTATTAGCTTGTTGTTTGTGGGCGGTGTGTTGGCGGCCACCGGTGTGGTGCTGGCACAGGTGATACCCACCATCATCGAGTATGCAGCCGTCGATAAAGCCATCAATAAGGCCAAACTAGGCAGCACGGTGGCCGAAGTGCGCGATATCTTTGACAAGGCCACCAGCGTGGAAGATATTAAATCTATCAGGGGTCAAGACCTTGAAATAGCCAAAGAGGGCGACACCATTGTCGTCAAATTTGCGTACCAGCGTGAGATTCATCTGTTTGGCCCTGCCTTTTTGACGCTCAAATACAGCGGCGTGTCCAAATGACCCCAGCGCTTCGCGTGTGTGAGACCCTGTTCAACTCTGAATTAAGCTTGCTACAAACCCGATTGCAGCATGTTTTTGCAGATCAAAACCTATTGGTGTGCGCACTGACACACCGCAGTTATTCGGCTGACCACAATGAGCGCCTTGAGTTTTTAGGCGATGCTGTTTTGGACCTGGCCGTATCTGACATTCTGTATCTGCAACTCCAAACCCTGCTAGAGGGCGATCTGTCGCGCATCAGGGCCAATCTGGTCAAACAAGATACCTTGCACCAACTGGCGCTTAAGCTGGCTTTGCCGGGTCTCATCCGTCTGGGCGATGGCGAAATTCGTTCAGGTGGCCCTAAGCGCCCGTCCATCCTGGCTGACACGCTCGAAGCCATCATCGGCGCGGTCTATCTGGATGCGGGCTTTGCAGCGGCGCTGGCTTTGGTCAAGCGGCTGTACCAGTCGGTGGCCATCAACCCCACCATGGACGCTCTCGGCAAAGACCCCAAGACGGAGCTTCAAGAGTGGCTTCAAAAACGCAAAATGCAGTTACCCAACTACCACGTGGTGTGTACCGAGGGTGCAGCCCACAACCAGACTTTTGATGTGGAGTGCATGGTCAAAGACCTTCGTTTAAGCGAGCGCGGCATCGGCAGCTCGCGCCGCGCCAGTGAGCAGTCCGCTGCTGCTGCGATGCTGCAAAATTTACGCACACGCCATCTGACATGAAATATGAATACTGACATCACGAGGGCTGCTCATGCGGGTGACACACCCAGCCAGCGATGTGGCTTGATCGCCATTGTGGGCCGGCCCAATGTGGGCAAGTCCACGCTGCTTAATGCCCTGGTTGGCCAAAAAATCAGCATCACCTCTCGCAAGGCCCAAACCACGCGCCACCGGATTACCGGAGTTCACACAGAGGGTGATACCCAGTTTGTGTTTGTCGATACGCCGGGCTTTCAAACTCGCCACAACAACGCGCTCAACCGTTCGCTAAACAAAACTGTTCTGGGCGCGGTGGCTGATGTCGATCTGATCTTGCTGGTGCTTGAGGCCGGCCGGTTTACCCAGGCCGATGCCCAGGTGCTATCGTTGTTAAGTCCCAAAATTCCCACCTTGCTGGTAGCCAACAAACTGGACCAAATCGTCCGTCGTACCGACTTGATCCACTGGCTGCAAGAGATGCAGACACGCCACAATTTTGCCGAACTGGTGCCCCTGTCGGCCCGCAACACCAAAGACATTGAACGCCTGCGGGGCATTTGTATGCCCTACTTGCCACAGCAAGCCTGGTGGTATGGTGCTGATGAATTGACCGACCGCAGCGAGAGCTTTTTGGCCAGCGAAACCCTTCGCGAAAAACTGTTTCGCCTGACCGGTGACGAATTGCCCTACACCTCCACTGTGGTGATCGACCGTTTTATTGAAGAACCCGGTCGCGGCAAAAACAAGCGAATGCTCAAAATTGCCGCCACCATCGTGGTCGAAAAAGACAGTCACAAAGCCATGATCATCGGCGACAAGGGCGACCGCATCAAGCGCATCGGCACCGAGGCCCGCATGTCGCTTGAGAAAACACTGGACTGCAAAGTGTTCATAGAGCTTTGGGTCAAAGTGCGATCCGGTTGGGCTGACGACGAGGCCCGTGTCCGCAGCTTTGGTTACGCCTAAGTCCTCAGTCCTAAGTCCTCAGTCCTCAATCTTGGCTATGAAACACCGTTTTGTCATCGCACTTTTGTCCATGCTCTGCGCCGTGGCCTGCTTGGCGCAAGACTCTTCACCACCCGGCATCCCACAACAAGACCTGCCCAGACTGCAACTGACCGCCGGCATGTACGTGGTCAACGTTCAGGTTGCCGCCACCGACTTGCAGCGCAGCATCGGGCTGATGTGGCGCACCGACATGCCCGCCTCTGAGGGCATGTTGTTTGTCTTTGACCAAGCCAAAGAGCAATGTTTCTGGATGAAAAACACCGTACTGCCTTTGTCTGCGGCCTTTGTCGCGGACGATGGCCGGATCGTCCACATCGCAGACATGAAGCCCCAGAGCACCGATGCCCACTGCTCTGGCCGTCCTGTGCGCTACGTGCTTGAGATGAACCAAGGGTGGTTTGCCCAAAAAGGCATCAGGGTGGGCACACGGCTGGGCGGTGCACCTTTTGCCCCCCATTGACCCCCCTTGCCACCATTGCCCCCCTTGCCACCATTGCCCCGGCTGACCTGTCCAGCTTGATCCACAGGCCGTGACCGATGACCCTCCCCGTTATGACATTTTTAGCGATCGATATCGGCAATACCCGCCTGAAATGGGCCTTGTACGCTGCACCTCGTCCGCAGTCGCCCGTTTTGGCACACGGCATCTCGTTTCTTGAAAACATCGACCATTTGGCCGAAGGTGATTGGGCACAAGTGCCATCGCCTGACCAGATGCTGGGCTGTGTGGTGGCCGGTGATGCCGTCAGGCGCAGGGTAGAAGAGCAAATGGAAATCTGGGACGTGGCCCCCCAATGGGTGGTGGCCAGTGCTTTTGAGGCCGGTCTGTCCAACGGCTATGACCATCCCACCCGCCTGGGGTCTGACCGCTGGGTGGCGATGATCGGTGCGTGGCATCGCATGCAGCGCAGCCAGGTCATTCGCCCACTGCTGGTGGTGATGATAGGAACAGCCGTGACCGTCGATGCCATCGACACCAACGGCAGGTTTTTGGGTGGGTTGATCTTGCCCGGGCACGGCATGATGCTGCGTGCTCTTGAGTCTGGCACCGCCGGACTGCGCGTGCCCACCGGACAGGTGTGCCAGTTTCCAACCAACACCAGCGACGCACTGACCAGCGGCGGTACCTACGCCATCGCGGGTGCCATTGCGCGCATGACCGCTCACCTGCGCAGCCACTGCAACGCAGATCCTCTGTGCCTCTTGACGGGCGGTGCCGGCTGGAAAATGGCCCCCAGCTTGTCAGAGCCTTTTGAACTGACCGACAACCTGATCTTTGAAGGCCTGCTGGAGATGGCATCGCATCGCTTGGCGAACTCAAACTGAGCGTGCGCGGCGGCAAACCAATCAAGCCAGACTTAAACCAGAGACCGCGCATCATCCCTTGGCGTGCGGCGGGCGCTGGCCAAAAATGGCGCTGCCCACCCGCACCAAGGTACTGCCCGCAGTGATGGCTGCCTCCAGGTCTGCGCTCATGCCCATGGACAGCGTGTCCAATCCCATGCCAACGTTATTTAAGGCATCAAAAATGGCATGAACGTGCGCAAACACAGCACAGTTGGCTTCAAAATCTTCCGACGCATCCGGGATGCTCATCACCCCGCGCAGTCGCAGACGAGGCAACTTTGCGACGGCCTGTGCCAGTGCCAGGGCCTCAGACGGCGGCACGCCGGCCTTGCTGAGGCTGCCATCGGCATTGACCTGAATGCACACTTGCAGCGGCCCCAAGTGCGGTGGGCGCTGGGCACTCAAACGCTCTGCAATTTTGAGGCGATCCAGCGTATGAACCCAATCAAAGTGCTCGGCCACCAGGCGGGTTTTGTTGCTCTGAATGGGGCCAATGCAGTGCCACAGCAGGGGCGGTGACACGGCCAGACTGCTGAGTGCGGTGATTTTGGCGATGGCCTCAAGGATGTAGTTTTCGCCAAAGGCGGTTTGCCCCGCAGCATGGGCCGCTTGAATTGCGTCGATACCCAAGGTTTTGGACACCGCCAGAAGCGTGACCGATGAATCAGGACGACCACAGCCCTGACACGCCGCGTGAATTCTGTTGTGGACTTGTTGAAGTCTGTCGCTGTAATTCGTATCCAATGTGTTTATCATCAATAAATTAACAACATCAAAAAGTTTGGTTTATCGACGATAACGCACGTCTGTAGTGCATTGTGCGCTATAGTTATCATATTTATGATGTAGATAATTTAATTAAAATTTATTTTAGGGCCGGCAAGCTGCCTTCAATGCCTTGTACCCAAAAACGCATGTTGTTCAAAAAGGGGTCGTCAGCCACCATGCCTGCGGCCAGAACCACTTTGCCGGTGTTGTCCGTGAGAGGGCCTTTCCATATCTCAAAGCTGCCGTCGATCAGTCCCTTTTTGACATGCTGCACCCGTGCCACCGTATCCGCAGGAACATCGTTGGCGACCGACACCAAGTCGATCGCGCCTTCTTTGACACCCCACCAGGCATTGGCATTGCCAAACCATTTGCCGTCCAGCGCTTGACGAACAGTCCAGATGTAATACGGTCCCCAGTTGATCACACACGATGCCAAATGGGCCTTGGGGGCATAGGTCGTCATGTCAGAGTCCCAACCAAAGGCGCGAATGCCCCGTGTCTCAGCAGTTTTCAGTACTGCTGGAGAGTCGGTGTTCTGAAACAAAACGTCGGCCCCCGCATCGATCAGTTGTGCGGCCGCCAGGGCTTCCTTGGGAGGGTTAAACCAGCCGTTGGTCCAGACCACCCTGATTTTGATGGTGGGGTTGCTGCTCTTGGCACCCAGGGCAAAGCTGTTGATATTGCGAAAAACCTCAGGGATCGGGATGGAGGCAACGACCCCCAGCATGTTGCGTTTTGTCATCTGGCCTGCGATCACGCCGGCCATGTAGGCGCTTTCGTAAGTGCGGCTGGCGTAGGTGCGCAGGTTGGAAGTTTGCGTGTTGCCAGTGGCGTGCTCAAACCGCACCGATGGGTTGTCGATCGCCACTTTAAGCATGGGCTGCATGTAGCCAAAGGTGGTTCCAAAAATCAACTGGTTCTTTTGTGCCACCATCTTGCGAAACTCTTGTTCAACATCGGCAGACTCGGGCATGTTTTCAACAAACGAGGTGACCACTTTGTCGCCAAATTCTTTCTCAAGGGCTTTTCGGCCATTGTCATGGGCAAAGGTCCAGCCACCATCACCCACAGGCCCCACATAGGCAAACGCTACCCTGAGAGGCGCAGGCTGGGTCGGCGTCAAGACCATAGGTTGAGGGGAAATTACAGGGCGGCTGCCAGGCTCTTTGCCGCAGCCGACGAAAGATGCGGCCAAGGTAAGCACCAAGGTGACAATGCTAAAGCGCGATCGATGTGTCAGAGCCATCATGTCAAAGGTAGGTTTTAGGTAGGCAAAAAGGATGCAAAGCCCCACAGGGGAGGGCTAAAGCGGCGGCAAAGTCGCTGATTATCAATTCGGCCCACACCGATACACTGCACACGGGTCAGTCTTTTGTGTGCAATTGGCGAAAAATGTGAGCCGCTACAATGCGTCAAGTCGGGGCGTAGCGCAGCCTGGTAGCGCATCTGGTTTGGGACCAGAGGGTCGAAGGTTCGAATCCTTTCGCCCCGACCAAGAAACAGTACAAAGGCCTACAAGGAGCGATTCTTGTAGGCCTTTTTCATTCACACGCAGGGTGGGTGCGTGCGTAGAGATCAATACTTCTTAAAGCAATACCGATATTTTCTTGTAAGCGATCACAATCTGTGACAATTGATGTGCCTTCTCGTAATTTCTGCTCGATGTCATGAACAACAGCAACCACGTCGTCCAACCCCATTGTGACGGCGACTCCTTTAAGTTTATGCGCCAGTGCCACACTTTCTTCAGGTGCAAGTATCATGAACTGTTGATGACAATCTCCGTACTTAATTGCGAACTTTCGCAGGTAATCTTGGTATACCGCAGCATCTCTCCAGATACTTAATCCACGTTCCAAATTGAGACCTGGCAGATCGTGATTTTGAGAAGCTTCAATCGTCACTTGCGAAGATTCTTCCTCAGTTTCCTTGGTATCACTGCGCCAGGAGGTGACTTTTTGAATCAGTTTGACCAGGGCATCGGCTTCGAAGGGTTTTGCGATGAAATCGGTCATTCCAGCGTCTTTGGCTGCGTCTTGGTCTGATTTGAAGGCACACGCAGTCAGGGCAATCACCGGTATTTTGGCCAGTTCTGGTGCGGCACGGCGAATCGCACGGGTAGCCTCATAACCATCCATGACAGGCATTTGGACATCCATCAAAACGACATGCACATCGCCAGGGTGAGCCTGCAACCAGTCGAGTGCCTGCTGTCCATCGCTGGACAAAGTCACCATGGCACCCTCACCGCTCAGGATGTACCACGTCACTTCGCGATTGATGTCGCTGTCATCCACCACCAGGATATGCAAACCGGACAGCCGTTTGTTGTGCAAAATTTCAGGCAACAGACCCGGGACTTTCCCCCCCCGTTTTGAACGAATGGCATCGGCGACGGCATCGTGCAAACTGGAAGGGGTCACCGGCTTGGTCAATATGCCGTCCACATAGCGGCTCTCGGGCCTGGCCAATATCCGCTCTCGGGAAAGCGCCGTGGCCGTGATCAGGATAGGGATAAAACTGTCCGGCAGGGCATCGCGGATGGCTTTGGCCACAGCCAGGCCGTCCATTCCGGGCATTTGCCAGTCCAGTAGCAACACCTCGTGGGTACGCTGCGTTCTATCCCGGGTCAAGACCAAGTTGATGGCAGCTTCGCCGCTAACGACAGTGCTTGCTTGCCAGCCCAAGGACGCTACCGTTGCTCGCAGGGCATCCAAGGCCACAGGACTGTCGTCTGCGATCAGCACATCCAGCCCAACCAATGATGGAATCGAGCCTTCAGTGTCCGCAAGCCGATCAAAGTTCAACGTGAACCCAAACGCGCTCCCTTTTTCCGGCGCACTGCAAACGCTGAGTTCGCCCCCCATCAACGTCACCAAACGATGACATATGGCCAATCCGAGTCCAGTGCCACCAAAACGTCGTGTGGTCGATACGTCAGATTGAGTAAAAGGTTCAAACAGTTCGCTTTGACGTTCCACTGGAATGCCCATGCCGGTGTCTTTGACAGTGAAGCGCAAGGTGATGCTGCGCACATCCTGTTCGGTGATGTCAATGGCAACGCAAATATGGCCACGTTCGGTAAATTTGATGGCATTGCCGGTCAAATTCAGTAACACCTGCTCAAGCCGCAGAGGGTCACCCATCAGCGCATCAGCGCCAAGTGGCGGCACAATACTCAGGTCAATATCTTTGCTGCCGAGGTTGGTGGACATCACGGTTGACAAACGATTAAGGATATCACCCAAATAAAAGGGTATATGCTCAATATCCAATCGACTGGCTTCAATTCTTGAAAAATCGAGAATGTCGTTGATGAGACTCAGCAGGCTATGTCCAGCAGATCTGATTTTTTTGATCAAATTCTGCGCCTCACCATGAACCATCCCATTCTCCAGTACCTGGGCCAGTCCCAAAATGGCATTCATGGGGGTGCGTATCTCGTGGCTCATGTTGGCTAAAAATGCACTTTTTGCCTGATTGGCCGATTCGGCCAAGCACTTGGCATCGGCCATAACGACTGCCGTGCGCAAATCTTCCATGGTCTCGATATCCGCGTCTTCCCATGGACGTGACCGACCTCGCACGACTTCTTTCCACTCCTCAAATGAACCCCGTGGTGTCAATCGAAGGGTTCCGTTCTGTGTATCAAATTCCACCGGTTTTTTGGGGTCTCCGGCCCAGCGCACTTCCTGTATCCACTCAGGTCGAAACGCCATTAAATACTGTTTGGGTCCTAATAGTTTAGCGGCCAGCAGACCGGTTGCACACCCAGTATCGTTTGCATGGATATTTGTGGGCATCAGGGCTGGAAGGCTGTCCGTGTGGTAAATCCCATTGCCTAGTTCAAGCCATGGAACCAGAGAGTGAATATAAGACTCTGAAGGGACAGTACCCACAGAAAAAATCTTTTCGACAGTAAAAATGGCGATGCCACCCGCATCAAGCATATCCAAAGCCTGAGCCGCCAAAAAATCACCATAACTCAACAATCCGCCACCCCACGCATTTGCGACACTGAAATGGCTGATTTTTCGTTTTGCATCAAGCAATTTCTTTTGTTGGGTGCTTTTTCTTTTCTCCGCCAGTAACAATCCAGCCGCTTCTGCAAATGTTTGGTAAGCCACCCGTTCGGTATAACTCAAATCAAGTGGCGTAGCGTTCCAAAAAGAAAAAAAACCCCACAAATGCCCATCTTGTACCAGTGACAGCAAAAATCTTGTACGAACCCCCAAATTTTTATAATACTGAACGCACACCCGCGATAAACTGCGCAACGATGCACGTTCCATATTGATCTGTGTGGCATCCAATTCGTCAACCAACATCTTGATGGGGACGGGGTATTCATCAAGCTCAGGGTCGTATTGGGATGGCATCAAAACCATTTTTCGTCGCCCGGGTTCTGGAATGTCTGAACGTGGAAAACGTTTGTTCAAAAAGGATGAAAATATCGAATTTTTGGCTTCGGCAACGGCTTGAAAAGATCCATCATCCAGTATATGCATACCGAGAACCGTATCAAAACCAGTCAAGCGTCTTAATTCCTGCGTCGCCAAAGTCATTCCTTGAATCCAGGAATCAGCAGATTTCAAGGTGGCGAGGCACTGATTGATCTGAATAAAAATCTCGCTGGTTTTGCGATCAACCGCTTGTACAGGCGTGGCTTCAAATTCAAGCAGATAATAAGAATCAGAGCGATGGGCGAACACTTCGTACCATGCCAAATGGGTTGTTGTTGTTGTTGTTGTTGTTGTTTTGGTTTGGTTTGGATTTTCTTCTGTCCAAAATACACCGGCGGTTGGTTATTTTCAAGAAGTAGCAGCTTGGCCCACATGGCCGCCCAAACTTCTTGTCCAAAGAGGTGGATGGGTTGCTGCTGACGCAATGAAGCGATGGGTATCTCAAAATTGGATTCGATGTTGGCACTGGCACCCAGCACCAGGCCCTCTTCACTTGAAAGCACGAGCAGAACCCCGTGATTTTTAATGGCACCCATAAACTGTACGGGTTCACGATCACATTGGGTCAGGTCAATTTCATCGTTTAATAATAATGCGGTGGCATTGGTTGGTTGAGGCGAAGTATTTATCATTTCTATACCTTGAATCTGATTGAAAATAGACGACAAAATGTTTGAGGGACATGCCACGCATGAAACATGCCGATCTGTTTTCTAAGCTCCACTTTAGACATTCAGCACATCATGAAGAGCTAACTTGTTGATTTCTAATAACAATGTAGAAAAAGTTCTGATTCCGTCAAGTCATTGATTTTGTTCAATAAATCTTCGAGAGTCTAAAGTGGAGTTTTCTAAGTCTTACGTTCAAAAATCACGTCCATCATGGAGGCAGCAGAGTGCGTGTGAAGGATCGCACGACCCGCCAGTGCAGCCCGTGCGGCATACCCCTCGTAATCACTTAAGATGTGGCTGATCGCTTGTTGCAGGACGGAGGGCGATACATCATCGCAGACGACACCCGCATCGTGTTGCATGACCGCACGGCCAGACCACGTGTTGGCGGTGACGATGACGGGACACCCCGCTGTGAGTGCGTCCAGTGTCACGCCACTGACCCTGTCTTCAAAGTCAAGCAGAGAGTAGGGTTGAAGGCTGATGCCACCTGCAAACAATGCACGGTAGTCCGGTGGTGCCAATGTTTGGCTGAGCAAGGTCAAAGGGCCGTAGCCGGATTGTGTGATGCGGTTCAATTCAAACCCTACGTTGGCCCCGTGCTGTGCCTGGTGCCCCGCCGAGGTTTGAACCAACAATGGCCACTGCGCATGGGTCAGCGCCAAGTGTTCGACCAAATCTGCGATGCGGTCGATGCCCTTGTCCATCCGCGCCGCACCTGCGACCAGCAAGTGTTTGAAGGTTCGCGACGGCTGAATGGCGGTATCACCCAGGGTGCATGGATAAGCCACAGTGCTTGCCCTAAACCCCAGCCCTCTAAAAAACGCGGTGACAGATTCTGTCGTACACAAAATCTCCACATGAGGCTGCTTTTTGGCCATTTGTGCCAAGATATCAGATTTTGATGTTTTGCAACCCAGCCAGTGAATATAAAAATACACTTTATTGGGAGGGATCAGGCCATGGGCAGCCCAGTTGATCATCACCAAATCGAAAGTGCCAGCCGTTGATACTAATATTTTGCCATGTGATTTCAGTAACCGATGATACAAAATATAACTTTGCATTTTGCGCAATGGGCGAAAAAAATAGGGCTTTATCTGCCCCTTGTTTTTCCAGAATGCGCCACTGTGACGGCCCGCCCAAATGCAGATGTCTGAAGTCGGTGCGGCCTGTACAATCGTTTTTACCAAACTATAACAATGCCCCGTGTAATCATTCAGGGTAGGCTCAATAATATTAAAAATCATCTGTCTGTCAGTTTCTATTGGTTTGCCTAATTTGCCAAAGCTTGACGTGACGGTAATAGCTGCCTTCAGCGGTGGCAATGGCCAGGGCCAGGCCATGGGCACCATCCATAAAACCTGCTTTCAAAATATACGTTCTGACAAAGGCCCACAAACCATGCCCCACAGCGCCCCAAACCGAGGATTGACAGCCCCGTGCGGATGCCTGTGCCGCCGATGCCGATGAATAGCGGTCTATTTTGGTCAACACATCAGCAAAATTGCGATGACTGAAGTGCTGCATGGGGGATTTCAACTGACGTGCGCATCCATCATGCAAAAGTTTTTCATGCACCAAATCGTCAGAAAACCGTGCCGTTCCCATCTTGAATAAGCGATCGACATAATCAGGTTGCCAACCAGAATAAAGCATAAAACGACCACAAAACCAGGATGTTCGTGGAATTGCAAAACAGGTATCGGTATCCAAAGACACTACTTTCAAAATCTCTTCTTGCAATGCCGGTGTGACACGCTCATCAGCATCCAAGGACAGCACCCAAGGGCCACGCGCCAGGGCCAACGCACGGTTTTTTTGGGGGCCAAAGCCAGGCCAGTCCGGCGTGGAATGGACCTGAGCACCCCAGGACTTTGCAATCTCGACCGTGTGATCGGTGCTGGCGTGGTCCAGCACGACCACCTCATCTGCAAAGCCCAGGCATTGCAAACACTCGGCCAGGTTGGACTCTTCGTTGCGGGTGATGATGATGACGGAGATAGCCATAGCACGATAGGCGATCGGAATAATCGCTTGAACGATACGCCTATCATAGGGGACACGACACTTGGGTGGGCATGGCCCGCTCGTCACAGGGGTTGTTGTGCTGACGTTCGGGGCTTGCCCTTATGGTACGCTTTGCGCCCCGGTATTGGGCACAATCCAAGCGCAATCCAAGCACAACCCAAACACCATCCTCAACACAATCAAAACATGAGCATCCTCCAAGGCAGAAACGTCGTCGTCGTTGGCACCCAGTGGGGCGACGAAGGCAAGGGCAAGCTGGTCGATTGGCTGACCGAAAGCGCCCAAGGTGTGGTGCGGTTTCAGGGCGGCCACAACGCCGGCCACACGCTGGTGATCAACGGGGTTAAAACTGCCCTGCACCTGATACCCAGCGGCATCATGCGCCCTGCGGTCAAGTGCTACATCGGCAATGGTGTGGTGCTGTCTGCTGCCAAACTGTTTGATGAGATCGCCCAACTGGAACAAGCCGGAATCGAGGTTCGCTCTCGCCTGCGCGTCAGTGCAGCCTGCCCGCTGATATTGCCCTTTCACGCAGCCATCGACATCGCGCGGGAGTGTGCCCGCGAACAGTCCGGCGTTGAAAAGATCGGCACCACCGGTCGCGGCATTGGCCCTGCCTATGAGGACAAAATTGCAAGGCGTGCCCTGCGTGTGCAAGACCTGGCGCATCCTGATCGCTTTGCTGCGCGTTTGCGTGACCTGCTGGCCTTGCACAACCACATCCTCAGCACCTACCTGGGTTCGGCGCAGATCGACTTTGGCGCGGCCTTGCAGCCCTTTGTCAGCGCCGGACAGGTGTTGTTTGATGCGGTTTATGACCAAGCCATGCAGCACGCCACGCTGTTGCGGCCCATGGTGGCCGATGTTTCGCGAGAGCTGAACGATGCCTACCTGCGAGGCGACAAATTGCTGTTTGAAGGTGCCCAGGGCACTTTTTTGGACGTGGATCACGGCACGTATCCGTTTGTCACCTCCAGCAACTGTGTCGCAGGCAATGCCAGCGCTGGCGCTGGGGTTGGCCCAGGTCTGCTGCATTACGTCCTAGGCATCACCAAGGCGTATTGCACCCGCGTGGGTGGCGGGCCTTTTCCAACCGAGCTGGACTGGCAAACCCCGGGCACACCCGGCTACCACATGAGCACCGTGGGGGCCGAGACCGGCGTTACCACCGGTCGCAGCCGCCGCTGTGGCTGGTTTGATGCCGCTCTGCTCAAGCGTTCAGCGCAGGTCAATGGTCTCTCTGGGCTGTGCATCACCAAGCTGGATGTGCTCGACGGCCTGCCTGAACTGCAATTGTGCGTGGGGTACTTGCAAGATGGCGCGGTGACCGACATTCTGCCCATGGGGGCCGACGACATTGCGCATTGCAAACCGGTCTATGAAACCCTGGCCGGCTGGCAGGGCAGCACCCGTGGCATCACGCAGTACGACCATTTGCCTGCTGCTGCCCGCCACTATTTGCAGCGCATTGAGCAAGTGAGCGGTGTGCCGGTGCATATGATTTCAACCAGTCCCGACCGCGACCACACCATCACCTTGCGCCACCCCTTTTTGGCGTAGGTTTTCTTGCGCGGGCCGGTACGCACCTACAGCGACATCCCGTTGAACCGTTGCACTGATCTACCGCCCCGCCATGACACCTCAAGACTACGTATCGCAAAAAGCCGCCGCATCAGGCAGCAGTTTTTATTACGCATTTTTGTTTTTGCCCGCCCCAAGGCGTGCCGCCATCACAGCGTTTTATGCGTTTTGCCGTGAGGTGGATGATGTGGTCGATAACACATCAGACCACGGTACGGCTGCTGGCAAACTGGACTGGTGGCGTACCGAGGTCACGCGCTCATTTGCCGGTGGGGCACCGTCGCACAAGGTGATGCAGGCGATCATGCCTTTGTGCAAGGACTATGGCATAGAGGCGCGCCACCTGCTGGCGATCATCTCGGGCTGCCAGATGGACTTGCAGCAAAACCGCTATCTGGACTACGCCAGTTTGCAGCGCTATTGCCATCTGGTGGCGGGCGTGGTGGGTGAGGTTGCCGCGCAGATTTTTGGCCAGGCCGCCCCCCAAACCACAGACTATGCCCACCTGCTGGGACAGGCACTGCAACTGACCAACATCATTCGCGACGTGGGCGAAGATGCCAGGCGTGGGCGCATCTACCTGCCAATGGACGAGTTGAAACAGTTTGGCGTGACCGTTCCAGAGATTTTGAACGGGGTCTATTCAGACCGTTTTACGGCGCTGATGCGTTTTCAGGCGCGTCGCGCCCAAGATGTTTATGACCAGGCGCTGGCGCTTTTGCCCGCCGCAGACCGCCGTGCCCAAAAGCCCGGCCTGATGATGGCCAGTATTTACCGTGCCCTGCTTGGCGAGATGGAACGCGACCAGTTTCAAGTCTTGCACCAGCGCATCAGCCTGACTCCTTTGCGCAAACTGTGGCTGGCCTGGAAGGTTCAGGCCCTGGGACGTTTGTGATGATCGATCAACAACAAGTTTTTACATTGAAATCAATGTACCAACAAGTCAACTGTGCAGTATTGACGCGCTATTCTGCCTCGTCACGCACAATAAATAAGGTAAATTACTTTTTTTTTAGTAGCTTTTGGGTGACCCACCGATGAAGGTCGCCATCATCGGGGCCGGCTGGGCGGGCCTGGCCGCAGCCGTTTACCTGACCGATGCCGGTCACACCGTGGTGGTTTTTGAGGCCTCGCACCACGTGGGCGGCAGAGCCAGAACCTTGCCTGCACCTTACTGTCTGCCTGATGGCACACAGGCCTGTCTGGACAACGGTCAGCACATCCTGATCGGGGCCTATACCCACACCCTGGCTGTGATGCGCCAGGTGGGCATGGACCCCCGCGATTGCTTGCTTGATCTGCCCATGACCCTGCGATGGCCCGATGGACGCGGCCTACAGTTTGCCAAGCTGCCCGCACCGCTGGATGCACTGGGCGGCATTCTTGGGGCGACAGGCTGGTCACTGGCCGACAAATGCTCGCTTTTGCGCGTATCGGCGGGCTGGGCGGTCAAAGGGTTTGTGTGCGACGCACGTCTGTCGGTGACGGACCTGTGCCGCAGCCTGCCCCCTGCCATCATGGCGGGTTTGATCGCTCCGCTGTGTGTGTCGGCGCTCAACACACCCCCTGATATGGCCTGCGGACGGACATTTTTGCGGGTGATGCACGATGCCTTGCTGGGCGCACCCGGTGTATCGAAAGGCTCTCATTTGCTGCTGCCACGGGTGGACTTGACGGCACTCTTTCCGGCGGCGGCTGTGCAATGGCTACAGCAGCGCGGCGGCCTGGTGCGTCTGGGGCAAAGAGTGCAGCAAATTCAGCCCCCTCAGCCCTTTCAACCCATACAGACCACTCAAGATGCCGGCAATGCGGGGCAATGGCAAGTTCAGGGCGAATGCTTTGATGCCGTTGTGATGGCCACCTCAGCCTCAGATGCGGCTGAGGTGCTTGTCCGGTCAGCCCCTTTTGCCGCAAAAACAAGCGCCAGCGCCATGCACGATTGGGCCAGCATCGCGCAGTCCCTGCGGTTTTTGGCCATCGCCACGGTCTACGCCTACAGCGCTGATGCCCGCCTGCCCCAGCCCATGCTGGCGCTGCACAGCCAAGCTGATGCGCCAGCTCAGTTTGTTTTTGATCGCGGCCAGATGGGTGGTCAGCCCGGGCTATTGGCGTTGGTGGCCAGTGCCTGCGAGGGTGATCACCACACTGTGACGCAACAGGTGCTGGCCCAGGCACGGTCACAGTTGGGCATCTGCTTGCAAGCCGTGCAAACCGTGGTTGAAAAGCGCGCCACCTTTGCCTGCACACCCAACCTGGTACGCCCGCCCGGGCGCATTGCTGACGGGCTGTATGCCTGCGGCGACTATGTGGCCGGCCCTTACCCCGCTACGCTTGAAGGGGCTGTCATCAGTGCCCTGCAAGCGGCACACCATGTGAACAACAATAAATAACATACAATATATTTTGTTAAATTTTTCAAACAATGCACGTCGATACTGCATAAGGCGCTACGTTAATCATACTTATTGAGCATGTAACTTATTTACAACAATGACACTTCATCGCTTCCATGCCAAGGCGTGGGATCGCAAATACAAAATACACAGCGTCAAGGTAACCGTTTAGACCCCCGTCACCGTCATTCCCGCCTTCGAGGGAATGACGGTGACGGGGTGTCAATGGTGACCATGAGTCTTCAACTTTTTGGGGATGTGATGTGAATAAAAAAATTATCATCATTGCGGGACCCAACGGTGCCGGAAAGACAACTTTTGCCCGCTCGTTTTTGCCGTCTGAGGCGCAGTGCCCGCGTTTTATCAACGCTGATCTCATTGCAGCAGGTCTTGCACCTTTTGCGCCAGAAACTGCTGCCATCAAAGCAGGACGCTTGATGTTGAAAGAAATTGCTGAATGCACCAAGCGTGGTGAAAGTTTTGCTATCGAAACCACTTTGTCCGGCTTGATGTATCTGCGTTATGTCCGAGAATGGAAGCGCAGTGGCTACCACATCAGCCTGTTTTTTTTGACTTTGCCATCGGTTGAAGCCGCCATTGAGCGCGTGGCTGAACGTGTGAGGCATGGTGGGAACGATATTCCTGATGAAGTGATTCGGCGACGCTTTACTGCCGGTCGGCATAATTTTGAGCAGTATTACCAAAATTTGGTAGATGCCTGGGCACTGTTTGACAATGCAGGGGCGATTCCCTTGATGCTTGCATGGGGAGAAAATAAATGATGTACCAAGATTTATCAAAAGCCAAAGACCCTGATCTGCGGGCATCGGTGCAGGCCATTCAACGTGCGGCGGCTATGGCACGCAAGATCGCCATACAAACCGACACCTGCATCGTTATCGTGCAGGATCAAAAGCTGGTGCGAATATCAGCACAACAGTTGCGCCAGGAGAAATTAACATGAATAACCCCCTTCAAACTGAAGTCGCCAATCGCCTATCACTGCGACAACCACAAAAACAATCTCTTGACATACTGGTTGGAGCCTTCGCGGGAATGATGGTGACTGGGTCTAAACGATTACGATAGGTGAGTGTTCACCCATGCTTGAACCGTGTTTTTTATCAATTGAGTTGCTTCATGACTGACACAAGGGTGTCGTTCTGGATACGTGATAATTACGCTGGCAAATGACGTTTCTCACGGCTTACGCGCCGTCACTTTGGAGTACATATGAACCGCTTTACAACAACCTTCACTCACATCCTCACAGTCTGCACTTTGGCTATATGCCTGGCCATCACGGCTTGCGGCGGCGGCACATCGACCGATAACACCAATCCAACAGTATCCATCTCGTCGTCCGATACCCCCCCGGCGGGCATGGTCACATTCACGTTTGTATTCAGTGAACCCGTCGCAGGGTTCAAATCAGAAAACGTCCGGGTGACGGGCGGCAACCAATCGCCAACGGTCACTCAAATCAGTCCCACCATTTACACGCTGACCGTGACACCCACAACAGGCCCCCTCAGCGCCACCGTGAACGCCAACCAGTTCTTTGATCTGGCAGGCAATCCCAATCTTGTTCTGGCCACCTGTATCCATAGTACAAGTACAAGTATTAGTATTAGTACCAGCACCAGCACCAGTACCAGTACCAGTACCAGTACCAGTACCAGTACCAGTACCAGCACCATGACGACCACAAGCACCAGCATCAGTGGAATATTGCAGCTACCTTATTTGAAATCGGTCGGCGGGGTGTTGACCGGGGACGGAAAATCTGTTCTTTTCACGTTTGTTTTCAGCGAAGATGTTGGCGCGTCATTTACCAAGGATGACGTGAACATAACATGCGGCAAGACAAGCACGATACCCTCTGAGGGTATTGTGAATGTTGGTTGTGGCAATAAAGATGCGTGGACAAAATTGGATGCCACCCATTACACGCTTGCCGTCAGTGGTGTGACCGACAGTCATGTCATGATGGTGACAGCCACGATGGATTCTGGCACATTTGCAAATTTGGCTGGATATACAAATTTGGCAACAATGAGTGGTACAGTATCCATCCATGCGACTGGCCCCAAGTTAATCAGTGTCGCTCGTACTGGTTATGTTACGTCAACCAGGCAGATGGAAATTGCTTTGACCTTTGATGATCATATCGTTGATATTAATTATGACAAAATACACGTTGATTTTTTTGTAGGTGCTTCTATAGCATCCAATGCAGTTGCATCATCCGATCTGACAAAAACAAGTGACAATGTTTGGAAACTATCGACGTGGACACCCTTGATGGATAGCCCTGTTGTTATTCGTATGGATGCAGGCGCTTACAGGAATGTGGCCGGCTCCTTGAATATGGTACCCTCAGAATACAGTGTTGACACAACAGATAGGGTGACACCACCTTCTGTCTCCAATGTTTGGTTGAGTAATGTTCTGTTTGGTAATATAACTTACTCTTTGTGGTTCAATAAGTTGATTCAATCAGATGCAAGTTTGTTTCTCAATGGTTTGGACATTGTGGGTGCATCCATGGCGAAGCCAGAAATTAGATTTGATGCCATGGGTAGCGCTTCTGTTGCATTTACAGTAGTCCCGTATCCAACCAGTAACCAGGTTACAATTACTCTAAAAGAAGGCAGCTATAAGGATGAATACGGAAACGTTAACAAAGATAGACTATCAGTTGTTTATAAAATGTTACCGTTTGCAAGTGGCTACAAAGGTACATCACCCTCCAAGACATTCACCAAAAATGATATAGCCAATAATTCCGTCAACGTGCAGTCGATAGAGGGTGGCAGCTTCAGCGTCAGCATGGACGGTGTATTGAGTCGCGGCGTAACCGATGTGTGGTGGCCAGATGTGCCCGGCGAAGGCTCTGGCGCTGTGTTCACATCTGACAACAATTTCATTTCACCTACTTTGTCATGGGGTTATGGTCTCAGTCCTTCTGCAAAGCCAGGTTCGATGAATGGTACTGTTGGCGCACCCGGTAATAACACTGTGGATATTTCCGAGTACTCGGAAATTGGTATTGAGCTTGGTACCAATCTTGAACTCATCAGAACCTCCAAAATTTTCAGGGTCATTCTGATTGGCCCCACAGTAAACGGTTGTGCCACTGAATTAAGCCATGATGTGAATGTTTGGAGTGTTCCTGTAACACAGCTTCGTTTGTTACTCAAAAATTTCAATCTGGCCAAATCCTGTCCATCTTACGACACGGCGCAAAAAGCTCTGTCTTCCGGAGTGGCCAAGGTAAAGTATTTGCTTCCAGGTGATCAAATGCAGTACAGCGATCCTGCGGGTGCTGCCCAGTTTTCAAATGGTCTGGCATTAGGCAGAATAATATTTTATGGTGTGAATTCTTCCGGTATCTCAGTAAACATGTCTTTGTGACAAATAATTCCGTGCAAGCCATTTCATGCAGTTGTCCATACTGCGAATGAATGTGCATGGCAGTACATGGATGTATTGCTGTGTCACTGTTTTAATTTTTGACCCAATGCAGTTATGACTGCGAATGCAAAACAAGATCGTCATGATTGCGATGTCGGGAATGGTGATACTGTGAGCCAAACGGTGCCAATGAAACTTGTTCTTAAAATTGTTCTGGGTATATTGCTTGCCGCCCTGGTTCTCAGCTTGGGGGCTGGGGTGTGGTATTTTTGGTCCAAGCTGCCAAAGCGATCGGGCGAGATCACCCTGACGCAGCTCAAGGCTCCCGTCACGGTGCGTTACGACGAGCGCGGTGTGCCGCACATCAGTGCTGGCAACGAGGCCGACCTTTACCGCGCTTTGGGCTATGTTCACGCCCAGGACCGTTTGTTTCAGATGGAAATGGTGCGTCGGCTGGCCATGGGCGAACTGGCCGAGGTGTTTGGCACCAAAATGCTGCGGATCGACCGTTTGTTTCGCACCCTGGGGATCAGAGACCACGCCATTCAAACGGCCGCCCGATTGCAAGCAGCCCCCCGCAGCCCCGCCTTGGTAGCTCAGTTGGCCTATCTGGATGGTGTCAACCAGTTTCAGTCCACCCACCCCGCGCCGCTTGAGTTTGACCTGATGGGCATCCAAAAACGCCCGTTTACCCTGCAAGACACCTTGGCCGTGTCGGGCTATCTGGCTTACAGCTTTGCCGCAGCGCTCAAAACCGACCCCCTGATGACCTTTGTGCGCGACGAGCTGGGGCCGGACTACCTGGCGATCTTTGACCTGGATTGGGAGCCCTCCGGGGTGATCGACCCCGTTGAAACAACGGCCCTGCAATCGGGCCACCCACCCGGTCACAGGGCGTGGCCAGCACTGGCCCAGATTGCGCAGATCAGTGCAGAGGCCCAGTCGGTGGCCGGTGTGCCGCTGTTTGAGGGCAGCAATGCCTGGGCCGTGTCGGGGCAGCGAACGTCCAGAGGACTGCCGCTCTTGGCCGGTGACCCCCACATTGGGTTTGCCGTACCGCAGGTGTGGTACGAGGCCCATTTGAGTACGCCGGGGTTTGATCTGTATGGCTATTTTCAGACGCTCAATGCACAGGCGCTGCTGGGGCACAACGCGCAATTTGGCTGGACTTTGACCTTGTTTCAAAACGACGACATGGATTTGATCGCCGAAAAGCAAAACCCCGACAACCCCGATCAGGTGTGGTACCAAGGACAGTGGACGGACATGCAAGTGCGCACCGAGACCATTCAAGTCAAAGGTGCCAAGCCTGTCACGCTCACCCTGCGCCGCTCGCCGCACGGCCCCATCATCACCGATGCCATCCGTTCAGAGCCGGCTGAGTCCGCGCCAATCGCCATGTGGTGGGCTTTTTTGGAGACCGACAACCCCCTGCTTGAAGCCTTTTACCAACTGAATCGGGCCGATACCCTGCCAAAAGCACGCGCTGCGGCCAGGAACATTCACGCGCCAGGGCTGAATGTGGTGTGGGCCAGCCAGTCTGGCCACATCGGCTGGTGGGCTGCGGCCAAATTGCCCATCCGCCCCCTGGGGGTTAACCCCGCGTTTATTCTGGACGGCAGCACACCAGAGTCTGACAAACAGGGGTTTTACCGATTTGAGGACAACCCCCAGACCGAAGACCCTGAGCGGGGCTACATTGTGTCGGCCAACTTTCAGCCCACATCCACCAGCGGACTGCCTATCCCGGGCTACTACAACCCGTTTGACCGCGGTCAGGCTTTGGAAGATCGTCTGGGCAACGACGAGATTTTGTGGCACACCCAAAACACCCAGGCGCTACAACTCAGCACCCAGACCGCCTATTTTTGGCGGGTGCTACAGCCGCTCGTCCCGGACCTGAGCGAGGTGGTGAGAGACCCCCTTGAGCGCTCGCTGTTTGACAGCCTGGTGCTATGGGACGGGCAATACACCACATTCAACATTCCGCCCACGGTATTTACCCAGTTTTTGTATGAGCTGGCCCACGCCGCAATGGCCGATGAATTGGGTGACGAACAGTTCAACAACTTGTTAAGCACACGGGCGCTTGACTTGGCACTGCCGCGACTGGCGGCCAACGAAGATTCGCCGTGGTGGAACAACGTCAAAACCAAACGCGAAGAATCAAGGCAGGACATCGTTCGCATCGCCTGGCGTGCCACCATGAGCCATCTGCGCCAAACCTTGGGCAACAGCCCCAGCGACTGGGGCTGGGGCCATGCCCATACCTTAACCCACGTTCACCCGCTGGCTGCCCAAAAACCCTGGGACTGGTTGCTGAACGTCGGGCCTTTTGAGATGCCTGGTACGCGTGAAGTACCCAACAACCAAGGCATGCCCATCGGCCCTGCGCCCTGGGCCGTTACCTATGGCCCGTCCACACGGCGTGTGATCGACTTTGCCAATCCTGACCAGGCCACCGGCATCAACCCCGTGGGCCAAAGCGGGGTGTTGTTTGATGTCCATTACCAGGATCAGGCGGCGGCCTATGCGGTAGGCGGCTACATGCCCCAACACTTGAGCCTTGACGATGTCACGGCCAACACCCGCAGCACACTGCAAATTCAACCTGCGGCATCGGTGACATCTGCCCCAAAGCCCTGACCACGTGGCTATCGACCAGATAAACTGACTACCCTTCATCACTTTTCGCACTTTTCGCACTTTTCGCACTTTTGGCAGATCGTTCAACATGGCAATCCAACCCACAGCCCAACCCAACAGCGTCACCGTCAGTCTGACCGACATGGCCAATGCCCTACGCGTTTTGTCCATGGACGCAGTACAAGCCGCAGCCTCGGGCCACCCGGGTGCGCCGATGGGCATGGCTGACATGGCTGTGGCGCTTTGGGGTCAGCACTTCAAACACAATCCGGACAACCCCATGTGGCCTGACCGCGACCGTTTTGTGCTCAGCAATGGTCATGCCTCGATGCTGCTGTATGCCGTGCTGCACGTGACGGGCTACGACCTGCCGATGGACGAGATCAAAAACTTTCGTCAGTTGGGCAGCCAAACCCCGGGCCACCCTGAGCGGCATATTGAGGCCCTTGGCATTGAGACCACGACCGGCCCCCTGGGTCAGGGCCTGGCCAACGCCGTGGGGATGGCCCTGGCTGAAAAGCTATTGGCCGCAGAGTTCAACCGAGAAGGCTGTGAGGTGGTCGATCATCGTACCTATACCTTTGTGGGTGATGGCTGCCTGATGGAGGGCATCAGCCAAGAGGCCATCTCGCTGGCCGGTGTCTGGAAGCTGAACAAGCTGATCGCCTTGTACGATGCCAACGACATTTCGATCGACGGGCAGCTTGCCCCCTGGTTTGCCGACAACACCGCGCAGCGTTTTGTGGCATCCGGCTGGCACGTGCTGGGGCCTGTCGATGGGCACGATGCCCTGCAGGTGGCCAGCGCCATTGCCACAGCCCAACAATCTGCCGACCGGCCTACGCTGATCATCTGCAAGACCACCATCGGATACGGCAGCCCCAACCGCGCAGGCACAGCCAAATCCCACGGCGAGCCTTTAGGGGCCGATGAGGTTGCCCTGACCCGTCAAAAGCTGGGGTGGACTGACCCGCCTTTTGTCATCTCGGATGCCCTCTACGCCGCGTGGAACGCCAAAGACGCAGGCCGTCAGGCCGAGCAGTCTTGGGTCAACCGCTTGGCGGACTACCAAAAGGCCTACCCCGCACTGGCGCAAGAACTGTCGCGAAGGTACAGGGGCGACTTGCCCAGTCACTTTGACCCGTTGGCCGCAAAGGCTTTGTTCGCCGCCCACGCACGGGCAGAGTCCGTTGCCAGCCGCCGCGCCAGTCAGATGGCGCTTGAGCAATTGACCGCCGAACTGCCTGAGCTTTTGGGTGGATCGGCAGACCTGTCGGGGTCTAATTTGACCCAAACACCCAGCACACCCGCCTTGCGCTTTAGCCCTGAGGGTGCCAGCAATGGTGGCCGGCACATCAATTACGGCGTGCGAGAGTTTGGCATGGCCGCCATCATGAATGGCATCGCACTGCACGGCGGTTTTGTCCCCTATGGGGGCACTTTTTTAACTTTTTGCGACTACAGCCGCAATGCCCTTCGCATGGCGGCCCTGATGCAGTTGCGCGTGGTGCACGTCTTTACCCACGACAGCATTGGCGTGGGTGAGGACGGCCCCACCCACCAGCCCATCGAGCATGCGGCCAGTTTGCGTTTGATCCCCCATCTGGATGTCTGGCGGCCCTGTGACGCAGCAGAGACCACGGTGGCCTGGACGGTCGCCCTGCAGCAAAACAGAAACAGGCCTACCGCCTTGTTGTTGTCGCGCCAGGCCCTCAGCTATTGCCCCAAAGATGCTTTGGACAACATTGGCAAGGGCGGCTATGTTCTGGCCGGTCCGGACCGTGTGGGGCTTTCGGGGCCTGCCAGAGCGATCCTCATCGCCACGGGGTCTGAAGTGCAACTGGCCCTTCAGGCGCAGTCGCTGCTGGCATCCAAACACATCGCCGTGTGCGTGGTGTCCATGCCCAGTACCACCACGTTTGACCGGCAGGATGATGTGTACAAGTCGCAGGTGTTGCCGTCCGGTGTGCCGCGCATCGCGGTCGAAATGGGCGTGAAGGATGGCTGGTGGAAATACGGCTGCGCCGCCGTGGTGGGTATCGACAGTTTTGGCGAGTCTGCACCGGCATCGGTGCTGTTTGCCCATTTTGGTTTTACGCCGGAGTGCGTCGCAGACACGGTATGCCAGGTTTTGCAGACCACACGCTAAGGCTGTGAGCAGGCCAGCGTGTGGCCGTGTACCACCCCCGCAGTGCTGCCTGATGGGACGGCTTGGTGATTATGGGGATAATCCACGCGCTTTCAGGTGCGTCTGGGGCTGTTGCAATGGTCCTCGGTCGCTTGATCGCTTGGTGTTTATTAGCACATCCATTTGGAACTGTGCAGTTTGTGTTTTTTTACTCTTGGAGACAGTATGACAATCAAAGTCGGTATCAATGGTTTTGGCCGCATCGGACGCAACGTCTTGCGCTCTGCACTGCAACATTTCAGCGACATCGAAGTCGTCGCAGTGAATGACCTTCTGGCCCCCGATTACCTGGCCTATATGCTTAAGTTTGACTCGGTCCATGGCCGGTTCAAGGGCGATGTTTCGATCGATGGCAGCTTTTTGATCGTGAATGGCAAAAAAATTCGCCTGTCACAAGAACAAGACCCCGCCAATCTGAAGTGGTCTGAAGTGGGTGCTGATGTCATCATCGAATCCACAGGGCTGTTTTTGGACAAGGCAGCAGGCGAGAAGCACCTGGCCGCCGGTGCAAAAAAAGTCATTTTTTCAGCCCCATCCAAAGACGACACCCCTATGTTTGTCTTTGGTGTGAACCACGCCGCCTACGCCGGTCAGGACATCATCAGTGCCGCCAGTTGCACCACCAACTGTTTGGCCCCGCTGGCCAAAGTGGTCAATGACAAGTTCGGCATCAAACGCGGCCTGATGACCACGGTTCACGCCGCCACCGCCACCCAAAAAACCGTCGATGGCCCCAGCAAGAAAGACTGGCGCGGCGGTCGTGGCATTCTTGAAAACATCATTCCCAGCAGCACCGGTGCCGCCAAGGCCGTCGGCAAGGTCATTCCTGAGCTGAACAAAAAGCTGACCGGTATGGCCTTTCGTGTGCCCACCAGCGATGTGTCGGTGGTTGACCTGACCGTTGAACTCAATACGTCGGCCACATTGGCTGAGATTTGCGCAGAGATCAAAGCGCAGAGCGAGGGTGCCATGAAAGGCGTTCTGGGTTACACCGATGAAAAAGTGGTGGCCACCGACTTCCGTGGCGACACCCGCATCTCCATCTTTGATGCCGATGCCAGCATTGCCCTGGATGGCACGTTTGTCAAGCTGGTCAGTTGGTATGACAACGAATGGGGCTATTCCAACAAATGCCTTGAACTGGTGCGCGTCGTAGCCTAAATGGCTTAACCCCTGCACGGCTTGCTTGTGACATCCAAAACGGCATCCAAAACGGTTGATTTGCGCGATCTGCGTCTGGAGGATGCTCGTGCCTTGCTGGGCCACAGCGAACAGGTACTTCCCGATGTGAAGGGTGGTGTGCGCCTGTACCTACAGGCCGTCATCGACAAGCTGTGCGAACTGTCTTTGCAAGACCCCTTGACGGGTCTGGCCAACCGGCGCTACTTCAACAACGTGCTTGCACGCGAGATCGAGGTCGTCACCCGATCTGGCGAACCCGCGCTGCTGTTGATGCTGGACATCGACCATTTCAAAATCGTCAACGACACCCACGGGCATCCTGTGGGTGATCTTGTGCTACAGGCAGTGGCCCATACTTTGGCCAGCTGCATCCGTCCGATCGACACGCTGGCCCGCTTTGGCGGCGAAGAGTTTGTCATCATTTTGCCTAACTGCCAAGGCTGTTATGGACTGCAAGTGGCTGAGCGCCTGCGCCAGTCGATCAGTGTATTGGCCGTCCCCATTGCCCCCAAGCAGACGCTCAGTGTCACGGTCAGCGTTGGGGGAGCCTACGCCCCTAGGTGGGTGCGTTCTACCCCTGAGCTATGGCTTGATCGTGCAGACATTGAGCTTTATCAGGCCAAAAAAGAAGGCCGCAATCGCGTCTGCATTGAAGCCCAACCGGTTATGTCGGTCAGCCCCGAAGAAAAAAGTCTCTTGTTTGCCTCGCTCGACATGGACGATGCAGCCTGGACCGAGAGTTTGCCAAAGGGTGGTTCTGTCGGTTCAGTTGGTTCATCTGGCAGCACATTGAGTGGGGTGAACTGAAATGAGCGATGTCGTGAACGAAACCGCAGCAGAGCCGGTATCTGGCTTGATACCGCTAAAACCCCTGGGCAAAGTTTTGGCTGTCACCAGCGGCAAGGGCGGCGTAGGCAAGACCTTTTTGTCTGCCAATCTGGCGGCGGCCTTGGCCAAACGAGGCTTGAAGGTTTTGGTTCTGGACGCGGACCTGGGCTTGGCCAATTTGGACGTGGTGCTCAACCTTTACCCCAAAATCACCCTTCATGATGTTTTTACCGGCAAGGCCCAGCTTGAAGAGGCCATCGTCCGCACTGCGGGCGGCTTTGCGGTGCTGTTGGCGGGTTCAGGCATGGTGGAGTATTCACGGCTAACCCCCAATGTGCGCGAGGATTTTTTGCGCATCATCACCGGTCTGCTACCGCATTACGACATCGTGTTGCTCGACACCGGTGCTGGCATTTCTGACGTGGTCTTGTTTGCGGTGTCGCTGGCATCCGAGGTTTTGGTCGTGGCCACACCTGAGCCTACGTCGCTCACCGATGCCTACGCCACCATCAAGGTGCTGGTGGGTGAGCAAAGCCGTCAAATCATACGCGTCGTGGTCAATCAAACGGCCCGCATGGGCGATGGCCGTGCGATCACCACACAGTTGCAACAGGTGCTGGACCGCTTTGTGGTGTCCAAACC
Organism: uncultured beta proteobacterium; assembly: GCA_903822205.1. Classification (GTDB taxonomy): domain Bacteria; phylum Pseudomonadota; class Gammaproteobacteria; order Burkholderiales; family Burkholderiaceae_C; genus Rhodoferax. The sequence goes on along the minus strand of CAIJOK010000016.1, from coordinate 58,010 downwards.
TGGCCACAAAGTGCGTTTGATTCACCAGGGCGACGTTCCGTCCGACCCTTCTGTGCGCCAGGCCATCATGCGTCGCCAGTTGTTGGTACAAAACATGCCGGGCTGCCCTGCATCCTTGGCCATTGCGCAGTTGGCAGGCAAGCTTGAAGATGCCCTGATCACCCAGCCCAGAGCAACATCCAGCGCGTCTGCTGCCACGCGCAGGTAGCGTTTTTTCAAGCTCATCAAGATCGTCGCAGCCCCCCCTGCTTTCATCACCCCACACAAGCCCAGCGGGCCGCCTGGATCACCCCATTTTGGAGGCACATTTTGAAAATTTTCTTGTATGGCAAAAACGGTCAGGTGGGTTGGGAGCTTCAACGCAGCCTGGCCCCGCTGGGCGATGTCACCGCTCTTGACCGCCACAGTCCGGATCACGTGGGTGATCTGACCTACCCTGAACAGGTCTCTCGGTTTATATGGGACCAAAAACCCGACGTTGTTGTCAATGCTGCCGCTTACACCGCCGTCGATGCCGCCGAAGCCGACTACAACCTGGCCTTTGCCGTCAACGCCCTGGGGGCCGAGGCCATCGCCGTGGGGGCACGGCACATCGGCGCGTGGATGGTGCATTTCAGCACGGACTATGTCTTTCATGGCCAGGGCGATACCCCCTGGACCGAGGACGACACCCCTTGCCCCGTCAATCAATACGGTGCAGGCAAGCTGTCCGGTGAGCGCCTGTCGTCGTGGACTTGCCACCGGCATTTGATTTTCAGAACCAGTTGGGTCTATGCCGCACGAGGCAGTAACTTTGCCAAGACCATGCTGCGGCTGGGCCAGGAGCGCGATCAGCTCAAGGTGGTCTGCGACCAGTTTGGTGCCCCCACAGGGGCCGATCTGATCGCTGATGTGACGGCCCACGCCATCCGGCAGATCACCCAAAGGGGCGCAGAGGCTGATGCGCTGGCTGGTTTTTATCACCTGGCCGCAGGCGGTGAAACCACCTGGCACGACTATGCCAAATACGTGCTGGATCAGGCACAACACCTGCAACCCGCCCTCAAAATCACCGCCCAAGACATCGTGCCTGTGCCCAGCAGTGAGTTTGTGACACCGGCGCGTCGCCCGCTTAACTCTCGGCTGAATACCCAAAAGCTGCAAGACACCTTTGGTTTGACCCTGCCCCCTTGGCAAGGCGGGGTCAGCCGAATGCTGGCTGAGATTCTCTAGCCTTGTCTAACCCAACAGCCATACAACCATGACCACCATGACCACTCGCCGGGGCATTGTTTTGGCCGGAGGCTCAGGCAGCCGGCTTTATCCGGTCACGCAGGCCGTGTCCAAACAACTCATGCCCGTCTATGACAAGCCCATGATTTACTACCCCTTGAGTACCTTGATGCTTGCCGGGGTTCGTCAGGTTCTGGTCATTTCAACGCCGTCAGACACCCCGCGTTTTGCCAACCTGCTGGGTGACGGCAGCCAGTGGGGTATGAGCATTCAATACGCCGTGCAACCGTCGCCTGATGGCTTGGCGCAGGCCTTCATCATCGGCAGGGGTTTTGTGGCCGGGCAGCCCAGTGCGCTGGTGCTGGGCGACAACATTTTCTATGGTCATGACCTGATCAGGCAATTGGCCCACGCCGATGCTCGCTCCAGCGGGGCCAGCGTCTTTGCCTACCATGTGAACGACCCCGAGCGCTATGGCGTGGTGGCTTTTGACGATCAGCAACGCGCCATCAGCATCGAAGAAAAGCCCACCCACCCTGCAAGCAATTACGCCGTGACGGGACTGTATTTTTATGACAGCTTGGTGTGCGACATTGCCGCCGGCATTGCGCCATCGGCACGCGGCGAGCTTGAGATCACCGATGTCAATCGGCACTATCTGAGCATGGGCCAGTTGCATGTTGAGATGATGGGTCGGGGCTATGCCTGGCTGGACACCGGCACCCACGACAGCCTGCTGGACGCGGCCAGCTTTATCGCAACCCTGCAAAAACGCCAGGGTCTGCAAGTGGCCTGCCCCGAGGAGATCGCTTACAACCACGGGTGGATCGATGCCACCCAGATCGGCAAACTGGCCGCCCCGCTGGCCAAAAACAGCTACGGCCAGTATCTGCTCAACCTCATCCCATAACAAAAATAATCAAATTTCAACAAATTAAATACATGATGTTTTTTGCAAAACTGGCTCTAGCGCACGTTCTCATTGCATAGGATGCTATCATTTTGCATTTTTTGCTGCATTTAATTTATTGTATATTGATTGTCTATTTTTAATTGAATTTCTGTATTCTTATGACCTACCACGTCACCTCCTTGTCCTTGCCTGATGTGCTGATCCTGGAACCTCAAGTTTTTGGCGATGCACGCGGCTTCTTTTTTGAAAGCTACAACGCCCGAGACTTTGCCAGTGCCACCGGTTGCGATGTGGTGTTTGTCCAGGACAACCACAGCCGGTCAGCACGGGGGGTTTTGCGGGGTATGCATTACCAGATCACGCATTCGCAGGGCAAACTGGTGCGCGTCACTAGTGGCACGGTGTTTGATGTGGTGGTGGATCTGCGGCGTGCCTCACCCAGCTTTGGCCAGTGGGACGGCGTGATGCTGTCAGACGATAACAAGCGCCAGTTGTGGATACCGCCGGGCTTTGCCCACGGCTTTGTCACCCTGAGCGACCACGCAGAGTTTTTGTACAAAACCACCGACTATTGGTATCCTGAGCACGAACGAAGCCTGTTGTGGAACGACCCCACGGTGGCCATCGAGTGGCCGCTGGACGTACCGCCCCAGTTGGCTGCCAAAGACCTGTCGGGCCTGCCCTGGGCCGATGCGGCCAAGTTTGACTGATGCAAGGACGGGTACACAAACTGCCCTACATCGGCATATGGCTATAGCCAGCGGCCAGGCACTGCTTTCTGTCTTCCTCAAAGGCGTTGGCGGTCAGGGTAACGATCCTGACACGTCGTTAGCCGTGTTTCGCTTCCAATAAACGAATTTGCTCAGTCGCATCCAGACCGTTCATGATGGGCATTCGAACGTCCATCAGCACGAGATCGGGCGTGCGCCCCCTCCGGTGATGTGGTCAAGCGCCCTGGCCGGGTTCGCTGTCAATGTTTTGAAAGCGTTCATCAGGTGTTGGTGTTGGTGTTGGTGTTGGTGTTGTCTGAGGCGGCAGCAGCAAGCGTCTGCTGTTTGCTGGCATAGGCGAGGCGTTCCATTTCACTCACGGTCCCATCCTGGTTGGTGTCGGCCGGGTCGGTACTTTTGCTTGCACTTGCTGCGTTGGCACCCTTGGCCCCTGTGGGGCCACCGGCACCGCCACCTGGAGGTGGGCCTGGTGGCGGCCCTGACGGGCGACCCCCTTGCGGTGGGCCGCCATTGGGCGAATTCTTGGGGGCAGCGTCCTTGAATTCGCTGCTGGTCACCTTGCCGTCTGCATTGGCATCCATCTTTGAGAATGCATCTTTGGCGACAGACTGCGCATCGGCTTGCGAGAGGCTCATGCCCTGTGGCGAAAACTGCACGATGGCCGAAGCAAGTTCGGTTTCGGTAATAAAGCCCTTGTTGGTGCTGTCAATTTTCTTGAAAGCATCTTCGGGTTTCATTGGGGGGGGTGGCATTGCAACCCTGCCGCCTGTATTGGAGATGGGTGAGACCATGATGTGTAATCCTTAATTCAGAGAGTGATGTCACGTACCGGAACTGGTTTTGTTGAATGTTTTTTTGCTGTCATGCGAATCAATTCGTCCCAAGAGAGCGGCTATCGCACACATTCGTCGGTGTGCAAGTCATTCTTCAAAACGCTTGATTCTCTGCCACATCGCTTGTTCATGCGGGTCATGAGGCTTGCTGTGGCAATGGCCGAGCGGAAGTTCTGTTTGAGTCGCATGGTGGGCTTTCTGGTGATGACTGCTTGGGGTCACTCAAATGACCGGTGGGTGCGTCTTTGGGCTTGCAAGCTAGGGGCTTGCTCTCTGGTGCCCAGCAATTTCCCTTCACGACTCCGTGCGGGGAGGTAAAGCTGCATTCCTGTCCACTGCTCAAAGACTTGCAGGCATCTATGGCTTGTGCCGGTGGCTGATGCGGCGCACCGCCACCTTCGTGGGGGCCTGCAAAAGCGCAGCATGCGGCCAGTGTTCCCATGCTGATGATGAGGGTGGTCAACCGACCCGCCCGCAGTACAAGGTTAATTTCGGTTTTCATTGAATCACTCCATAAATTCGGCCAGGCACCTGCTTGGCCGATGCATGAATTTTGAAAAAACAATGTGGAGAAAATAGGTGCAAAACCTCACACTCTCTTCACAATTGCGGAGCCAAATTTTTGGATGCCGACCTCTGTGCATCATTTCAAAGGTAGTAACATTTGACTACCAACCGAATTGGAGCAAGAAATGCACACCATGAACATCGCGAGTAAACCCACCAGTTTGAAGTTGCCCGCAGCGCTCAAAACGCAACTTCTGGAGGATGCCCACAGGGCAGGTTTAAGCCTTCACGCGTTCATGGTGCAGACTTTGGCTGACTCTGTGCGCCGTACACGTTTGCGTGAATCATTGACGCGTGACTCTGTTGCGGCATTGAGCGACATGAAGACCAGTGGGTTGGGCTACGAACTGGGCAGTGTCCGTGCCTATTTTTCAGATTTGGCCAGTCACCGCAAAGGGCTGCAAGCGAAGCCGAAAGACCTTGTACCCACGCACATGGGCTGATGGTGATGTCTGGTGTATTCCTCAGTCAGGCAGCATTGGACGACCTCCTCAGGCTGGATGAATTTCTTGTCGCGTCAGATGATCCAATGGCTGGTGAGTTACTGGATTTCATCCTTGATGCTTTGCAAGTTTTGACGCATCAGCCTGGCATTGGACGACCGGTTGAGGGTGGACTAAGAGAACTCATTATTTCGCGTAGGCGCAGCGGTTATCTGGCGCGCTACGAATTTGACGAGGCCCGCGATCTGGTTCTTGTGGCACGCATTCGACATCAACGGGAATCCGGGTACTCTTTGGGCGAGCTTTGATACAAAGCGTGTCATCCTGCCAGCAGCGGGTGCGATTCAAACTGATGTGTTTTCGACAAGACCATCCAGAACTTCAAATCCCCCCTAACCCCCCTTTTTCAAAGGGGGGAAAGAAGGCAGTGCATCACCGTGACTTGTTCCCCCCTTTGAAAAAGGGGGGTTAGGGGGGATTTAAAAGTTGATGGAGCAAAGAACAATGACACGCCCGAACCTAACTCCACATCACTTTGAATCACACCTGCCAGCAGCACACAAATTCAGACTTCCTGATCCGCACCAGGCAAGAAGAATGACTGGAATCAGGCCGAAAAATCAAAAAGTGAGTCCAGTCGGCTGCTGCGCCGCTGCCATGCACGGGGTGTTCAGCGTGACCTCCCATGCAGGAATGCCCAAGTCGGCGCGTTGAAAACTGTGGGTCGCCTGAAACACTGCCTCCAGACCGCCGGTTTGCGCTCGCACTTGAATGCACCCCATTTGCGCAGCCATGGCGGCACTCGTTTGCACTGCCATGCCACTGCAATGTTGGGTGTGGATGCCTTTTTGCATCCAGGACTGGGCATGTACGTCCCAGGTGCGCTCGAACCTGCTGCTGGCAAAAGCCGCCCATGGCCACAAAAGCCAGGTCCAGATGTGTGCGGATGTCTGCGCAAACAGTCGGGCAGGCACGCAGCCATCCTGCCAGAGATCCACCTGCGTAGAGGCGGGGGTATAGCCGCACGCCAGCAACCAGAGGTCAAAATACCGGTCGCAGACGGTGTTGCGTTCATAGCAGGCAAACACCGCCCAAGTGGACTCCACCAGACATCGTGCACCCTGGCTGGAGACCAACGCCATCCGACCCATTGCGTCCACCTCGCAGTGTATGGACCACGGCAGGGCGGGGTGGATGCCCTCGGTGACCTGGTAGCGCAATCCACGACCGGCCAGCAGGTACAGGGGCCGCACATCGCCTTCTATGGCCGGCATCAACAGCACGCCCTGCCCGGGAACCGTCGCCAGGTGATAGCGTGCGGCTTTATCCGATTCGCTCACCATCACGCTCATCAAATGGAACGGTGCGGTCGGCGATCCCAAATCGGCAGCGGTTTGCACATGCAGGTGGATATGGGGCTGGGGTGAGCGCCCCGAGTTGCCGCACAGTCCCAGCAAGTCCCCCGGCTTGACCCAGGTGCCCGGATGCACGGCTGCCGAGTCGGGCTTCAAGTGCGCCAGCAGCACAAACTTGCCACCGGCCAAGCGAATCACCACGCAATTACCCCAGTTCTCCACCGCATTGAGGGTGCCCGGTGCATTGTCCGGCACATGGTTCACCACATACCAGACCTGGCCATAGACCGGCGAGATCACCGGCAGGCCATAGCAAAAAAAATCTTCTACCCGATTGCCACTGTTGGTGAAACTCTTGCCGTCTTTGAGCACCACAAAGTCCAGCGCATGACACCACAAGCCTCGATGCGTGTGCTCACCCGAAAAGCCCTGTGACACCGTCCACGCCCCCCTACAGGGCAGGCTCAAACCCACGCTGCCGGGGCTGCCAATTCGCGAACGTGCCACCCGGTTGCGCTCCAGTGAAGTTTGGGGCAGATCAGGGGTGTCGGCATTGAACAGGCCACTGATTCGGGCGTTGCGAACACAGGCATAAAGCATTAGCCAAGCCGCAAAGACAAAGGGAGAGGAGTAGCCTGCAAGATGCGCAAAGTTCAAAACCCGACCCAGCGCCAAAGACATCCAGGCTGCAAACACAGCCCCCAGCATGGCCAGAGCTGCCGTGACGATGGAAGGTGTGGCAAAGAGTCCCCCCACCAACAGCGCAGTCAGAATGGCATTGCTGTCCCAGGCCGTGTCGATCAGATGCTCAGGGGCCGCACCCAAAGTGCCCAGGCAAAGCGCTGCAGCGCCGTAACCCAGTAAGGCAAGCAAGAGGTAATAACGCGAGCACACCAGCAACACGATCACAACCCAGGCCCCTGCCACGGGACTGGAGGCGATGTACAAATTGCCAAAAGCGCTCAAAAAGACATCCACGTCACCCCCGAACAGTGCCACTGGCGCGTGGTAGTCGTTGGGCTGTAGTGTGGATAAACTGCCTGCGGCCGCGCTGCAAAACATGGCCACCAGCGAAAAAGGCAGGCTCAAGACAGGCAAGCGCAACAGCGCCCCTGACAGCCGCCCCATGACGACCGACAGCCAACCACACAGAACACCACAGAGAACACCCAGCACCGCCAGGCTCAAGCCGCCATGCCAGGCATGTGCCACCAACAGACCACAGAGCAAGCCATTGAAAACCGACACAGGCCGCTCTGCACTGTCAGCCCCCGCGAGCTGGGCAGCGCCCCAGGCAGACAGGGCACCCAGCAAGCCAACGGCCCCCGCAACCGGCATGAAAAAAGTCACCGGGACAAGCAGCAAACCGGCACGCCAGGACGGTACCAGTGCAATCCAGGCATAGCCCAGGGCCAGTTCCTGCAACAACATTTCCAGCCGTTTTCGAACCAAGGTCCACACGGCATTCATGCAAGTTCCACCCAAAGATCACACGCTTCAAAGTGGGCAAAAGACTGGTACATCCGCTGACGACGCGGCCAGCGCAGTTCCATGGCGCGTCGTTGCGGGTTGTAAACGGCGGTGTAGAGCGTGCCCATGCCATGTCCGTGATCGGTACAGTGCAGCGGGCTGTACTCAAACGCGTTCACAAAAGATTCCACATTGCACAGCGGGTCACAGAGTTTGTCCATGATGGCGTGGTGTCGCTCGTGCGAGTTAGACACCATGGCGTACTGCGTCAGTTCAAACTCGCCCTGATGGTTGACTGCCAGCGGTTTTGTGGCCACGCTGGTTTCGCACAATGGGTTGATTTCCACCGTTCGCACCTGACCATAGGCATCAAGCACAGTCACGTTGTAGGCCATGTGGCAAGGCACACGCCGCAACACCTTGACTGCTTCGTCCACCGTGGTGCAGAACTCCAGAACGTAGCGCAGGATGAGTGCTATGCCAAATCCGGAGAACACATCGTCCTTGCCGCCAAAGCTCATCGACACGGACAGACCCTGCTCGTTCATGCCATCCAGGATGCCCCACAGGCAATCGGTGCTGGCAATCACCCGGGTGCCATGCCATGCGCTGTGCAGCACACGACCTTCGCACAGCCTGGGCACAAAGTCATAGTTGCGAACGAGCGTTGGCGCATAACGTGTCCAAACCGCTTGCGAGCACCCTGATTTGGACACCGCCGGGCAATAAAAACTGAGCAGGCGTGCCGTTGTGTCATCGGCCTGCAACAGGTCCAGCAGACGCTCCCAAAGCGGGACCATCTCGGGCATGTGGGTGTGCATGGCGTTGCGGCAGTCCGCCAGTGCGGGTCGTTTGATATCTCCTTCACTGGCAAACCACTGGCGGTAGGCGGGCAAAGCAGCCTGTGCGTGGGCCAGCCACTTTTGGGCGGGCTGGTCTTCTTGCACAGCGTAGAAATGTTTGATCGGGGCAGACATGCTGCTTACGCCCGTGCGCTCTTGACGTTGGCCGGGTTGTTTGCAAACGCGACAGTTGCCCGCTCCTCTTGCGTGAGCGGTCTGGTTTCAAATGTGGACTTCAGGGCCTGCACCCAGCGCTTTCCGGCATGATTGAGCGCACCATCGTCTTCACGGATCACGCCATTGAGGAACATGATGGCCATGTCGCTCCCCCGGTAGGCATACTCACCCGCCTGTTGAATGCGCAGCACGTAGGCCTCGTTGGGGGTCAAGGCATCGCGCCTGCGAACGCCGGCATGTTTTAGGGTCAATACGCCGTCATCGTTGATCCGATACACCCCAGATTGCGGCGCGTGGGTGATCACTTGCAGTGCATCGTTCGTGTGCTTGAGAATGACTTGCGAAGACAGGCCCCGTGCCCCTAAAGTAAGCAATCCATGGTTGAACTGGCACACATCCAGCAACAGGTCCACGCGACTATCAAACTCGAGCAAATGAAACAGAAAGAGTGGCAGCATGGCCTCGGAGAAGTCTGACGTGTTCGTGATGGCCGTCACGCCAGTGATGCGCGCATTCAGCTCTCCCAGATAGATTTCTTGCGTATCCAGGTCCAACAGGTAGTCCAGCTCAAAGGTGCCGCGGTAGCCACGGGCGTAAAGTGCATCGCCCATGGCCCGGGTCATGCGCTGCACGTCAGTACGCACCGTGGGCGTGAAGGCACTGGCGTAGTTTTCATTGCCACACCACCCCCCTGCGTAGGGTGTGAGTTCAGGCTGGCCAATCAGTTCGGTGAGCAGCGGCCCGACAAAGGTACCCCAGCGGGTGGCGCAGGCTTCAACAGCGGCACACTTGCAGCGAATCCAGCGCATGACCTTGACCGTTTTTTCGCACTCGACCTTGTGTGCCACCGCCTGGTAATCCGTTTCACTACCAATAAAGAAGGTGGTCTTGCCAGAATCACCGTAGGCGGTTTGCACCACCCAGCGATCGCCCAGACCATGATCCATGGCCAGCGACTGAAGCGCCGCATAGGAGCCTACAGGGGCCAGTACATGGGGCACACTGTGGACCCCTGCCGTGTTGCCCAGTTCGGTGGCCACGATCTTGCTGTCCATCTCGCGTACCAATGCGTTCGGCGGCAACGCGACCTCAAGACCCAGGTCTGCACACTTCCTCTCAAGAGCCTCGTCAAAGAAGAGAAACAAGGCCTGGTCTTTGACTTCTGAGCGTTCACCCTCCACGATCAACTTGCGCACAGCGGGCTGGTCCAGCAAGTAGTGGTTGACATCTTCTACGCCATCAAACAGGCGTGTGTGGTCGTCGGGCACGGTCAGGCAATGGTCGTGCTGACTGTCAAAACAGTCCAGCAGGGTGATGTTGTGCCAGCCACGCACCCAATCGTGCATGCCCAGCATATTGAAGTTGGTGGGACTGACAAAGAACGTGCGGTGTGTGCGCTCTGCAAAGTATTTCTTGATGTCGTCCAGTGTGTGCAGAACGATCCTGTCGCTGCGCGGCACCTCGCGAAGCGCTGTTCGTGCAGAATGGCCTGGCGCAGGGTGCTGGCTGACACCCGCCTGAGTTGAAGCAAGAGCTGTCATGTGTTTTCTCCTGAAGTGATAGAAACAGAGTTGATGGGTGAGAAGCTGTCGAGGTACGCCGGGCTAAACACCCGAAATCCCAATTCCGCGTGGAAGCCGTGGACTTCCCTGATCTTCAAAACCTGGAAGGTCTTGAAAATTTCGGGTGTGATGATTTGCCCAGGCATGAGTACCGGAAAGCCTGGCGGGTACGGTGTGACAAAGCTGGCCGACACCCACCGCGTTCCGGCTTGCAGTTGCACCCATGCGTCAGCCGATAACGGGATATGCGTCACATGGTCATCCATGAGTCCGGCAAAGTACGCTCTGCGCGTGTCGCTGACAGGGAACTGGCCACCGGCAAAGGGCACAAAGGCCGGATGAAACTGGCGCAGTGACACCGCTATTGAAGCCACTTCGTCATCGGCAAGGCTGCAGTGGCGATGCTCCATGCCAAATTTGGCAGCCATCTCATGCAGTACCTGCAAGAGGTAGTCAATGGATGACTGGCTGGCACCGATCGTGATCAAAAACAGCACCGTATGCCGCGAGGTCTTATTGACCTGGATGTCATAGCGCGTCATCAACAGTTGCCGAAAGCTGCTGCCATCCATGCCGGTGCGTCGAATGTCCAGTGTGATGCGCGTGGGGTCCACCACCAGCTCGGATCCGCCCCACTGCACACGCAGTGCCGCCAAGGCCGACCGGCCCTGGGCAACATCCATTGCCACGGCAGGCGTTCGCAATGACACGGGAATCAGTGCTTCATCACCCAGAACCTGAAAGTAGGCTTGCAAATCGGGCGCACTGCGAATGCGCTCACGCAGTTGCAGGGAAAGGCGCAAGGTCTCGCGCACTTTGTGAAAACCTTCCAGAGCCGCTTGCCTGCGAGCCACATCCAGTGAAGCGATGATCTGGTAGTTGGGCGAGGTGCTGGTATGGATGCGAAAAGCCTCCAGAAAGCGTGGGCAGTTGAACGCGTCGTCGGCCACATGAATCATGGAACCCTGGCGAAAGGCCGTCAGCGTCTTGTGGGTGGACTGTGTGGCATAGACGCGCAAGCAAACCTGCGCGGGGTCTGGGTACATCGGCTGGTGCCACTTGAACGCATCGGTACACGCATCAAAGGCGGTACGCCACTGCGCATAAAACTTTTGATAGACCACGTTTTTCATGCGCTCGCGGATGCTTTGCACGGCCCCCATGGCGGTGCGACAGTGGTACAGCGGGTGGAAGTGGCCAAAGGCAAACCAGGCCTCGTCCCAATGAAAGATGAGATCGGGTTTGATGGCCAGCAGTTCCATCATGAACTGCTCCGCATTCGTCACCAAGCCGTCAAAAGTGGAATTGGTGAGTGTGACCATACGCAGCAAATGCAGGCGACCCTGGGCCTGAAGGTCGCTCATCACCGCCTTGATTTGTTGCAGTTCCACCGCTCCATGCAGGTCGAACTGCGGCAAAGCATAGGTTTCCAGAAAGATCGGGTAAGCCCCGGCCAGCATCGCGGCATAGGGCACCGATTTGTGGCAGTCCGCACCGATCAGGACGATGTCACCAGGCTGCACATGGGCCTGCATCACGATTTTGTTGGAAGTGGATGTGCCGTTGGTGACAAAGTAGCTGGTGTCTGCACCAAACGTCAGCGCGGCTTTGTGGTGTGCGTGCTTGATGGCACCGGTGGGATCGAGCAAAGAATCAAGACCGCCCTGGGTGGACGATGTCTCGGCCAGAAAGATGTTGTCGCCGTAAAAGTCCAGAAGGTCATGCGCCCAGGGAGAACTTTTAAGCGAGGCCCCGCGCGACAGTGGCAGCGCATGAAATACGCACTTTTGGCTGCGGCTGTAGCACTGTAGCGCGTCAAAGAACGGTGTGCTGAAGCGGCTGCGCACACCGCCCAGGATGGCGGCATGCAAGTCCTGAAACGGATTGTGGTGAAACAGCACGCGGTCAAAGTGCTGGCGCACCTCCAGAGGCACTTCGAGTGCATTCTGCTCGGTGATCAGGTAATGGTCCAGTCCGGGTCGCAGGGCATGAAGACTGCGACTGAGGTTCACTTCCACGCTGCTGCACGGCAGCACCGGGGCAACGCCTGCCAATAGCGCTTGAGTGTGTTGTACAAAACGCTCAGATGATGCCAACGTGGATGCCACAACATGCTGCAGATAAACCACTGCCTGCAGGTCGCTATTGGATAGCACGCAGGTGAGTGCGTCCTCGGCAGAATCCACAAAAACCAAGCCGTAGAGAAACTCGTCCTGTGCAGAAGAAAACGAGGCGAGTTGCTGCCGGTACAGTGGTGCGTAGTCGGCAGGTAATGGGTGTACCACCAAGACTTCAAAGTAGGGTTTGCGTTGGGCCACTTGGGGTGACTGCAATTGGCCGTCGTCCTGTAAGGCTGGGCGGTTTAATTGCTCAAGTGTGCTCTGAAACGGTTTGAAGGTCTGCTGTCGGTAGTCAACGTCAACCAGAGCGTGGTAGGCATTGCGTACCAGTTGTACCAGTTGGGTCCATAACGAGAATTGCCCGCCCTTCAGGTAATCTGCAAGTTGCTGCTGAACCTCCTGGCCAGGATACGCCCAGAACATTTCAATGGCTGCCAGGGCGGCCAGCACTTTGCCACACGCGATAGGGTCAAAGGGGGTTTGCCCAGCGGCATGGACCAACGCAGTCCAGGTGGTGACGCGCAACTCTGCAAGGTCAAAGTGCTGCATGGTGATGACTCACTTTTTGTCGATATAAGCCTTGGCTTCAGCGTGCGTGGGGTATCTCACCAGCACCGCTTGATAAGCACCAGCCGCTTCGGCGATCTTGCCCTGCCAAGCATAGGCGCGTGCCAGATAGGTGTAGGCAGTGGCATCGCTGGGAAAATCAGCGACCAGGGTCTGTGCCGTCCTGGTAAGTGCAGGCCAGTCTTGCAGGCCTTCTTGCGCCATTGCCTGACGTACCAGGGCGGTGTAGTTGTGTGGTGCCCTGTCAAGCACGGTGCGTGCAGCCTGGTCAGCTTCACGCCATCGTTTGGACGCCAACAAAGAAAGGGCTACCCCCAGGCGCGCGTCGATCGAGTGGCTGTTGCGTTCGATGGCCAGTCGGTATTCACGGATAGACTGGTCATATTGGCCGCAAAGGTAGAACAGCCAGCCACGGCGCAGGAGTTTGAGTTCTGCGTCCGGCCCGTTGGCAGGCACAGATTCCATCGCGGAAATAGCCTCCGTGTATTTGCCACTCGATTCGAATTGGTAAGAGTTTTGCCAGACAGCGTCCTGTGCTCGGGCTGCGGTGACTTGCAGGCTGAGGGCTGCGACCAGAGCCAGCAGGGAATGCAAGGTCAATATATTGCTGGATTTCATGAAGTTACTCCGTTTGTTTCGGCCAGGCACCTGCTTGGCCGATGTCTGTATTCTGAAAAAACAATGTGGAGAAAATAGGTGCAAAACCTCACACTCTCTTCACAATTGCGGAGCCAAATAGAGTGCCATGCGAATTCGACTTGTCCACACCCAAGCACTCTTGCTGCTCTCAACCGTGCTGATGGCGGTGCTGGCCATGGGCGCACTCAGCGCCTGGAACTTGCGCAACGGTTTTTCAGACTATCTGGCCACCAGGGACGTGGAACGGCTGGAGCAATTTGCGTTACTGGTTTCAGAAAACGCAGAGCAGGCAGGAGGCATCGCATCTCTCGAAGCCAAAGGAACGGGCTTGCCAGAGCTGCTGCATGAATTTGCGAGGATGCATGGGCCGCCACCCATGCTGTTGAACAAACGACAGTCCATTCCTGCTGCGGCGGCAGGCGAGATGTTCAGTCCGCCACCACGCCCTATCGACAGCATTGATGCCTTTAAGGACCGCGTTGCCGTTTACGATTTGGATGGCCAAGCACGATTGGGACGAAACTTGGAGCGCGTGGCAGGAGACACCATTGAGCGTCCCGTTCGTGTTCGCAATAAAGTGGTGGCCATGGTGCGTATGACCCAACTCAAGCCTGTTCCCAATGAAGTGGAGGTGCGTTTTTTGAACACGCAATACCACAGCATCGTCGCTGTGGCTTGTGTTTTGCTGTTGATTGCGTTGGTCGGTGCCTTTTGGATTTCGGGACATTGGGTGCGTCCTTTGATAGCGGTGCAAGACGCTACCGAACGCATTGCACAGGGTGAGTTTGATACCCGCCTGCACACGACCCGCACCGATGAAATTGGAGATGCCATGCGCAACATCAACCAAATGGCCGCAGGGTTAATGAAGTTGGAAGGGGCAAGGCGTCAATGGATTGCAGACATGTCCCACGAACTGCGCACGCCCCTGACGGTACTTCGCGGCGAAATTGACGCGCTCATCGACGGCGTGATCGCGCTGACACCCAAAGCCATGTTGTCATTGCGCGAGGAAGTGTTGCAACTGAACGCACTGGTCGATGATCTGCACTTGCTGGCCATGTCCGATCTCAAGGCGCTGCCGTGTTACTTTGAAGAAGTTGATGCCGCACGCCTCCTTGAGGGCATTGTTCAGCGATTTACGTTGAGGGCCACGCAACTGGGCCTGACGCTGTCTTTGGACACCGAACTTGGGATGCCCGTGATGGTGCGCTGGGATGCCAAACGCATCGAACAACTGATGGGCAATCTGATCGACAACAGCCTGCGCTACACCGATGCGCCCGGGCAGGTGGCAGTGACACTGCGCAGCGACGACGATGCCAAGGTGGTGATTGCGGTGGAAGACACCGCGCCTGGTGTGTCGGCGGATGACTTGCTGCGCATTTTTGAACCCTTGTACCGCGCCGACGCTTCCCGTGGGCGTGCAACCGGCGGCAGCGGACTGGGGCTTGCCATTTGCGTGCAGATCGCCAAAGCACACCATGGCGTGATCCGGGCCAATGCATCCGCCTTAGGTGGTGTTTTGTTTCACCTTGAATTGCCACGCATTGGAGACGATGCCGCATGAGTAACACGCCTGCCCACCGTGTGCTTGTCGTTGAAGACGACCGCAAAATATCTGACCTGCTGCAAAACTACCTGCGTGCCGACGGGTATGAAGCGACCGCCATGTACGACGGCCGCGACGCATTGCGGATGATGAGAGAGCGTGTACCTGATGCCGTCATCCTGGACTGGATGTTGCCCGGCATGGACGGTATCAGCGTGTGCAGGGCGGTTCGTGTCTTCAGTGACGTGCCTATCCTCATGTTGACTGCCCGCATCGACGAGGTGGACCGACTGCTGGGACTTGACACGGGGGCAGACGACTATGTTTGCAAACCATTTGCACCGCGTGAAGTGATCGCACGCGTTCGCGCCCTGCTGCGGCGTGCGCAAGGCCGGGTGAAGTCTGCAAGCAGACCCTGGGAGATGGATGACGCATCGTTCAGAATCAGTTGGCGTGGCCAATGGCTGCCGTTGACGCGCATCGAGTTCATGATGTTTCGCTTGCTGCTGAGCCGCCCAGGTCGGGTTTATTCGCGTGACCAATTGCTGGCCAGTGTGCATGACAGTCAGCGAGACACCAGCGACCGCGCCATTGACACGCATGTCAAAAATCTTCGCAAGAAGGTTCAGACCGTCGATCCAGGATGTGATTGCATTGCATCCGTGTACGGCGTTGGATACCGATTTGACATTCCAGACTGAATCGCACTAGCCGTTCACAACAAGCTTTGGTGCGCATGCGCCAAGGCGATTCAGACACTCCAGCTTGGCAGCCTTGCAACGTGAACAAAGTTGGTGCGGGAGCTACTCGGCGGTGCGCCGTCTCCTGGCCGATATCAAAAAAGAGGAGCCAGTGCGGATCACTTGCCGTCTGGACTTCGAACCTGGTGAGGCAGCGCAGGTGGACTTCGGTGCGGTGCCCATGGTCATGCACCCTGATTCACCTCGGCTGACAGGTATCCCCGCTTATCTCGCTACATCTTCCCAACGTTGCGCCTCCAACCACGCTATGCACCCCTGTATCGCTTTACACGCCATATGTCTGGATTGCTGATGCACCTGAACACATGATTCACTTCAACGGCGATAAGTTTCTTGGCCCCTACGCCCAGTGAGTTATCCACCCGCATAGGCATCGGGGTCTGTGGCCTCAAGCTCATAGCCGGCTGCCAGCATGGCCAGCCGGGCCACCACGCCGTAACTGTAAAAGCGGTTGGGTGCTGCCCCCGCAGGCCTTGCGCCGTGTTGTGGCAAACTGGTGCTGTGGTCAAACACCAGGGGCGTATAGACCGACCCTTCTGCATGAAGACTTTCATCTGTACCGCGACCGGGGTGGGTCCGATAAAACCCGCCCACCACATAACGGTCCAGCATACAGACCACAGGCTCGGCCACGGTTTGGTCGATACGCTCGCAGGACAACAGTCCTTCTTGCACCAGAAAATCATTGGACATCAAAGGGGGGTCACTTTGCTGGTTCAAGGTGTTAATTTTTGCGATCAAGGCGCTGAGGTCGCTTTCATTTCGGACGGTGGTGCAGCCCGCCCCAAAGCTGTTGTGGCTGGATTTGACCATCACAAAGGGCGAGTCGGTCAGGTTGTATTCCTTGTACTTGCGACGCAAGCGCGACAGCATGGACTCAACCTGCGCAGACAGGCACTCCAGGCCCTGAGGCTCGGTCAGTCCCCCTGGTGAACGGCGCTCGTACATGGGGTAGATCAACCAGGGGTCAATGCCCAGTAGCTTGGCCAGTCGCTTGGCCAGTTCTTCGTAACATTTGCTGTGGCGGTTTTTGCGGCGGACAGGCCAACTGGCATGAAGCGGCGGCAGCAGGTATTGCTCGCGAAGGTCTTCCAGAATGCCCGGAACTCCGGCGTGCAGGTCGTTGTTGAGCAAAAGGGTGCAGGGGTCAAAGTCAGGCAGTCCCAGCCGGCGCTTGGTGCGCACGACGGGTTCTAGCGTGACCGTCTGCCCGTCAGGCAGGTGGTACGTGGTGCTTTGCTTGATGGCGGGGTCGATCGACCCCAGACGCACCCGCAACCCCCCCATCTTGAAAATGCTTTGCAGTCGGGCCAGATTGGACAAATAAGCAGGGCTGTGGTGGCCGTTTTTAGGAATGACCAACAGGTTATGCGCCTCAGGGCAGATTTTTTCAATGGCGGCCATGGCGGCCTGTACGGCCAGAGGCTGCATGCCGGGGGTTAAAAGATGCCAGCCATCGGGGTACAAGTCGGTGTCGATGGCGGCCATTTTGAAGCCCGCGTTTCGCACAGAGACTGCGCTGTAAAACGGCGGTGTGTGCTCCATCCACTCCAGTCTGAACCAGCGCTCGACGGCGGGCATGGCATCCAGCAAACGCTGTTCAAGGTCACTGACAGGGCCAGTCAAGGCCGTAACAAAATGAGGAATCATGGGTATGTGGTGGGCTGGTTAAGTGAAATGGCACGAATGCAATACAAAAAGTAAACTACTTGATATAGGGTGACTGAACAGCCATCTATGCAGTAACGACGGGCGTTACAAGAAATTTCTGATGCAAAATAGCGTATATAATTTATTTTTGATCAAGAGTGGTGGTCTCCTAGGTTGAGTGATCCCGAAGAGCGCAACCCGCAGTCACTCCATGGCAACAGCACAAGTAAAATAAATGATGCATTTGATTAGACATTATTAGACACTATTGGAAATCTACCTGCGATTGTAGGAAAATCAACAAGTTAGAAAAATCAAAGAATACGTTTCCAATAATGTCTATTGATTGATTGATTGATTGATTGCTATCGTATTGAAGTATATTTATTTCTACAAGGAAAAACACTCTTCGTAAAGATTTGGAATAACAGACTGAACGATTCTGAATTTTGTGCCGTGATTGTGTCCTGTGCGCGCATCAAAATCAACGTATATTGATCCGATTTCAATAGCGTTAATAAACTTCTGTTGTGATAAATGTCGCAACATGAGTATTTTATGATAATGAAAATACTCTTTTTTATTCACACGCTTCTGTTCTGCCTTGATGTAAAAACAATTGTGCAATTTGGAGCCAAGTTTATAAAACAAATCGTCAAATCCCCAATAAGGTTGTGGATCAATCTGGTTAAATCCAATCCCTTGCCTGACAAATTGTTGCCACTGTGCATGACGTTCAGCAATTTTTGACGCATCAAACGATATGACAATTTTTCGCTGTGTTTTATCAAGGAGGACACCAAAACCTCTGTCAGAAAATATTTTTGCAGACAGGGTCTGCCGAAAGCTTCTTTCATCGACGGAGTACTGTATTCCGTCTTTCTGATGTTGCCATCCATAGTGCGGTAACAGTATGTGGGGAACAAACTTGCAAGCCGTTGGCGAAGGTTCCATGTGAAAAAGAGTTGTCAGTGATGTTGTGCCTTCACGTTGGGCTTTTAATTCCCATTCGGCTGCATTAGGTATGGGCAGATTGTTTTCAACAATACCCAGCAAGTCTTCCAGTGTGTTGCCCACAGCCCCATGGTTGCCCGGCCGACGACTTGCAATCCATCCTTGTTCCCGAATATCGCGGAGCGCATCAATAAGTGAATCTTTGGTGTATGTTTTCATGCGCTACAAAAGCCGTGGGGCTTTGAGAGAATCCGACAGGCGTTTTTTGGCCAAGGCAATATATTCAGGCGAGATTTCAATGCCAATAAAATCTCTGCCCAATAATTTGGACGCGATGGCTGTTGTGCCACTGCCCATAAAAGGGTCCAGAACCAATTGCGCGTGTGTGCTGCTGATAATGCGCTCAATCAAATTGACTGGAAATGGAGCGGGGTGTTCATTCTTCAGCTCTTGCATAAACTCCCAAACATCCCCGTATGCATTGGCTTTGGGCACTAGTTTGAAGTCAGGCTTTGGTATCAAATAAATAACCTCATACGTCGGCAAAAAATAGCCAGGGTTAAAATTGATCCCGCCTTTGCGTCGCCAGATGATGATCTGTCTGACAGGTAAATCCTGAATGATATCTTGGCGGTCTTGAATTAAACCATCCTGCACCCGCCATTTGTGGTTGTAAAAAATGGCGCCATCATGCCTGATCAACCGGAACATTTCTACCAGGCAATCATGTTGCCATTTGGCATATTCATCATTAGGTATATTGTCACTGTAATTACTATAACCCTTTTGCAAGGCATTGCCTGCCCATTTACCGCTTCGGGTATTTTCATTCATACCGTTCCCTGTTGAATTTTTCAAATTATAGGGCGGGGATGTCACCACCAGATCAAGACATTCTGGTGGCATGGTTTTCATGGTTGCCAGTGCGTCAGCGCAGATGAATTTATTGCGATAGTCAACCAGAGGATCGTCAGAATAGGACGCGCCTTGGTGAAATGCAGTGGTTGATTTTTGCAATAGGGTCATAGCTAATATAGTCATAGGTTCAAACAGTATCCATGGATATGGTTGTATCATTCGATATGGCTTTGATGCCAAGCATTCAAGGCGACAAGCTTGGCGGTGACCGCAATGTGTGCCGCGTGACCTTGCCCAAGGGGGTTTTGGGCAGACTGGCCGCAAACTCAATCACCCGGGGCTGTTTGTAATAGACCAGGTTTTGTTGGCAAAAAGCCCGCACGCAAGCCTCGGTCAGGCGGGGGTGGCTTGGGACGATGACGAGCTTGACGGACTCACCGCCTTTGGTATCAGACAGGCCAATGCAAACGCAGTCTTGAACGCCGTCAAGCTGCATCAGCAACTGCTCAATCTCTGCGGGATAGACATTAAAGCCGTTGACCAAAATCATGTCCTTTTTGCGATCCAGCATTTTGAAATACCCACGCTCGTCCATCATGCCCATGTCGCCCGTCTTAAAGTACCCGTCAGGGGTCATCACTTGGGCGGTCTCGTCAGGATGCTGCCAATAGCCCGCCATGACCTGCGGGCCACGGATGGCGATCTCGCCAGGCTGGCCTTGCGCAACTTCGTGCCCGCTGTCGTCCAGTAGCTTGCCCCATGTGCCTGGCAGCGGCAAGCCGATCAACCCCGTGTAGTCGGTGGCCGTGACTGGATTGACGATGGCAAGCGGCGAGGTTTCGCTCAGGCCATAGCCCTCGCAGATGGCGCATCCGGTCCGGGCGCGCCACAGCTCAGCCACTGCACGCTGCACTGGCGCACCGCCACCGGGCGACACCAGCAGGCTGCGCCAGCTTACTTGGTCAAACTCTGGGTGACAAGCCAGTTTGTCAAACAAGGTGTTGACCGCCGGAAAGATATGCACCCTGCGCCCAGCCAGGTCAGACAGCATGGCCGTCAAATTGCGCGGATCCGGGATCAACACCAGCAGGCCGCCCAGCCGTATGGACAGCAGCATGGCCACCGTAATGGCAAAGACGTGGTAAAGCGGCAAGGCACACACCACGGTGATTTGCTCGCCGTGCGGCAGTTTGACCAGGGCCGGTTGCAGCCAAGCCTGCGCCTGCAACACATTGGCGGCCAGGTGACGTTGCCACAACATGGCCCCTTTGGCCACGCCGGTAGTGCCGCCGGTGTACTGCAACACTGCCAGATCGTCGGGCTTGATCGTGGGTAATGGGGGCAAAGTGGGCAAAGTGGGCAAAACGCCGGCAGCCTTGGCCTGACGCAGGGCAGAGTTGAAGCGCACTGCCCCGGGCAAGCGATAGGGCGGAACGCGTTTTTTGAGGTGACGCACGATCGCATTGACCACACGGCCCCGGATCGGCCCCAGCAGGTCACCCATGGCGCATAAAACGATGTGCTGAACCGGCGTGGTGGCCAGACAGGATTGCAAGCAGGCCGCAAAGTTTTCCAAAATGACGATAGCGCGGGCACCCGAGTCTGTGAGCTGATGCGCCAGCTCTCGCGGTGTGTAAAGGGGATTGATGGTGACCAACACCAACCCCATTCGCAAAATGGCGGCCACGGCGACCGGAAACTGCAACACATTGGGCAGCATGACCGCCACACGGTCACCGGGTTGCAGGCCCAGTCCCTGCAAATACCTGCCCAATGTCTGGCTCAGATCATCCACCTGACGGTACGTCAGCGTGATGCCCATCATGCTGCAAGCAGTTCGATCGGCGTGTTGCACAAAGCTGTCCGTCAACATGGCCGCGATCGATGCTGTGGCCGCATCCTGATCGGGGTCGATGTCTGCCGGAACCCCTGCCGGATAGGCGGATAGCCAGATGCGCTCTGTCATGGCCTGTCTGGTTGCAAGGTGTTAAGCCATTAAAAATAAGTTAAATACGCTATATTTACAATGCGATTAGCATTCTTGGCCGTCTCTGTTGCACTGGATGCTATCATTTTGTGAATTAAAAGGTATTTAACTTTTTATAGATTGCAGGTGCGCCATCCGAGTACGGACGGATCACCGAAACGTGGGGTAGTCGGTATAGCCCAGCTCGGTGCCGCCGTAGTAGGTGCTGCGGTCGCCTTCGGCCCAAGGCCAGTTGTTGCGCAGCCGCTCAACCAAGTCGGGGTTAGAGATAAAGGGCCTGCCAAAGGCCACCAGGTCGGCCCCTGTTTGCACACATTGCAGGGCCAGATCACGGGTCAGGCTGTTGTTGACCATCCAGGCCCCTTTGCCGCCGGCTGCTCGGTACGCACGGCGCAGCCCCACATAGTCAAACGGGCGATCAGGCAGCTCTCGTGCGCCGCCGGTGGCCCCTTCAACGATGTGGATGTAGGCCAACCCGAATGCGGCCAGTTCGCGCACCACATAGTCAAACAAGGGCTGGGGGTCGGGGTCAAAGGCATCGTTGGACGGGGTGACGGGCGACAGACGGATGCCGGTGCGGTCGCCACCGATGGATTGAGTGACCGCTTGCACCACCTCCAGCAGCAGCCTGGCGCGGTTTTCAATGCTGCCGCCAAAATCGTCGTGGCGCTGGTTAGAGCCTTTTTTAAGAAACTGGTCCAGCAAATAACCGTTGGCAGCGTGAATCTCGACACCGTCAAATCCGGCGGTTTCAACTGCGTTGCAGGCCGCTGTCTGGTAGCTGTGGACGATGCCCGGCAGCTCGGATGCCAGCAGGGCACGCGGTGCAGCGGTATCCACAAAGGTGGGCACACCGTCCTGGATGATCAAGGTTTTGGCTTGGGCTGCGATGGCGGACGGTGCCACAGGCAGGCCGCCCCCGGGCTGCAAACTGGGATGAGATATGCGGCCCACGTGCCACAACTGCACGACGATCTTGCCACCTGCGGCGTGAACGCCGTGGGTGACAAGCTTCCAGCCCTCAAGCTGGCTGGTGGCGTACAGGCCTGGCACGTGGGCGTAGCCTTGGCCCTGCTGGCTGATGGCGGTGGCCTCGGAGATGATCAACCCGGCCGTGGCACGCTGGACGTAATACTGAACCATCAACGGTGTGGGAATGGCATCAGGCGCACGGTTGCGGGTGATGGGGGCCATGACGATGCGGTTGGCAAGCTGCCATGCGCCTACGTTGATGGGGTCAAACAAGGTGGCGGTACGGTGTGGCATAGGTAAACATCCTAGTAAATAAACAAGCCTTGATTATGCAAATTTCTCGATGTGGTTCCATGCTCAATCCCTAAAATGCCCGCCCACCTTCACCCTTCAAGCCTGAACGTCCTTATGAACAAGCACCCAGCCTCCATCAACCCCCGCAGCCAGCACATCACAGCAGGCAAGTCGCGCTCACCCAACCGATCGATGTACTACGGCATGGGCTACGTGGCCAGCGACTTTGACCGGCCCATGGTGGGCGTGGCCAACGGTTACAGCACCATCACCCCGTGCAACAGCGGTCTTCAAAAACTGGCCGACGCAGCCATTGCCGGCATTGAAGAGGCCGGTGGCAAGGCCCAAGTGTTTGGCACACCCACCATTTCAGACGGCATGTCCATGGGCACCGAAGGCATGAAATACAGCCTGGTCAGTCGCGAGGTTATCTCTGACTGCATCGAGACTTGTGTACAGGGCCAATGGCTGGACGGTGTGTTGGTCATCGGTGGCTGTGACAAGAATATGCCCGGCGGCCTGATGGGCATGTTGCGTGCCAATGTGCCGGCCATCTTTGTCTATGGCGGGACGATCTTGCCCGGCCACTACCAGGGCAAAGACCTGAACATTGTCAGCGTGTTTGAAGCCGTCGGAGAAAACGCCGCAGGCCGATTGAGCGATGCGGACCTGTTACAGATCGAACAACGCGCTATTCCGGGCACGGGGTCTTGTGGCGGCATGTACACCGCCAACACCATGAGCGCAGCCTTTGAGGCCTTGGGGGTGTCATTGCCGCGTTCAAGCACCATGGCCAACCCCCACGATGAAAAATGCCATTCAGCCCGCGAATCTGCCCGTGTGCTGATCCAGGCGATCAAAAACGACCTGAAACCCCGAGACATCGTGACGCGCCGGTCGATAGAAAACGCCATCGCCGTGGTGATGGCCATCGGGGGGTCAAGCAATGCCGTCTTGCATTTTTTGGCAATCGCTCATGCTGCCGGTGTGACATGGACGATGGATGACTTTGAGCGGGTGCGTGTCAAAACCCCTGTGCTGTGCGACCTGAAACCCAGTGGCCGTTATCTGGCGGTCGATTTTCACCGTGCTGGCGGTGTGCCCCAGGTGATGAAGATGCTGTTCAACGCGGGTCTGTTGCACGGCGACTGCGTCACCATCACTGGTCAAACCGTGGCCCAGGTGTTGCAGGATGTGCCTGATGCACCGCCCGCCGGTCAGGACGTGATTCGCCCCATCAGTTCACCGATGTACGCGCAGGGTCATTTGGCCATTTTGCGGGGCAATTTGAGTACCGAGGGCTGCGTGGCCAAGATCACCGGCCTTAAAAACCCCGTGATGACCGGCCCTGCACGGGTGTTTGAAGATGAACAGGCGGCTCTTCAGGCCATTTTGGCAGGGCAGATCGTGGCGGGTGACGTGATGGTTCTGCGTTACCTTGGCCCCAAAGGCGGCCCCGGGATGCCCGAGATGCTGGCCCCCACCGGTGCGCTGGTGGGGCAGGGTCTGGGCGAATCAGTGGGGCTTGTCACCGACGGGCGGTTCTCAGGCGGCACCTGGGGCATGGTGGTGGGCCACGTGGCCCCTGAGGCCGCAGTGGGTGGCCTGATCGCGCTGGTACATGAGGGTGATTCGATCACCATCGACGCACACCGCTTGCTGTTGCAGTTGAATGTCAGCGACGACGAGATTGCCCAAAGGCGGGCGCTGTGGACGGCCCCCAAGCCCCGCTACACACGGGGTGTGCAGGCCAAGTTTGCCTTCAACGCCTCATCAGCCAGCCAAGGGGCTGTGCTGGACAACTATGGTGATGATGGACGTGCGAATGGATGAACGAATGGATGAACGAATGGATGCATGGCAGGTGGTCAGGCACGAACCTCACCGTCGCCTTGCACCACGTATTTGAGCGATGTCAGGCCCTCCAGCCCCACTGGCCCTCGTGCGTGAAACTTGTCGGTTGAGATGCCGATCTCGGCACCCAGACCGTATTCAAATCCATCGGCAAAGCGTGTGCTGGTATTGACCATCACGCTCGACGAGTCCACCTCTCGCAAGAACTGCTGGGCGTGTCGAAGGTCAGAGGTCAATATGGCATCGGTATGGTGACTGGAATAGTGGTTGATATGAGCGATGGCCTCGGCCACATCGGCCACGATTTTGATGCTGATGATGGGGGCCAGGTACTCGGCAAACCAGTCGGCATCGGTCGCGGCCACCCATCTGCACGGCAATGGGGATTGCGCTTGTGATGGGGATTGCGCGTGCAATAGGGCCAAAGACTCTGGGTCACAGCGCATCTCCACCCCCTTGGCGGCAAAAATGTTGGCTATTTGGGGCAAAAATTCATGCGCCACACCGCGCGCCACCAAGAGGCTTTCAGTGGCATTGCATGGGCTGTATTTGTTGGTTTTGGCGTTGTCGGTCACTTTGACCGCCTGGTCTATGTCGCATGGGCAATCGACATAGGTGTGGCAATTGCCGTCCAGATGCTTGATCACCGGTACTTTGGCCTCACGGCTGATGCGTTCGATCAAGCCCTTGCCCCCCCTAGGGATGATCACATCCACGTACTGCGGCATGGTGATCAACTGCCCTACGGCATCGCGGTCGGTGGTTTGCACCAATTGCACGGCGTGAACCGGCAGGCCACAGCTTGAAAGCGCTTGTTGCACCAGTCCTGCCAGAGCGCGGTTGGACTCGATGGCCTCTGACCCGCCGCGCAAAATGCAGGCGTTGCCGCTTTTGATCGACAAACAGGCGGCCTCGATCGTCACGTTGGGGCGGCTTTCAAAGATCATCCCAAACACACCGATGGGCACACGCATCTGCCCAACCCGTATGCCGCTGGGCTGCTGCCTCATGCCGATGATCTCGCCCACGGGGTCTGCCATGCTGGCCAGTTGCAAACAGCCCTCAGCGCAGGTGTTGATCACCTTGGAGGTCAGAGTCAGGCGGTCGATCAGGGGGGCGGCCATGTTGGCTGCCCGGGCGCGTTCCAGGTCGCGGGCGTTATCGGCTTGAAGTACACCCATGTTGGCACGCAACAGGTCGGCCAAAACGTGAAGCGTCTTGTTTTTGGTTGCGGTATCTGCGCGGGCCATTTGGGTTGCAGCTTGTTTGGCCTGCTGGCCCAGGATTTGAATGTTGGTCAGTGTGTCTGAGAGGTGCATGAGGTGGGTGTCCGGGGTAAAGATAAAGAGGAAACGGCGATGACGATGGAGGTCTGCCACGGTCAGAACCGTGTACTTTGTGTCAGGTTTTTTGAGTATCCTCGCCGTTGTTTGTTTATTTCTTCTGAACCCACAAAGCACGACCCACCATGAAACCTATTTTTACCGCCACTTTTACCGCCACTTTTACCGCTATGGCTACCGCAGTCGCCACGGCCAGTGCCGTGGCCGTTTTAACCCTGACAGGCTGCTCGCGGCCAGATGTTCCCGCCAGTGCGGAGGCCCCCATAGCGGCTGGTGGCGCTGCTTTTGATCTGGTCGCCCAGAAAGGCAAAGGCTTTAGCGTGGGGGCTGTGATGAGTGCGCAGACGGTCTATGTGTTGTTTGACCCCCAGTGTTCGCACTGCGGCCAATTGTGGCAGGCATCCCTGCCGCTGCACAGCAAGGCGCGCTGGGTATGGATGCCTATCGCGTTCAACCCCGCAAAAAGCCTGGAGCAGGCGGTGGCGTTGTTGCGGGCGGCTGACCCACTGGCAGCCATGACCGCCCATGAACAGTCGCTGCTGGCGGGACGTGGCGGCCTGACCGTCGATACTGCCAGTGCTGGCGTGGCGGCAGATACAGCGCAGTCTGTGACAGCCAACACGCAACTGCTGTCGCAAATCGGCATCGATTCGGTGCCCTACCTTCTGGCTAAAAACCCCAAGAGCGGCCAAGTGGTCAGTCACAGCGGAGCGATGGAGACAGCAGATCTGGCCCGATTGCTGGGCATGGACTGACCGGCTGCGGTGGGCTAGGGGCTAGGGCGGGCCACAATCCTCAAGTTGTGGCTGGCTCTTGTTCGGGCTTGGATTGGCCGCGGGCGAGGGGCGCAATGTCCAGCAGGACACTGGTTTTGCTTTCGTCCGTTTCGTCAAGATCAACCGTCAAGCGGCCACCGTCCATCAGGCGGCCAAATAAAAGCTCGTCAGCCAACGCACGTCGTATGGTGTCCTGAATCAGACGCTGCATAGGCCGTGCGCCCATGAGGGGGTCAAAGCCTTTTTTAGCCAGGTGTCCGCGCAACTTGTCCGTAAAAGTGACCTCCACCCTTTTGTCCACCAACTGAGCCTCAAGTTGGAGCAAGAACTTGTCCACCACGCGCAGAATCACTTTTTGGTCAAGCGCCTGAAAGCTGACGATGGCATCCAGGCGATTGCGAAACTCTGGTGTAAACATGCGTTTGATATCGACCATTTCGTCGCCAACGGCGCGGGGATTGGTAAAGCCGATGCTGGCGCGGCTCATGGTGTCGGCACCAGCGTTGGTGGTCATGATGATGATGACGTTGCGAAAATCTGCTTTTCGGCCATTGTTGTCGGTCAGTGTGCCGTGGTCCATCACTTGCAGCAGCACGTTAAAGATGGCAGGGTGGGCCTTTTCGATTTCGTCCAACAACAAGACACAGTGCGGTTTCTTGGTGATGGCCTCGGTCAACAGGCCGCCCTGATCAAACCCCACGTAGCCGGGTGGCGCGCCGATCAAACGGCTGACAGCGTGCTGCTCCATGTACTCGCTCATGTCAAAGCGTATCAGCTCTATGCCCATGATAAAGGCCAACTGTCTGGCAGACTCTGTTTTGCCAACGCCGGTGGGGCCGCTGAACAAAAAAGCACCGATGGGCTTGTCGCCCTTGCCCAGGCCCGACCGTGACATCTTGACAGCCGATGCCAGCATGTCGATCGCCTTGTCCTGACCAAAGACAACGTTTTTAAGATCACGGTCCAGCGTCCTGAGCTTGCTTCGGTCGTCTTGCGACACATTGGCGGGCGGGATACGGGCAATTTTGGCAACGATGTCTTCAACCTCGGCCTTGGTGATGATTTTTTTGCGACGGGACGGCGGTAGAACGCGCTGCGCGGCACCAGCTTCGTCGATCACGTCGATCGCCTTGTCGGGCAAATGCCGGTCATTGATGTATTTTGCGCTGAGCTCGGCGGCCGCTTGTAGCGCGGCCACAGCATATTTAACGCTGTGGTGCTCCTCAAACCGAGATTTAAGGCCCTTGAGAATTTCAATGGTTTCAAGAACGGAAGGCTCAGGCACTTCGATTTTTTGAAATCTGCGTGACAGCGCAGCGTCTTTTTCAAAAATGCTGCGGTATTCAGTGAAGGTGGTGGCCCCAATGCACTTGATGGCCCCGGAGCCTAAGGCGGGTTTGAGCAAATTGGATGCGTCCATCGTGCCGCCAGATGCCGACCCCGCACCGATCAAGGTGTGAATCTCGTCAATGAACAAAATGGTGTTGGGCTTGTCTTTAAGGAACCGCAATACGCCCTTTAGACGCTGTTCAAAGTCGCCCCTGTATTTGGTGCCAGCCAAAAGTGCACCCATATCCAGCGAATAAACGATGGAACCCGCCAAAATTTCGGGGATGTTTTGCTGGGTGATTCGCCAAGCCAAGCCCTCTGCGATGGCGGTCTTGCCAACGCCGGCCTCACCCACCAACAGAGGGTTGTTTTTGCGACGGCGGCACAAAATCTGGATAACGCGCTCAAGCTCAATGTCGCGCCCTATCAGGGGGTCTATCTTGCCGTCTTTGGCCAGTTGGTTCAGGTTTTGGGTGAACTGCTCCAGCGGCGATGATTTCTCATTTTTGTCAGCGACCGTGTCGTCTGTATCGGGCGATGCGTCGCCGGCCTTGACGGGGTCTGCGGAGTCGCCTTTTTTGATGCCGTGGGCAATGAAATTGACGACATCAAGTCGCGTCACGCCCTGCTGGTGCAGGTAATACACCGCATGAGAGTCTTTCTCGCCAAAAATGGCGACCAAGACGTTGGCACCGTTCACTTCTTTTTTGCCATTGCCGGTGGATTGAACATGCATGATGGCACGCTGGATCACACGCTGAAAACCCAGCGTGGGCTGGGTGTCCACATTCTCTGAGCCGTCAACCTGGGGGGTGTTGTCGCGTATAAATGCGGTCAGTGTGATCCGAAGGTCGTGGATATTGACGACGCAGGCACGCAAAACGTCAGCAGCGCTGGGGTTGTCTAGCAAGGCCAAAAGCAAATGTTCCACCGTGATGTATTCATGGCGTTGGTGGCGAGCCTCAACAAAGGCCATGTGCAAGCTGACTTCCAGTTCTTGAGCGATCATGGAGAAATCCTAGTGGGATGGAGAGGTGCTAAGCAGTGGTAAGCGTCGAAGTTTATTGCTTAGAGCGAACAGAGGGGCAACGAAACCGCCCATCAGGCTGTTGTGTGCTTGCAACCCGATACGCTCAGGATTTTGCCATTATGAATCATGATGGCAACGGACGCTCACGCAAAACGGCCAAGCACAAAGCTGAACAAAAGTCAGCACTCAAAGTCAGCGTTCAAAGTCCTCACTTTGTGGTGGCCTCACATCAGTTTAAATTGATCTGAATAGGGTCAACCACCCTAAATTGGCCTGCAAACCACTGCATAATCAGTGGCTTCGCTTCAAGGAAGCGCCTGCCCAAAGCTCCAACGCAAGTGGTTTGTGTTGGAGTAACGGGCCCAAGACTGACTGCAAACTCTGTTTGCGGTGCAAGTTGGGAACTAACTCATGATCCAAACCGAATCTCGACTGGAAGTCGCCGACAACACCGGTGCAAAATCCGTCCTGTGCATCAAAGTGCTAGGCGGTTCCAAACGCCGATACGCCAGTGTTGGTGACATCATCAAAGTATCGATCAAAGAGGCCGCACCGCGTGGTCGTGTCAAAAAAGGCGATGTGTACAGCGCAGTTGTCGTGCGTACTGCCAAAGGTATCCGCCGCAATGATGGGTCTTTGATCAAATTTGACGGCAATGCAGCCGTGCTGCTTAATGCCAAACTTGAACCGATCGGTACACGCATCTTTGGGCCGGTGACGCGTGAATTGCGTACTGAGCGGTTCATGAAGATCGTGTCTCTGGCATCTGAAGTCTTATAAAAGGCCTGTCATGAAGAAAATCAGCAAGGGCGATGACGTGATCGTGATCACGGGTCGTGACAAAGGAAAGCGCGGCACAGTCGCGCAGCGTACTGGCGAATCACACTTGATCGTTGATGGCGTGAACATGGTCAAAAAACACCTTAAGCCTAATCCCGCAAAAAACATCCAGGGTGGTATCGTCACCAAAAATATGCCCATTCACCAATCGAATGTGGCCATATTGAATGCCGCAACCGGTAAGGCTGATCGGGTTGGCATCAAATTATTGGCTGACGGCAAACGCGTCCGCGTTTACAAATCCAGTGGCTTAGAGATCACCAAGGCAGCATGAACATGGCACGTTTGCAACAAATTTACCGCGAAAAGCTAATGCCTGATCTGATGGCTAAATTTAGCTACACATCACCCATGCAGGTGCCAAGGTTGCTCAAGATCACGCTGAACATGGGTGTGAGCGAAGCCGTGGCTGACAAAAAAGTCATGGACCATGCCGTGGGCGACTTAAGCAAGATTTCCGGCCAAAAACCTGTTGTGACTTTGTCCAAAAAGGCCATTGCTGGTTTCAAAATTCGTGCTGGTCAGGCTGTGGGCTGTATGGTCACTTTGCGTGGTGCCCGTATGTATGAATTTTTAGATCGCTTTGTCACGGTTGCCTTGCCGCGTGTCCGTGACTTTCGTGGCATTTCGGGCCGATCGTTTGACGGGCGTGGCAATTACAACGTCGGTGTCAAAGAGCAAATCATTTTTCCAGAGATCGAGTACGACAAAGTGGATGCTTTGCGTGGCTTGAATGTCAGCATCACAACAACGGCAAAAACTGACGAAGAGTGTAAGGCTCTTCTGGTTGGTTTTCGTCTTCCCTTCAAGAACTGAGGTAACCTGTGGCTAAGATGGCTTTAATTGAGCGCGAGCTTAAAAGAGACAAACTGGTTGCCAAGTACGCAAAAAAACATGCGGAACTCAAGGCAATTTCAACAGATGCAAAGCGTACAAACGATGAACGTACCGATGCGAGATTGGCACTGCAAAAACTGCCTCGTAACGCCAACCCAACTCGTCAGCGTAACCGCTGCTCTATCACGGGCAGACCGCGAGGAACTTTTGCCCACTTTGGTTTGGCGCGTGCCAAAATTCGTGAAATGGCTTTTGCCGGAGAGATTCCCGGCATCGTCAAGGCCAGTTGGTAAGCGAGAGGAGACACAACTATGAGCATGAGTGATCCGATCGCAGACCTCTTGACACGCATTCGCAATGCCCAGATGGTTGCTAAGGCAACCGTACGGCTGCCTTCCTCCAAGGTCAAGGTTGCCATCGTTCAGGTGTTGCAGGACGAGGGTTACATTAATGGTTTTCAAGTTCACACAGCGGGTGGCAAGCAAGAGCTTGAGATAGCTCTGAAATATTACGCCGGAAGACCTGTGATCGAGCACATTGAGCGAGTCAGCCGTCCCGGCCTGCGGGTTTATCGTGGCAGTGGAGCCATTCCCCAGGTTCAAAACGGCTTGGGTGTGGCCATCATCACGACCCCAAAGGGCGTGATGACCGATCGTAAAGCCCGCGCCACCGGTATTGGTGGTGAAGTGCTGTGCTATGTTGCCTGAGTGCAGCATTTTGGAGAATAAAAAATGTCACGTATAGGAAAACAGCCTGTCATTCTGCCTGCGGGCGTACTGCTGACACAGGATGAGCAAACGATCACTGTGAAAGGTGCAGCCGGTGTGTTGTCTCTTCATCAAAATTCTGCTGTTAAGTTGTCGATTGCGGATGACAAGGTGACTTTTTGTGCCACAAATGCATTGTCTGATGCTGATGCCTTGTCCGGTACTATGCGCCAGTTGGTAAACAACATGGTTTTGGGCGTTACCAAAGGGTTTGAAAAAAAACTGACTTTGGTAGGTGTTGGTTACAAGGCTCAAGCTGCGGCTAATTCTCTTGATTTGTCGGTCGGGTATTCCCACCCTGTCAAGATAGATATGCCAGTGGGCATCACGGTCACAACTCCTACGCCCACAGAAATTGTGATCAAGGGTGCTGACCGTCAGCGTGTCGGGCAGATAGCGGCAGAGGTCAGGGCTATGCGGCCACCTGAGCCATACAAGGGCAAGGGTATTCGTTATTCTGACGAAAAAATTATCATCAAAGAAGCCAAGAAGAAGTAAGGATCTGCACCATGTTGAACAAAAAAGAACAGCGTCTGCGCAGGGCTCGGCAAACTCGCCTTCGTATTGCAGATCAAAAGGTGGTCCGCTTGACGGTTCATCGAACCAATCTTCACATTTATGCCAGTGTCATATCTGGCGACAGTTGTCAGGTGTTGACATCTGCATCCACGGTAGAGGCAGATGTTCGCAAAGTTTTGGGTGGACAAAGCAAGGGCAGTAATGTGCCCGCTGCCACCTTGGTTGGACGGCGAGTGGCTGAAAAGGCCTTGGCCATTGGCATCAGCAAGGTTGCATTTGATCGTGCCGGATACGCCTATCATGGTCGCGTCAAGGCGTTGGCAGAGGCTGCACGCGAAGCCGGCCTACAGTTTTAGATACATCGGATCACATCATGGCAAAAGTTCAAGCAAAAATGCAAGGCAAGGTCGAAGGGCCTGAGGATGGTTTGCGCGAGAAAATGATCGCAATCAACCGTGTCACCAAAGTGGTCAAGGGTGGTCGTATTCTTGGTTTCGCCGCACTGACTGTTGTTGGAGATGGCGATGGATCTGTGGGTATGGGCAAGGGTAAGTCCAAGGAAGTGCCTTCTGCTGTGCAAAAAGCCATGGATGAAGCCCGTCGCAATTTGAATAAGGTTTCTCTCAAGAGCGGTTCCATTCACCACAAGGTGATGGGTCACCACGGTGCAGCGTCTGTCATGATGTCGCCGGCTCCAAAGGGGACGGGCATCATTGCCGGTGGCCCCATGCGAGCCGTGTTTGAGGTGGTGGGCATCACCGATATTGTGGCCAAAAGTCATGGTTCAACCAACCCTTACAACATGGTTCGCGCTACTCTGAATGCTTTGTCGCGTGCCACGACACCAGCGGTTGTTGCAGCCAAACGTGGCAAGACCGTTGAAGAGTTGTTTGTTTAATTTTGGAGTTTTCCGTCATGTCAGCGCGTCATACCCTCACCGTTCAGTTGGTTCGTAGTCCGATTGGATGCGCCAAGACCCATCGTGCCACTGTCAGGGGCTTAGGTCTTCGCAAGATGCACAGCACTCGCGAGTTAGTCGATACCCCCGAGGTTCGCGGCATGATCAACAAGATCAGTTATTTGGTCAAAGTGCTTTAAGGGCCTTAGCATGAAACTTAATCATATTTCTCCCGCAAAAGGGGCAAAACACAGTCGGCGTCGCGTTGGACGCGGGATTGGATCGGGCTTGGGAAAAACTGCTGGACGCGGTCATAAAGGTCAAAAGTCACGTGCGGGTGGTTTTCACAAAATTGGTTTTGAGGGCGGGCAAATGCCTATGCAGCGTCGTCTTCCCAAGCGCGGATTTAAATCTGCTCTACTTAAGCTAAATGCTGAGGTTACTTTGTCAGCATTGGATAAATTGGCGGTTTTAGATGTAGATATTCCCTTGTTGAAGCGCCACGGTCTGGTTAAAGAAAATGCGCGTGTTGTAAAGATTATTAAGACCGGAACGATGACCAAGGCTATGAATTTAACAAACATCGGTGCAACAGCGGGTGCAAAGCTTGCCCTTATGGCAGTAGGATGTACCTTTGTTTCATGATGACAGATTGTTTTATCTGTAGATCTGCTGATATTCTGATATGAGTCTCTTGTTTGGAAAGCTAGGATAGTGGCAATTAACACGGTGTCTCCCGCAAAAAAAGACAAGTACGGTGATCTTCGTCGTCGACTTGTTTTTTTATTGATGGCTTTGGTTGTCTATAGGATAGGTGCACATATCCCGGTTCCGGGAATTGATGCCAACCAACTCCAGCAGTTTTTCAAGGGCCAGCAAGGCGGTATTCTGGGGATGTTCAATATGTTCTCTGGTGGAGCGCTGTCCAGATTTACCATCTTTGCTCTCGGGATCATGCCTTATATATCCGCATCCATCATCATGCAACTGATGGGTTATGTTTTACCCGCTTTTGAGCAGCTTAAAAAAGAAGGTGAAGCAGGCCGTCGTAAACTGACTCAGTACACGCGATATGGCACTTTGGGCTTGGCTTTGTTTCAATCCTTAGGCATAGCTGTTGCGATTGAAAGCTCGGCAGGGCTTGTTATTGCACCAGGGTTTGGTTTTAGAATGACGGCTGTGGTTACTTTAACCACAGGCACTTTGTTTTTAATGTGGTTGGGCGAGCAAATTACGGAACGTGGTTTGGGTAATGGTATTTCAATTTTGATTTTTGGAGGTATTGCAGCGGGTTTACCAAACGCTGTTGGTGGCCTGCTTGAGTTGGTTCGCACTGGTGCAATGAGCATCATTGTTTCTTTGTTTATCATGATTCTTGTGGTTTTGGTGACCTATTTTGTTGTTTTTGTTGAACGGGGACAGCGTAAAATTTTGGTCAATTATGCAAGACGACAGGTAGGTAACAAGGTCTATGGTGGGCAATCATCTCACCTGCCCCTTAAATTGAACATGTCGGGTGTGATTCCACCTATTTTTGCTTCTTCCATTATTTTGTTGCCAGCGACGGTTGCTGGCTGGTTTGGGTCAGGTCAATCGATGATTTGGCTTAAAGATATTGCAGGGTCTTTGACCCCGGGGCAGCCCATTTACGTGATGCTTTACGCTACGGCCATTGTGTTTTTTTGTTTTTTTTATACCGCACTGGTGTTTAACAGCAAGGAAACTGCTGACAACTTAAAGAAAAGTGGCGCTTTTGTTCCTGGAATTCGCCCCGGGGATAATACTGCAAAATATATTGATAGTATTTTGTTGCGACTCACTTTCGTCGGTGCTATTTACATCACCCTGGTCTGCTTGTTGCCTGAGTTTTTAATTCTTAAGTACAACGTCCCTTTTTATTTTGGAGGTACGTCTTTATTGATTATTGTGGTTGTCACCATGGATTTTATGGCGCAAGTACAAAATTATTTGATGTCGCAACAATATGAAAGTTTGCTAAAAAAAGCCAGCTTTAAGGCTTCTTAAAACTCAATATGGCCAAAGACGACGTTATTCAGATGCAGGGTGAGATTATCGAGAATCTGCCTAATGCAACTTTCAGGGTTAAACTTGAAAATGGTCATGTCGTATTGGGACATATTTCTGGCAAAATGCGCATGCATTACATCAGAATTTTACCCGGCGATAAAGTCACGGTGGAACTTACCCCTTATGACTTGACACGGGCACGTATTGTGTTTCGTGTTAAATAATTTTTTTTATTCAGGAGCATTTCATGAAAGTTTCGGCTTCAGTCAAGAAAATTTGCCGTAACTGTAAAGTTATACGACGCAAAGGTGTGGTTAGGGTCATTTGTTCTGACCCTCGTCACAAACAGCGTCAAGGTTGATTGCGAAAGTTATAAGGGTTTAAAATGGCACGTATTGCTGGTATTAATATTCCACCTCAAAAACACTCCGAAATTGGACTGACAGCCATTTTTGGTATTGGTCGTAGTCGCGCCCGAAAAATTTGTGAGTCTTGTGGTGTTGATTATTCAAAAAAGATTATGGATTTGACTGACTCCGAATTGGAGAAAATTCGTGATGAAGTGGCTGGGTTTACGATTGAGGGTGACCTTAGACGTGAAACCACCATGAACATTAAACGATTGATGGATATCGGTTGCTATCGTGGCTTTCGTCATCGTCGGGGGTTGCCTGTTCGGGGGCAGCGTACACGTACCAATGCCCGTACGCGCAAAGGTCCGCGCAAGGCCGCTGCATCGCTTAAAAAATAACGAATATAAATAACGAATATTGAAAGACCATTATGGCAAAAGCACCCACTGGTAACGCAGCTCAACGTGTCCGTAAAAAGGTTCGCAAGAACGTAGCCGACGGTATTGCGCATGTTCATGCTTCTTTTAACAATACCATCATTACCATCACTGATCGTCAAGGTAACTCACTGGCTTGGGCTTCCTCTGGCGGACAAGGGTTTAAGGGCTCTCGCAAGTCAACCCCTTTTGCGGCACAGGTAGCCTCTGAGGTGGCAGGGCGTGCTGCGATTGAGCAGGGCATCAAGAATCTTGATGTTGAGATCAAAGGTCCTGGACCCGGGCGTGAGTCATCTGTTCGAGCTTTGGCTGCACTGGGTATCCGAATCAATCAGATTGCTGATTCGACACCGGTTCCCCATAATGGCTGCCGTCCCCAAAAGCGCCGCCGTATCTAATTTTTTCACTGTGTCAATTCTTTGGGTCATCATGCGATGATGATGGATTTGACTCATTTTTTTTCCAAGACCACCGCTGTTGTTAACAATAGCTCCTGCATATTTTGCAGCAGATGATTTAAAGGATTTTCAAGTGGCACGTTTTATTGGTCCAAAAGGTAAGCTTTCCCGTCGCGAAGGCACTGATTTGTTTTTGAAAAGCGCTCGTCGCGCAGTCAATGATAAATGTAAATTTGAATCAAAGCCCGGACAGCACGGTCGCACGTCGGGTGCAAGAACCTCTGACTTTGGTACGCAGTTGCGAGAGAAGCAAAAAGTCAAACGCATGTATGGTTTGATGGAAAAACAGTTTCGCAAATATTTTGAAGAAGCAGACCGTCGCAAGGGTAATACGGGTGTTAATCTTTTGTCCTTGCTTGAAAGTCGTCTAGATAACGTTGTGTATCGCATGGGTTTTGGATCAACCCGATCTGAGGCTCGGCAATTGGTATCGCACAAGGCTATAACGGTCAATGGCAAGTCTGTCAATATTCCGTCTTATTTGGTGCGTGCTGGTGATGTAGTTGCAGTGCGTGTCAAGTCTGCAAAGCAAAATCGTGTCGTTGAGGCTTTGCAATTGGCACAACAGGTAGGTATGCCCTCTTGGGTCGATGTGAATCTTCAGAAAACTGAAGGTGTTTTCAAATCAGTACCAGAGCGTGATCAGTATGCTGCTGATGTCAATGAGTCTCTCATTGTTGAGTTGTATTCTCGTTAAGCATTCTTTTGCTTGATCTGCAAGTATTTGAAGTCTAAATTACCCATAATTCACGTCATCTGCCTTGTCGATTGCATTATCGGAGGTATTGAGAGGTATTTTTCATGCTAAATAGTTTACTGAAGCCAAAAAACATCGTCGTTGAGCAAATGTCTGCTTACCATTCAAGGGTTATTCTGGAACCCTTTGAAAGAGGTTACGGTCATACTTTAGGAAATGCTCTTCGTCGTGTTTTGCTTTCATCAATGCAGGGTTTTGCACCTACTGAAGTGACGATTTCTGGAGTTTTGCATGAGTTTTCTTCGATCGATGGTGTCAATGAAGATGTTGTTAATATTTTGCTCAATCTCAAAGGTGTCGTATTTAAGTTGCATCAGCGCGACGAAGTCACTTTGATCTTGAGCAAAGATACCGAAGGTGTTGTCCTCGCCAAGGATATTCAGATATCGCACGATGTTGAAATCATCAATCCAGAGCATGTGATTGCTAACTTGGCTCACGGTGGCAAGTTAGATATGCAGATCAAGGTACAAAGTGGCAGGGGTTATGTGCCTGGCTCCATGCGTCGTTATGGTGATGAACCTTCTCAGTCTATTGGAAAAATAGTTCTGGATGCCTCCTTTTCTCCTGTTAAGCGCGTTAGTTATATGGTTGAAAGTGCACGCGTTGAACAGAGGACCGACCTTGACAAACTGATTTTGGATATTGAAACCAACGGTGTGATTTCGGCAGAGGATGCTGTGCGTGATTCGGCCAAAATTTTGGTTGAGCAACTGGCTGTCTTTGCACAGCTTGAAGGTGGGGACATTGACGTGATCGTCTCACAATCTTCACGTGGACATCACCAATTTGACCCTATTTTATTACGTCCTGTCGATGAACTTGAATTGACAGTTCGTTCAGCCAATTGTTTGAAGGCTGAAAATATTTATTATATCGGCGATTTAATTCAGCGCACTGAAAATGAATTACTTAAAACTCCAAATTTGGGACGTAAGTCGTTGAATGAGATCAAGGAAGTCTTAGCTTCCAGGGGACTGACTTTGGGTCTGAAACTGGAAAGTTGGCCTCCTGCTTCGCTTGAAAAACGCTGATCTGTTATTTACATGAAGTCCTTTTCAGGATTTGAACAGCCGGATACGGTTAAATTTAATTGAAACCAAGGATACCAACATGCGTCACGGATATGGATTACGCAAACTCAACAGGACATCATCACATCGTTTAGCCATGTTGCGCAATATGATGAATTCTTTGATTGAGCATGAGGTTATTAAAACAACCTTGCCCAAAGCCAAAGAGTTGAGGCGCGTGGTCGAACCTATGATCACATTGGCCAAAAAGCCCTCTTTGGCAAATCGCCGATTAGCGTTTGACCGTTTACGGGACCGTGATAGTGTCGTTAAGTTGTTTAATCATCTTGGCCCACGTTTTGCAGCACGGCCGGGGGGTTATACGCGCATTTTGAAGATGGGTTTCAGGGTAGGTGACAATGCACCAATGGCTCTGGTTGAACTGGTAGATTTGGAATCGGTTGGTGAATCAAGCAACAGTAACTGACGGTAATTGATCTAGTTCGATCAACAGTTGAGCCAGTGAGCGCCCCGCAGCCCTGATGAGGGTGCGTCCTTTGTCGGTTGTTGCTGCGGCTGCGTTTCCGACGGCACCTAGGGGGTTGTAGTCTTCAATTTGCCAGCCTAGCTTGGCGCTTTTGCCATTGCCCAAAATAGCAAACATGTGAGAGCGTACCTCTGCCGTTGAACTAAAGTTTTGTGCTTTGTTCATGTGAACATGGACGGGGTCAAGGGCCAGCATCATTGATGTTTCCATGTCCCCTGCGTGGATGCCAAATCGCATTTCCGACGCACCAAAGAGTTCAGCCACGTTAGTTCCGTCTGTGTCTGTGAGTGGCAGATTGAACCAGCTCACGCAATAGACCAGCATGTTCATGCGGGCGCGAAGGTCACGTGCCACCATATCCATCACGCTGACATTGCCACCGTGGGCGTTAAACAAAACAAGCTTGCGAATGCCAACTGCTGCGATGCACTCTCCAATGTCGAACCACAGGCTCAGGATGGTTTCATTTTTGAGGGTCAGCGTCCCGGGAAAACGGGCGTGTTCAACGCTTAAACCAATGGACTGGGTTGGCAGTACCAGCGCTGGAACACAATCAGGCAAACAGGCCATCGCTGCTGTAAGTATGCCGTTGACCAGCACGGTATCGACACTCACCGGCAAGTGTGGCCCATGTTGCTCGATGGCCGCCACGGGCAGAATGGCAATGGTTCTTGCGGCGCAGCCACTGACTTGTAGGTCTGCAAAGTCCGTCGTGCTTAAGTCCGCCCAATATCGTGAAGGTGTGTGTTGCGGTGTGTTTGACATTGAGCGTAAGGGTTGTGGCGTACCACAGGGGTTATCTGTCCGCAAGTTTTCATCTTCATCGATCCGACAACTCAAGTTGGCAGGCCCTGCATCACAGATACCAATGAGCGGTTAAAGGGACGACAGTGAAAACTTTGGGGTCTATGGGGTATCGGGACTTTGGTCATGGGCGGTCGGCGTGGGGCTGACGACACCTGCGCCAGATCATCAGCGCGGACAGCCCAAAAAATAGTGAAAAGCTGATGGCCGACCAAAACGCAACAGACCCGCCTAAAAATGTCCAGTCCACAGCCGAACAGTCACCGCTGCCCCTGAAGATCATCGGAACAACGCGACTGAGCGGGAATGCCTCGATCATTCCATAAAAATCACGGCCACACGTTGCCACTTGCGGTGGATACCACTGAAGCCATGTTTGCCGCATGGCCACACCAGCTCCAAAGCCAGTCATTAGCAGCAGCACAGTAGCGCCTGCGATATGCATAGCGCGGCTTAGAACAAGACTCATCAGACCGGCGAGCAAAGCCACAGACAACAAGGCGTAACGTTGCACAATGCACATTGGACAGGGGGTGATGTCAAGATGATGCTGCAAGTACAGGCCAAATGCCAACATGCCAAGGCAGATCAGACACCAGGCAGCAAAAACGCGGCGGGGCGAATGGTCAAGGACAGACAACAGCTCACGAATAAAAACACGACACATGGCAAGAAGATTTTTCATAAAGGATAAAGCAACGTGGCATCAGCACCCATCAGCACCCATCAGCACCCGTCTACACCCATCAACTGGACTGTTTGAAGGCCATGATGGCCTGGTTGCGCAGGGTGCGCAGCAGAGCCAGTTCTTTTTCATCGACCGTCAGACCCCCTTTGTCAATTTTGTCGGCGTAGATCAAGCCAAAGGGCCGACCCTTGATCAACAGGGGCAAGACCAAAAAGGTCGGCGCATTGAAAGACTGACGATACCAGGAGGGCAAACTGGCCACGATTCGGGGGTCGCTGGCATCGGTGATCAGGGTGTCGGCACCCTTGATACAAACGGCGGTGAACAAGTCGGGTTTTCCAACAATCTGTAGCGGCACACAAAAGGACTTGACCACGGCTTCGACGTTTTTGCCCAGTCCAAAACGCCCGGTCAGTATGTCGGTTTTGGCATCGCGCATACAAAAGATAACCCGATGAAAGTCCAGCGCCCTGAACATGGCCTCAAGAATCATTCGCAGGATATCGCTAAGCTTGAAGTCCTCGACCATCGCGTTGGTGATGTCTTGAATACCAGCGGCCAAAATTTGCGACAGGCGGTCCGACCTGCGGCGCTCAGGCGTTTGCGATGCGGCAGACATGGCCCGTGTGGCGTGCAGCTCATTGGATTTGATGGCATCACGGGTGGGCTCGGGGCGATCGTCCACGGGGTCGTCTGGACTCTTTAACAAATGTGCCACCTTGGAATCTGCCGGTACATGGAGATCCATGGCTTGGGCCAGGTCGATGAGTTTTTTGCGGGCAGACACAGTGGAAGTTTGCAGCGCGTGGCTGTCCATGCCCAGTGTTTTGCCATAACGCTTGGCCGTTTGATCGATCAAACGCTCGATCTCATGGGGGTCTGTATGCAGCAGGGCATCAGAAATTTCATTGGCTGTCAATGCCGTCCAGCGCATTTGCTCTTCCAGGTCGGCGGGCATCTGTAGAGGGGGTTCACCGCTAGGGCCTGCGATGCACTTTTGAATACTCTCAGGCAGGCCCCAAACCTTGGACACACCCACGCCCAGCTCTCTGTAGCTGATCCCCAGCACCCGGGTTGAGGCAGTTTCCTCTGTGACAGGGTGTTGTTTGGCTGACACCAGGTGGCGAATCGTGGCTGCTTCTTCAGGAAAGTAAAACTGCGACAGCATGCGCCCCAGGTTGTGAAACATGCCTCCGATAAAGGCCTCTTCGCCGTGACCAGAGGGCCGCCCCAGCTCGGATGCGATGGCACCTGACATCAGTGCACGCAAAAACTCCTCTTTAAGGAAATGCGCGTTTTTACGATCTTGCATGTTTTCAAGCAGCATCAGGCTGAGTGCCATGTTGCGAATGCCGTTAAAGCCGACCAGTGTGACCGCTCGCGACACCGTGCCAATCTTGTTGCCACGGGCATAGTGGGCGCTGTTCACCAGTCGCAAGAGCTTGTTGGTCAGCGCCACGTTTTTCAAAATCTCGTTGGTGACGCTGCTGACGCTCTCCTTTTCTGATGTGGCCATGCTCTGAATGTGAACGATCGACTCGGACAAGGCAGGAAAGTCACTTTTGTGACGCATGCGACGCAGCAAAAACTCGAGAGTGCCACTTTGAGCCGCTGAATCGGCGGACGCTACACCATCGCCAGTGCCGCTCCATTGATCCAAGGCATCCAAAAACAACTGAGCACTCGGAAAGCGCAGTTCAGGCTCATGCGCTAGGGCACGCAGCAAGGTAGCACGCAGTTTGTCGTCCAGATTGGCCAGTAGATTGGCGGGCAAGTGCAAAGGCTCATGCGCCACCTTGTAAATGACACGGTAGGGGTCTGCGTCGGTGATCAGGGGGTTGCCTGACAAGGCCTCTGCTAGCAACAGCCCCGCCGAATACACGTC
Organism: uncultured beta proteobacterium; assembly: GCA_903822205.1. Taxonomy (GTDB): domain Bacteria; phylum Pseudomonadota; class Gammaproteobacteria; order Burkholderiales; family Burkholderiaceae_C; genus Rhodoferax. The sequence goes on along the minus strand of CAIJOK010000016.1, from coordinate 16,388 downwards.
CATCAGCGGCGTGATGGCCTCACCACGGGCGGCTTCGGGGGCCATGTAGGCTGGCGTGCCCGCACTGTCTGAAACGCTGGTGTTGGCCATGTCGCTGATGCGAACCGCTATGCCAAAGTCCATCACCCTGGCCCGACCGCTGGCATCGACCAATACATTGGAGGGTTTGAGGTCACGGTGCACCACGCCTGCGGCATGGGCCGCCACCAGGGCATCCAGCACATCCTGAATAATTTTGACGGCCTGCATAGGAGGCAACCCCCCCTGTTGGGCGATCAGGTCGGCCAGGGTTTGTCCGGCCACATACTCAAACACCAGGTAGGGTTGTTTGTCTTGTACATCGGCTTCAAAGACGGGCACGATGTTGGGGTGGGTCAGGCGGCTGACGCTGCGGGCCTCTTGCAGCCACTGGGTGATCACCTGGGTGTTTGGCCCCCGCATGGGCTTCATCAGCTTGATGGCAACCTCGCGCTCCAGACGGGGGTCAAAGCCCAGCCACACCTGTGACTGAGCCCCCTGTCCTAACATGCGTCTGAGCTCAAACCGACCCAACACAGCCACGGCCTGCGCAGGTGACGATCCAGTCGTCATCCGTTTAAGAGGCGTTAGCGCAGGCAGGTCAGCCATGTGTCATGCAGTGTCATAGGGGGTTGGTAGCGTAATTTTCGCATCAGTAGCCATGTGCAAAATAGGTAACATCATGTCGATAATGCCCAAAAAAGAGCCTTTGGACATCTGAATATCCAGCACAATGGTGGCCGTCATTATTGTGGGGTGTCATTTCTGCCTTGGGACACGCCACCTGACACATCAACTGACACCTCAACTGATACATCAACTGACACCTCACCTGATTTTTGGGCTACCAGACCGACATTACCAGCTTGCAGTAGCTGTATCCCAGCCATCATATATGACCCCTATCTTGGACCATAGTGACCGTACAGACAAAATTCTGGTGACAGACGATGACTTGCGTATTCGTGATCTGCTCGGACGTTATCTGACGCAAGAGGGCTTTGATGTCCTACTGGCTGAAGATGGCAAGGCGCTCACGCGCGTTTTGCTGCGTGAACCCATCGATCTGATCGTGCTGGATCTGATGATGCCCGGAGAAGACGGCCTGTCAGTTTGCAAACGTCTGCGTGCCGCCAACAACCACACGCCCATCATCATGCTGACCGCCAAGGGTTTGGATGTCGATCGCATCGTGGGTCTTGAAGTGGGTGCTGACGATTACCTGGGCAAACCCTTTAACCCGCGTGAACTTTTGGCCCGCATTCACGCTGTCTTGCGCCGTCGCCCCCCTATTGAGGTCCCGGGTGCGCCCTTGGGCGGCGGTGATGTTGTGGTCTTTGGCCCCTTTATGTTTGACATGGGCAAGCGCAGCCTGCGCAAGGGCCATGAAGAACTCACTTTAACCACTGGAGAATTTGCCATGCTCAAAGCGCTGGTACGGCATCCAAAACAAGCTCTGTCGCGAGAAAAACTGGCTAAGCTTGCGCGTGGTCGCGGTTTTGAGCCTTATGACCGCAGTTTGGACGTGCAGGTGTCACGTCTGCGAAAAATGCTGGAGGACGATACCTCTTCACCTCGGTACATTCAAACCGTCTGGGGTGTAGGCTACGTTTTTATACCCGATGGAAAAGCTTAACCCCCCACCGCTGGTCACGGATTCGACCCAGACCGCAGATCCTCCAGATGCCCCAGATGTCGCCCACCAGGCCGACCAGCACAATGGTCTGAACTTGTTTTGGCGAACATTCTTTTTGTTGGCACTGTTGCTGATAGGCAGCGCCATGGCGTGGATACAAACCTTGCATGAGATGGAGCAAGAGCCACGCGCCATCCAGACTGCGCGGCACATTGCTACTGTGGTCGGCTTAAGCCGCGCTGCAGTGCTTCACGCAGACACTGCGGCCCTGGTGTCCCTGTTCAAAACTTTGTACGAACAAGAGCAGTTGCGCATCACGCCCAGCAGTCCGTCAGATGTTGTTGAGCCTTTGGGCCAGGACGATCTCAGTCTGAACATTGCCGCCGAATTGGCCCACAGACTGGGGCCTAACACCCCTGTGGCCAAAAGTGTGAACCATGTCAAAGGTTTGTGGGTAGGGTTTGCCGTTGCAGAGCGTCAATATTGGTTACAAACTGACCTGTCCCGCTTTAAGGTACTGACCGGCAGAAGCTGGTTGGTCTGGCTGCTGTCAACGACCGTGCTGTCGCTGTTGGGCGCAGCATGGATGGCACGGCTGATCAACCGCCCGCTCAAAGAGTTGTCTTTTGCGGCCAGCCGGGTGCGAGATGGGGACTTTGCTGCCAGCGCGCTCAACGAGTCTGTCACCACCAGTGAGATTCGCGAAGTCAACATTGGTTTTAACCGCATGACGCAAAAGCTGGCCAAGATCGAACAAGACAGGGCTGTGATGCTTGCCGGAATTTCACACGACCTGCGCACCCCGCTCGCACGCCTGCGGCTTGAGACCGAGCTCAGCGTGGCCGACCTAAACGCCCGTGAACACATGGTCAGTGACATCGACCAGTTGGACGGCATCATCGAAAAATTTTTGGACTATGCACGTCCGGGCAATATGGGCCTGAAGCTCGTTTCTTTTGCCGAGACCGTTGACATTTGCTTACAGGGTTTTCGCAAGCGAAACGACATGAAGTTCAAACAGGCCATCGAGGGCGATCTGTTCATCATGGCCGACCCCATCGAGATTCAGCGCATCATCACCAACTTGCTTGAAAATGCGGGCCGCTACGGCAAGTCGCCTGACACTGGCGTGGCCCTTGTTGACATTTCGGCCAAAAGCCAAAACAAGGTGGTACTCATCCGGGTGCGTGACCACGGTGTGGGTGTGCCACCTGAGCAACTCAAACAGCTCACCACGCCATTTTTTCGCGGTGAGTCTGCCAGAACGGCCGCCAACGGCACCGGACTGGGGCTGGCCATCGTTGAGAAAACCATCTTGCGGATGGGCGGCGAGTTTGAATTGATCAACGCCACCAGCGGTGGTTTGTGTGCCAACATCAAGCTGCAAAGGGGCTTTACCGAGGTGACCAACCGGTTTGACAGGCGGTATCTGGGGGCCGGCAAAAAATAAGAGGATCGGATGTAGCTGCGGGCTTGCCCACATCGGTTGTATTATTACGTTAAGTTATCTACTTAATAAATCCTGATTTGATAGCGATTCGTGCAATACCGATGTGCATTAGTGGCTGATTTTCAAATTATTTTGTGTAAGTTATTTATTTTTAGAAGTTGATCATGTTGATAAACAGTCGCTTGCGTGTGACCGGGGTGTGTGCCGCACTGTGGGTAGGGTTGGCCTTGCCAGTCGCCGCGATGGCGCAAGCGGTCACGCCTGTCATTTGCACCGGTGCAGCAACCCCGAGCCACACCAGCTATCCTTTTGGCTTGTTGCCGTCCAGTCGATCGAATGCCGTCGCCTGCGATGCGTACCGTGCCTGGAAAGCCACTTATGTTGTACCAAGCGGGGATATGGGTCTGTGGCGCGTCCAGGGCGGTATGTGCCGCACCGGTGATGCACCGGACAGTTGCACCACCTCAGAGGGCGTGGGGTACGGCATGTTGCTGGCGCTTCATTTTGGGGATCATGCCTTGTTTGACGGGCTTTGGGCCTACTTTCAAAAGTACCTCAATGCCAATGGGCTGATGGCGTGGCGCGTCAATGCCCGTGGCGTGGTGGTCAGTGCCCCCCCAAATGATGACCATACGGCCGCAACCGACGGCGACTTGGACGCTGCATACGCCCTGGTTCTGGCGCACTTGCAGTGGGGTAGCAGCACCGTGAATTACCGTCAGGCGGCTTTCGATCTGATCGGTCACATCATGGACTTTGAAGTTGAGCCTGGCAGCTACGTCCTCAAACCTGGAGACACCTGGGGGGGTGGCACTGTGACCGCTCCATCGTACTTTGCTCCAGCGTATTTTCGCGTCTTTCAGGCGGTGACCGGTGATGCACGCTGGGCCAAAGTGTTGGAAACCAGCTATGCCATTTTGGCCCGGGCCGCCCACAGCAGCACGGGGTTGGTGCCTGATTGGTGTCAGGTGGACGGTCAACCGGCCAAAGACCAAGCCTATAACTATGGGTACAACGCCGTCAGGGCACCTTGGCGGCTGGCCATGGACTATCTGCGGTATGGCGAGCCTCGTGCCTTGGACTTAACCCGTAAAGTTGCCGCTTTTGTACGCAGCCAGAAAACAATTGTCGATGGCTATACCCTGGATGGAACGCCCATCGGCCAATGGACCAACAGTGCTTTTGTGGCACCCTTTTCTGCCGCAGCGCTGGCCACCGACGGCAGTCAGGCCTTTGTCGATGCGGCCTACGCTCAAAATCTCAGCGTCGCAGGTGAAGGGTACTTTGGTTCCACTTTGAAAACATTAGTCTTGTTGCTACAGACGGGCAATATGATGTACCCTGACTTGGCCCTGACGGCCCTTGAGTTTCAGCCGGTCAGGCAGGTTATACCAGCTCCTCTGTTGCCCGGCTGGAGTCTGATCTCGGTTGGAACGCCCATCACGCCCAGCGCTTTTAACAAGTCGCTGAGCCCCACATCAACCCCATCAGGCACAGTGCCCCTGAACATAACCACGCTATGGGCATGGGACACCCCATCGTCAAAATGGTATTTTTACGCGCCCAGACTGGAAGCCCAGGGCGGCACGGTACTGGCCGACTACATCGCCAGCAAGGGCTATCTTGACTTTGCCGCCAAGGGCAAGCTGCTGGGGCCAGGCGTGGGTTTTTGGGTCAATCGCGGTACACCCTGACCCAGAGATAGACGGCACAACGGGCTGTGCCCTTGTCGCGCCCCTATGCCCGATCCTGATTCCCCACCTGCTGGCTTGCTTTCTGACATTGCGCACACTGCCACTGAGCTTGCGCAGTTGCAAAGCGATGTGCTCAGCCTGCCGGCCTTGCCGGGGGTCTATCGGTACTTTGATGCCGCAGGCCAGGTGCTCTATGTGGGCAAGGCCATCAACCTTAAAAAGCGGGTGTCCAGCTACTTTCAAAAGAACCATGCAGGCACTCGTATCGGCCACATGGTGGGCCAGATCGCCCGACTGGAGACCACCGTCGTGCGGTCAGAGGCTGAGGCCCTGCTGCTTGAAAACAACCTGATCAAGACGCTCAGTCCCAAGTACAACATTTTGTTTCGGGATGACAAAAGCTATCCTTATCTCAAAATCACGGCCATCCATGCTGTGCCGTCGTCCGATACAGGCGGGTTAACCGGTACTCAGTTCGCTCGGGTGGCGTATTACCGAGGCGCGGTGGACAAAAAACACCACTACTTTGGCCCTTACCCCAATGTCTGGGCCGTCAAAGAAGCTATTTTGCTGATGCAAAAAGTCTTTTTGCTGCGCACCTGTGAAGATTCTGTCTTTGCCAACCGCACCCGGCCCTGTTTGCTCTACCAGATCAAACGATGCTCTGGCCCGTGCGTGGGCCATATTTCACAGGCGGCCTATGCCCGCGACGTGGCTGATGCCAAGCGGTTTTTGAATGGGGATGCAGATGGGGTCATCGCAGAACTGGAGGCCCGCATGATGGCCCATGCCCAGCAGTTGGCGTTTGAGCAGGCGGCCCTGCTGCGTAACCAGATTGCTGCGCTGTCCAACGTGCTGCAACGGCAGTCGATCGATCACGCATCAGACCGCGATGTCGATATTTTGGCCGTCAAGGTGCAGGGCGGCAGGGCCTGCGTTGTGCTGGCCATGGTGCGCGGCGGACGGCATTTGGGTGACCGGCCTTACTACCCGGTCCACGTCTTGGAATCTGTCAGTCTGGCCGAAGACCCAGGTCCAGACGCAGACTCCTTGCCTGATGCAGCCCCAGCACCTTTGCCTGTACCGTCATTGGAGGCACGCATCCTGAATGCCTTTGTGGCCCAGCATTACCTGAATGTCCCCGCACCGCCATCGTTGATCACCGGTGTTTGTATGGATGCCGGCCTGTTGCAAACCCTGTCACAGCAAACGGGTACGCGTATCAGCGCCACCCACCAGCCCAGGGAACATGGTCGCGTTTGGCTACAAATGGCCCAAACCAATGCCGACGTGCAATTGGCGCGTTTGCTGGCTGAAGAAGGATCGCAACAGGCGCGCACCCGTGCCCTGGCTGATGCTCTGGGTTTGACGGATGGGGCCAGCTTGGCATCGCTGGACGCGCTGCGGGTTGAGTGCTTTGACATTTCGCACACGGGTGGCGAATCCACTCAGGCCTCGTGCGTGGTGTTTCACCACCACAAAATGCAAAATGCCGAGTACCGGCGCTACAAGGTCACCGACATCACCCCGGGTGACGATTACGCCGCTATGCGCCAGGTGCTTCAGCGCCGTTACAGCAAACTGTCACAGACACCGACCGATGCAAACACAGACACCCCGGGCATGGGGCGATTGCCCAACCTGGTGCTGATCGATGGCGGCAAGGGTCAGGTGTCGGTAGCGCGAGAGGTCTTTGTGCAACTGGGGCTTGACGTGTCGCTGATCGTGGGGGTTGAAAAAGGCGAAGGCCGTCGCATCGGTCTTGAAGAACTGGTTTTTGCCGACGGACGCGCCAAGGTTGCTCTGGGCAAAGACTCTGCGGCCCTGATGCTGGTGGCCCAGATACGCGACGAGGCGCACCGGTTTGCCATCACCGGCATGAGGGCTGCGCGGGCCAGAGTGCGTATGAGCGGCGGCAAACTTGAAGACATTGCGGGCATCGGCCCCAAGCGCAGGGCACGACTGTTGCAACGCTTTGGCGGTGTGCGCGGCGTGGCCGCAGCGTGTGTCGATGACCTGGTCACGGTGGATGGCATCTCGCACGATTTAGCTGAGGCCATTTACCGTGCGTTGCATTGACCTGGATCGGGTGGATCGCAAATTTCTGACCCATCTGCTGGATGGTCTTGTCACCACGCAATGCCTCCAAGCCAACCTTGGCTTTGAACTCTGCTGCGTGTACTTTTCGCCTTTCCCTTGCTCACTTTATTGAACTTCTGAATTGAGAACATCTTAAATTGTGACTACTCAGCCCCCCCTGATGCAGCCGGACCAAATTCAACCGAAGCTCGGCTGAGGCGTAGAACCCTGGAAGGCCGCGACAAGAGACTCAAAGATATTGGCTCCCTGTTTGTGAATGGTCGCACAAGAGGAGCGAATGGCGCAGTAGTTTTTTCGACCTATACGATTCAAAAAATGCAATTCTGTACGAATTCTGTGCGAATAATTTTCGCAAAATTTAATTTTGGCCTAATCTATTAGGTCTTCAAATAAATGGAAATGTAGAAATGCTTGATACGCAAGACCCCGTTACTTCAGGCAATGACCCGGAAAGAATGGAAGACGGCTCATTTAGCATGATCCTTGACCACGAGGCTGAATTCAACATTAGTCGTTTAGAAAACGCAATGCTGAGTACAACCTATCCTGCATTGCGAACGGCCCTATCTGAACATCTTGAAGATGCCTCAAAAAAAAAGCCTGTGAAAAATTGAATCTATTCGGAGCGGGCAGCATTCAAGAACATGCCAGTCATTACCAAGTCGATGGAGAGATTGACCGGTTTACTTGTTTGACTTACGACGTAAAAGGCGAGAATCAAGAAACCTACTTTAACGGCTTGGATATGTTTCCAGTTCGCATTGGAAGGCAGTGGTATCAAACCAGCGGTTTCAAGGAACTCGGACTGATTGTCGGAGCAGCGCAACGCAGCTACCGTGAAATCACCCGAGTATTTAATCGCAGTCGCCACCAGGAAGTCGGTGGCACACCATTGAACACACTACGCGATGGCGCACAAGCAGAGGGCTTGCATGTGATTGATTTTATGGACAAAAAACTAAAAGCATACTGCATGAACACAAATTTGACCCACAGGGCGTACCAGAAGCGAACTGTGCTGTCATCGGGCAGATAGCGGATCCGGTCTATCTTGAACAGCAGACGATACAAAACGCGCTATGCAGCGTACATGAAACCATGAGCCGACAAGGATTCTCGGCCACAGATATGGAGCAAGTAAAAACAGCTGAATCTTCCAAGGAAATCTATGAACTAGCGGAGAAATGTGTCTATCATTATATCGATGATGTCGGAGTCAAGGAACAAAAAGAACACCGTGAAAAAAAGACGTGACCGAGACCAAAGAATTGCCAGATAATGCAAAGGAGGCAATAAAAGACAAGCGCCCGATGGTGCAAAACACTGTTGCACGCGTTGAACACAATGACAAGGGTTTTACATTAACGGGGCGTAGCGTTATAGAGGTCTTGATATTCATGCTCAATAACAAATTGTTTTGTTTCAATATCAAGGTCTGCACGGATGGTCAGCGCAGCTTGCAAGATGCCATACTGTCATTCTTTTCATGGCATTCACATGTGACATGACTGCTGGACTGGTTTCATGTGGTTAAGAAATTCAAGGAAGATTTGAGTCTTGCTTGCAATGGCAGGGAAATTCGTAACCGCCATCTCAAGCAACTGCTCAGGCTGATTTGGTTCGGCTTGACTGACAGTGCCCGTGCGTATTTAGAGACGATTCCTGCGACAGATATCAAGAACGCAAAGGCAATCACCCGACTGATCGGATACCTTGAACGCAACAGAAAATCGATGCCGTGTTATGCCATGCGTGCCAAGCTCAATTTGCCAAACTCCAGTAATCCTGTGGAGCGATCCAATAATCTGGTGACCGCAAAGCGTCAAAAGCACCATGGGATGAGCTGGTCTGAGCGTGGATCCTATGCGTTAACCTCCCTCAATGCGCTCACAGTCAACAATTCAGCACGACAATGGCTGCAAAACCGCAGTTTTGACCTTGCTTGGGCAGCAAAAGCGGCTTAGTCAATCGTACAGGTCGAAAAACAAAAAAGCCCAGAGGGTTAGTCTGGGCTAAGTTGTGGATTGACATGATGCCGGAGAGATGAATCGAACACCCGACCTTCTCATTACGAATGAGCTGCTCTACCGACTGAGCTACACCGGCGTTGTGGTCAGGGATTTTAGCGATGAGACCCCCCAGCTTTGGTGTCAAGCCGTAGAAAATAGCCACACTGCGATAGACCCCTGTGACCCACACCCGTACCTGAGCGATGACCCCCTCTACCCCACCACCACCCGACAAACAATCTTGGCGCAAGCAATTGGTGCAACAACGCCTGTGTATGCCTGATCGTCAAACCAGGGTGGAACTTTTGCAACGGGTGATGCGAGTCTGGTTGTTGTCGCGTACCGACACCGTGATCGGTGCCTATTGGCCCATCAAAGGAGAGTTTGACCCTCTGCCAGTGCTGCACCGTTGGAAGGAAGACGGCGAACTGCTTGATCAGGCCCAGCGACGAAAAATCGGCCTGCCGGTGATCGACAAGGTTCACAAGACCCTGCGCTTTCATGCTTGGTATCCGGGCTGCCCGATGGAAGACGACGATTTTGGCATTCCAAAACCCAAGGACACTGAGGTGATCTGCCCCACCTTGCTGTTTGTGGCCTGTGTGGGCTATGCCCCCGGGGGCTATCGGCTGGGCTATGGTGGCGGCTTTTATGACCGCACACTCAGCACGATCACTCCGCGTCCGGTGGCCGTGGGACTGAGCTTTGGGGTGGGATTTTTACCGGACTTTGAGCCAGAACCGCACGATGAGCCGATGGATGCCATTTTGAATGACTATGGTGTGGTGTGGCCGGTGTAAGCATCTGATTTTTATCGGGTTTGTTTCATGGGGCTAACGATAGAATGAGACCTTAGCTGGTTTGGGTGTCCGTGTTGTCGCTTAGGGGCGGATTGGATACATCCGTTAACCGCTACTCTTATCCGGGCCTTATGCCATGATTGACAAAAAACCTTTTGAAATCGCACGCGAAACGCTCAAACAACTGACGACCCGCAAATTACCGCCTACACCGGGTAATTACCAGAGTATTTACAGCGAGATTGCAGGTGTTCCGATGGAACATCCTTTTCCGGTGGACCGCCTGCGTGACATTGCGCAGGCCCTGCCCACCAAGACCCCCGGACAGCAAAAACAGTGCGGCCTGCTTGAGTCCGCCATCAATCACATGAACTGGGAGGGTGTCAAAAATGCCCTGATGGCCTATGGTGGGTTTAGTCCGCCTGCACCGGCCGCCCCAGTCCCGGGCTTGTTGCCAGTGGACATCGCCAAAACCGCCCCCGCCGAGACCCATAGCACGCCTGTCGTTAGTGCGCCGGCTTTGACACCTGAGTTTTTTGCGCAAATTGCACGGATGATCGAATACACGCTGCCAGCATTGGGCCATGATGATGAGCGTTTTTTAGAGCAATCCAACACCCTGATCAAGGCGCTGCGCCAGTCCAATCCCGATGCTGTCGGCATCAAATTGATGCTGGCCCACTATGGGCATCGTCTTTCGTTTGCCGCAGAGGACCAAGCCGAAATTAAAAACATGCTGCTTAAGCTGTTGCAATTGATCATTGAAAACATCAGCCATTTGAGTCTGGACGATACTTGGCTTAAAGGCCAGACAGATGCCTTGTTGTCGGCCTGTGCGCCTCCGCTGACCTTGCGCCGCCTGGACGACGTTGAGCAGCGTCTGAAGGATGTCATTTTCAAGCAGACCGAGGCCAAGGCAAGAGCCACTTTGGCGCAGGAAGAAATGCGCCGAATGTTGACCACCTTTGTCGCACGTTTGGCCACCATATCAGAGTCCACGGGCGGGTTTCATACGCAACTGGAAGAAAGTGCCAGGTTGATCGAGCAGGCCAAAAGCATCACCGAAATTGCGCCTGTTCTTAGAAGTGTGGTGGGCGCGACCCGTGTTATGGCCAGCGACAGTCAGTTGGCCCGAGATGAATTGCAAGGCATGAAAAAAAGGGTGGAAGCCACCGAGGCCGAGCTGGTCCGTCTGCACCAAGAGTTGGACAGGGTCAGTCTGCAGGCCCGACACGACAACCTGACCGGTGCCCTCAATCGTCAAGGGCTGGACGAGGCTATCAATCGTGAAGTCTCCAACGTCAGGCGCAAGGACACACCCCTGTGCGTGGCATTGTTGGACATTGACAATTTCAAAAAACTCAACGATGCCCTGGGTCATGCGACGGGCGATATTGCCCTCACTCATCTGGCCAGTGTGGCCCGCGAGGTCATGCGTCCACAAGACACTTTGGCCCGTTATGGTGGCGAGGAGTTTGTGATCTTGCTACCCGACACCCCCTTGGACAAGGGCATTGAGGCCATGACGCGCCTGCAACGCGAGCTGTCCACACGGTTTTTTATGGCAGGGACCGAAAAAGTGCTGATCACCTTCAGTGCCGGTGTGGCGCAATTGGCCGTCAACGAGTCAGGCATGGATGCCATTCGGCGAGCTGACCAAGCCATGTACCTAGCCAAACGCGCCGGTAAAAACCGCGTGTGTGGTGCGTAATGTTTGCATTGGCTCCCCCTTTGTTGGCACGGGGCTGGTGGATGGATCACTTGATGTGCATCAGCCACTGAATGGCGTATTTGGCGACAAAGCCCACCATGCCAAACGCCAGGCCCACAAAGATCACCAGTGAGCCAAACTTGCCTGCCTTGGACTCACGGGCCAGTTGCCAAATGATGAAAAGCATGTAGAGCATCATGCTCCCCACGCCAAAGCTCATGCCAAACGCGGCTATTTGCTCTTCAGAGTAGCCAAACATCGGGCATCATCCTTGTTCATGGGGACTGACGCAAAAGCGCCCTCAAATTGCAACAGCGTAGCTTTGCGCACCAATCCTCCAGCGTAGCCAGTCAGTGCGCCGGTAGCACCCACCACCCGGTGGCAGGGCACCACAATGCCAAGGGGGTTGCGCCCCAGCGCAGCTCCGACGGCCCGGGTGGCCATTGGCCTGCCAATTTTGGCGCTTAAGCCACCATAGCTCCACGTTTGCCCATACGCCACCCCCAAAATCGCATACCAAACCGATTGTTGAAAGGCGGTGCCGCATCGCATGTCCAAAGGCAAATCAAAACGCATGCGCTGACGGGCAAAGTACTCTGTCAACTGGCAAGTGGCGGCTTGCAGGACGGGGTGATCGGGATGATCGGGATGATCGGGATGAGGTGATGCCAAAGTGGCCTGTGGGCAGGGCGGTGTGTCCAAAAACCGGACACCGGCAAGGCCATGGTCACTGGCTAAAAGCTGGATCATGCCCAGGGGGCTTTGAAAGTGTGCAACGACAATCATGTTCACGATCACGATCACAATAACAATAACAATAACAATAACAATAACAATAACGATCAATCAATCATCCGTCACATCGACCTCTGGCAAATTGAACCCCACAGGTCAAGCACACAGCGAAATTTCAAAGCTGACATCTTCAGGAACCGGGCACAGATGATTGTCTATGTCCATGCGCATCAGGCGTATGGACACCAGCAGTCGGTGGCCGATGATCTCAGGGATCAGTTCCTGGGAAACCTCAAGAGCCAGACGCAGCAGCAAAAAAGCGCGTCCCTGCTGTAGGTTTTGTTGAAACTGCCCCGCTGTGGCGACAACTTTCTTGGGGGTGCCTGAGTCTCGCAAGAGCTTAAGCAAGAGTTGGACGGAGGAAGCGATAGGAGACAGCGCGTCTACCCATTGCTGAAGCGATGTCTGTCGGGTGACACCGGTTTTGTGTTGCCATGCGTAATACGAAGGCAAATCAAATTCACAGGTACCACCAGGAATATTGATGCGGTTGCGAATGGCCATCAACCAGTCGTTTTCAGTTAAGGACAGGCCTGCCTTGCCGATCTGGGCGTTTAACGTTTCAAAACACATTGTGAGTTGAGTCAGTACCCTGTTCAAAGCGGCCTCAGACACGGAAGGGTTGCCACGAAAGGCATCAAGCGCGTGTCTCTGCTTGTCCAGGTCTTTGAGCAGGTCGGACTTCAGGTCTGGACGTGCGGTGATCTCCATGATCTCGAATATCGTGGCCAAGGCATAGTGATGATCCAGGGCATCCACCCGCGCGACCAGCTTGTCCAAGCGCAAAAAGAGATGCTCCAATCGCAGATAAGTGCGAACACGCTCATGCAGGGGGTATTCGTAAAGGATCACGGTATAGGTTGGAAGAGACTAACGTGCTGTCAGAACCACTGCGGGCGGGGGTTTGGGCCGGGCAGGGCGGTCTGTCACAAAGGGGGCATCCAGCCCGGATCAATCCGATGAAGTCTGGAATTCAGGGCGATGATAGCCCGAAGCCAACGGCAATCGACTGCACTTGCTGGGCAAGTTCATCCAAGCTTAGACCGTCGTTATAGAGGATGATGTCTGCTGCTTGCTGCCGCTGCTCGCGGCTGGCCTGAGCAGCGATCATCGCCAAAATGGCCGGACGATCGCGTTGGCTGCGTTCCATCACCCGCTTGATTTGGGTCTCAACGGGGCAGTCCACCAGCAACACCTGATCGACCTCATGATGCCAAGTGGCTGATTCAATCAAGAGAGGAACCTCAAACACCACACAACGACTTCCGGCCTGCTGCGCCAGGCGGGCTTGTTGCAAGGCCTGTCGTTGGATCAGCGGGTGCAAGATGGACTCAAGTTGATGCCTGGCATCGGGGTTGGCAAAGACCCGCGTGCGCATCAGGGGCCGGTTGAGTGCGCCGTCCGCAGTCAGGTAACCGTGACCAAAAACCTGGGCAATGGCATCGATTGCCAAGCCACCTGGCGCAGTCAAACGGCGCGAAATAGCATCGGTGTCGATGACATCCGCACCGCAACGGGCCAACAGGGTGGCCACCGTGCTTTTGCCACTGCCAACACCGCCGGTCAGTCCAACCCGCAAAGGAGGCGATGGGTTTGGGCGCATCACAGCATCAGGGATACGGTCTGAACACCGCTATCAAGCTACAAGCCCACCAACCTCAGAATGGCCGCAGGCCCGGCCAGCATGACTGTCAGCCCCGCCCCTGCCAGAAAAGGCCCAAATGGAATCACGCCGCCTTCGCGCAGACCGATTGAAAACTTCATGACGATACCCACCACGGCACCAATAACCGAAGACATCAACAGGATGGGGATGAGCGCCTGCCAGCCAAACCAGGCTCCCAGTGCAGCCAGCAATTTGAAGTCGCCGTAGCCCATGCCCTCTTTGCCGGTAGCCAGTTTGAAAGCCCAATAAACTGCCCACAGCGACACATAGCCCCCCACGGCTCCCCACACAGAATCAGGCAAAGTCACGCTGGTCAGGTGAAGAGCAGAGGCCACCAACCCCGCCCACAGCAGGGGCAATGTGATGTCATCAGGCAGCAGCGTGGTGTCCCAATCGATCAGGGCCAGCGCCAGCAAAGCGGCCGCAAAACCACACCAGACCAGCGTGGCCCAGGTCATGCCAAAACGCCAGCCGCAGTAAGCAAACAACACACCGCAAGCAAGCTCTACGGCAGGGTAACGCAAGCTGATGGGGGCAGCACAATGCCCACACCGACCTCGCAAAAACAGATAACTGAAGATCGGTATGTTTTCATACCACGCGATAGGGTGTTTGCACAAGGGACAGTGTGAGCGCGGTGTCAGCAGGTTAAAGGCCGGCTTGTCAGGGCATTCAAGACCCTGTAGATCGGCACATTCGGCCTGCCACTGGGCCTGCAGCATGGCTGGCACACGGCAGATCACCACATTCAAAAAGCTGCCAACCAACAGCCCCAGCCCCCCCAAGACAGCGGCGGCGGCGCAAGGCATCGCCGAGCCGGCGTGCTGTAGGGTTTCAAAATTCCAAAAAAACGCGTCCATATAAATTTCAAAAAGTTCAGACATCCTGATCCGCATAAAAACTAACTTGGCACGATCTGACGGTCGATAGGGGGCAAATTCATTCGCCCATCCTCACGGTCTGGCGAATCAATTCGCCTCTACGAAGTGCCAGGACGTTTCTCAAAATTGTTGACATTGTCCCTGACCGACATCAAGCTGCAAGCCCTGGTGGTGTCTCACGTTGACATACAACGCTGAACATGATGCGTCAAAAGTGATGATGGGTATGGAACAGTCGCAAACCCGCCACGTCTGCGGGACTTACAGACTGCGTTTGGACAACTTTGGCATGGATTTCGTACCCAGCACGACCTTGTATGTCAACGTGAGACACCACCAAAAATTGGCAAGCCATCCATCAGTCCATTGCCCATCGACATTGACAAAATTGTCAGCTTGAACGGTCACTATGACACAAAATGCAGGCGTGGCAGGGTGATCAGGGTCAAAGTGGTCATCCGTTAACCCACAACACCACAAAACCAGGCCCATCGCGACATTGAAGCACCTGGCACAAAACCTGCTGATTGTGAGCCGGTTACGTTCTTTGTTTTACTTTTAACTTTTTGGAGATTTTTATGAAACGCACGATGCAAAAGGGTTTTACCCTGATCGAGTTGATGATTGTGGTGGCTATTATTGGTATCCTTGCTGCGGTGGCTTTGCCGGCGTATCAGGATTACACGGTACGTGCCAAGGTGACCGAAGTGATGCTGGCAGCGTCAGGTGGCAAACTGGCTGTATCTGAGGCTGCTCAAGTCGCTGGCTCAATGCCGCCAACTGCGAGCCTAGTCCTTGCAAGCCAATCAACCAACATGGTTGCGGCGGTTGGGTATTCTTTTGGGTCTTCATCTATCGGAAGTATTACTGCGATAGCATCCGCCAAAGAGACCAAGATCAGTGGCAGTACGATCGTGTTACAGGGAACACTGGGTGCTACAGGATCAGTGGACTGGATATGCTTGGGTACTATTACTGCTAAATATCGCCCTTCAAGCTGCCAAGGTTAATTTTCCACATCCCTTAACAGAGTCCCTTCGGGGACTTTTTTTTGTTTAAAGTGAATCAATACCTCTGTTACCCGTAATACTGAGGTGAGGCAGCGAAAGTGCTGACAGCGTCAGCGTTGGCTGAACGTTATTTTTTTGCCTGGTCGCGACGATTTTCTCTACAATGTAGTGGCCCAGCATTAGCGCTAACTGTGGTGCTATTGCCATCATAAAGTTCAAGCCCTTGCGTACATTGTGCATCACAGACTTGCATCGATCGATCAGACCGCCTACAGCAGGGGTCACAGAGAGCAGAAGTCTGGATTGATCGGCATGCTCCATCAAACGCGCCACTCCTGCGCCAGCAACAAGGGGTAACCGTTTGGACCCTCCATACCAAATGTCTGGTGCAATTAAAAAAGATGTTTTGCAACAAATAACATAAATCCCCCCTAACCCCCCTTTACAAAGGGGGGGAAGAACGGTTAGCTCACCCTATAAATGCGGCGCATTTGTTCCCCCCTTTACAAAGGGGGGGAAGAACGGTTAGCCCACCCTATAAATGCGGCGCATTTGTTCCCCCCTTTAACAAAGGGGGGTTAGGGGGGATTTGAAAAAGGGGGAACTAAACGCTTACAC
>CAIJOK010000015.1 GCA_903822205.1 uncultured beta proteobacterium | reverse complement strand
TGTCATTCCCGCGAAGGCGGGACTCCAGGCTGCCTTTTTGTATCCATGAAGACCAAAATACACTGGATTCCCGCCTTCGCGGGAATGACGATGTATGGCCCCAAGGTCTAAACGGCTACGTTCTTTCACGTTAACTGGCATGGTGTTATCGCCACCCCGGATGATGAAAGAAGACCGTCATTCCCGCGAAGGCGGGAATCCAGACTTCATGTGCTTCCTTTAACATCCAAAACCCCTGGATTCCCGCCTTCGCGGGAATGACAAATGGTGTTTGCCTCCACTGGAGTGACTGCATTTGGCATGGGGGGTCTAAACGGTTGCCCCTACGCATCAACCTCCATCGGCGGCAGGTCGCAAAAAATATCGGCAACGGCAATGACCAACTCGGGGAACGCCAAGGATGAACACACATCATCGACCCCATGGATCTGCGGCTGGCCATAAACGTGATTCACTAGGCGGTAAATGGTCACAGAGCGATCCACAGGATGGACCAGCCAGTATTCAGGAACGCCGTGGCGTTCAAACAAAGCGCGCTTGGTACGCTGATCGTGGATGGCTGTACTGGGCGACAACACCTCAATCACCCAGTCTGGCGCACCCAGACAGCCATGGTTGTCTTTCAGCTTGTTGGGGTCACAAACCAAGCTGATATCGGGTTGTACCACGGTGTCAATATCATGATCATTCACCCCCGCATTTACCCCTGTATCTGGCAGCCTGACATCAAAGGGCGCGACAAAGGGACGACAGGACTTGCCATGAAAATGGTGATGAATCCTGGCAAACAGTTCTCCCACGATCAATTGGTGAACATTGGTGGGTGCCGGGCTCATGGCATATGCCTGCCCGTCGATGATTTCCCAACGTTCACCCTCTGGCCACGTCAGGTAGTCAGCATACGTAAAACTCGTTTCGTGATGGCGTTGTGGTAATCCCATGATGAATACTCCTGAAAACAAGATGAAAAAAAGGCCCGTGGATTGCCAAATGACAATCCAGGTAACCGTTTAGATCCCCTGGCCAAATGTTGTTATTTATGCAAAGAAAAAACAAGATCGTCATTCCCGCGAAGGCGGGAATCCAGTGTATTTTGGTATTCAAGGATGCACAGGAGGTCTGGATTCCCGCCTTCGCGGGAATGACGGTGACGGGGTGTAAACGGTTACCAATCCAGACGAACAAGTTAATAAATAATAACTACCCAAACAAACGTTTGAACTCTGCACGCAAGGCAGCGATTTCAATGGGCTTGGACACAAAACCATCAGCACCGGCTTGTTTGTATTTGAACTGGTCAATTTTGCCGGTATGGGCTGTGACCATGATGACAGGCAAATGCTCACCCGTGGTTTGCTCCTGATGGCGAATGGCGGCCAGGGTGTCAAGCCCTCCCATACCGCGCATGAGCACGTCCATCAGCACGACATCAAAGGTGTTTTGGGACAGGCAATTCAGGGCTTGTTGCCCGTCGCTGGTGACCATGCCGGTGTGACCCAAAATTTTGAGGATACCTGTTAGCACACGCTGATTGACGGGGTTGTCGTCTGCAACCAGGACTCTCAGGGACAAAGTGGACGGCTTGGAAGGCAAGCTGCTCTGGGTGTTTTTCATGGTATGTGAATCGATGCTTCATCCAGTTCGCTGCGACTGGCAGCGCAGCCAACGATCAGTCCCCCGTCCAATGGCAGGATGTACAGCGATCGACCGGTGATGCTGTGTTTGATGGTGTCAAACACATTGTGCTCAACCCATCCGCCGCCTTTGTTGCAACGTTGCAGGATGTCTTGTAGCACCTGGTGTCCGTCAAACTCTGTCGCATCTGTCAGACGAACACCGACACGGTCAGGCTTTGCGCCATCCACTCTGTAGATGCCATCGCTGTCGAGCACAAACACATGCAGGTCACGGTCAATAAATTTGCCTTGTGGATCACTGAAAGCGGACAGGGCACTGTCTAGTCCCGCAGACAGCACAAAATGAGCGGCGGATGTGGCCAGGGCTTGGGCCTCGTCGGCGGTGCCCTGGCGCAACTGAATAAAAGTGACGGCATCGCCCAGTTGGCCTGAACGTTGCATCAACCTTGCTGAATGGTGGGTGTTGCGCTCGATCAGGCCCGTGTTCTCTGCCGTTACCCTGTCAAGGTCACCCACGGCCAAAACAACCTCTGACAATGCGTTGCTCTGTAGGATGCTGCCATCGGCGATGGCGTTCACGTTCAAGGCCACGTCACTGATGCCGGTAACCAGACTGGACATGGATCGGTGGATGGTTTTGATGGAATCGACCGTGATGTTCACCCGTGCCACAGAATCGGCGATCAGCACCCTGATCTCTTTGGCGGCCACCTGGCTGCGTCCGGCCAGTGCCCGTACTTCACTGGCCACCACGGCAAAGCCCCTGCCTTGTTCGCCGGCACGGGCGGCCTCTACGGCGGCATTGAGCGCCAACAAATTGGTCTGGAATGCGATGGCATCGATCACCCCGATGATTTCGGTCATGCGATTCGAGGTGGATTGCAGTTGATCCAAGCTGCTCACGGTTTGCTGCATTTGCGCAGAGGCGGATTTGGCTTCGTCGGCCAGACTGTTGGTCATCAGGCCCACCTCTTGGGCCGCCTGCGAGTTGAGAGCAACGGTCTCGCTGACGCGCCCGACGTTGGAGGTGACATCGATCAAACTGCTGGTTTGGGACTGGGTGCGCTCCGACAGGGTGTTGCCATCTTCGATCAAATGGCTCCCCACATCAGACACCATCGCGGCAGCGCTGCGAACATCGGCCACCAACGAAGAGAGAACCTCTAACATGGATTCAAATTCACGGCAGATCATGGCAAATTCATCCTGACCTGGCATGACCACCTTGACCGCAAGATTACCGCGTGTGGCCTCTTGCAGGGCTGCTAACAAAATGGCCATGCTGCCGCTGGTGGCACTGATCAAGCCCAGCATCAGATACAAAGCCAGCAGCACACCACCGAAAGCAAACAAGCCCGACACCACGATCTGCCAGACCAAAGCGCTTTGACGCTGCTCCAGTAGAGCGCTCAGCACCTGCTGCAATTGGAACTCCAGTGCCTGCACGCTGCTAACGGCCTGCTTGCCTTCCTGCCTGATGGCATCGGCGTTTGCAGGCTGCTCTGCCGCTGTGTTCATGCTGTTGCGAACCAAGCGCGTCAGGGCTGTTGTGCGGGTTTGTGCAGATTGCCACAATGCAGACAGATCGGTCTGACCTGCCTGGATCAGCGGGTGTGTCCGCGTAAAAAAAATGTCGCTTTGGGTGTCGGTCTCATCGGCCATTTCTTCGAGTTCTGCACTTGGGTTGTTGCCAGCCGGCCCGGACTGAGCCGCCCCCGTATGAATCATTCTGCCGATGGCGTTGAGCCAAGCAACGGTCTGTAGTGTCAATACATCTTGCAAAGTGTGGGTGTTGGCGTAGGGGTCAAGCGCCAGCCCCGATCTGTCACTGATTGACAGAGCGGTCAGGCTGAGCGTACGCATCAGTTTGTCAAACAGGGCGTGATCGCCCGGCTTGGCTTGTGCCGTCAGTGCCCGCAGGTCACTACCCAGGGTGTCAATCGCTTCAAACTGCGGCGGTTGAGATGGGTCTTGTTGCAGTCGAACCAGCGCGCTCAGAGCCTCTAGTGAATGGCCTGACGCGAGACCTGAGGTTTGACTGTCAGACGACAGGGATCGCTGAAGCGTCACACTGACGGCTACGTCTATCAGTCGTTGAAGTGCCACAACGCCACGTATTTCAGACCCTGTGGTACGGTAGGCCCCTACCAGTATCCACATCTCAAAGCACGACATCACCAATAGGGGCAGGATCAGCAAAACGGCCATGATGGCAAGTTTTGTGCGCATTCTGAACCTGCGCATCAGCACAATGCTGGGGACCAGCCATCCGCGCTGGTGATGAGTTACAAGGGAAGTGTCAGACATGTCAAGGTTTTAGAGGCATATTGCGAATGGCTTCGATCTCGGATCGATGAGCAAAAAAATGGTGTCACCGCATCAGGGTAACAATTGTGGGCTGGCGTTGGTTTCCAAGTATTTATTCGGCAGCAGGTGTGGGCGGGTCGGCGAGTGATGCTACAGATTCAGATGAAAGCTCAATCTGTCTGGACTGGACCTTGGCCAAATCAAGGATTTGGTTGATCAGCCCCAGCAGGTCGCGGCTGGCCGTGAGAATTTCACGCACACATTCTTGCTGCTCAAGGTTGAGGGTGTCGTCATTCTCCAGAATCTGACCAAAACCCATGATGGCGTTCATCGGGGTACGAAGCTGATGACCCATATTGGACCAGACCACGGCATTGGCGCGATTGGCGGTCTCAGCAGCCTGGCTGGCGGCCAGAGCTTGCTCAACATCGTGACGTGTGCGCGATTCTGCTTGCAATGTGTGCCAGGCATCGCGCCGGTGTCGCTGGTAGCCATACAGCACGAACATCGACGACAGGGCCAGTCCTGCAAACAAACAGCCCAGCGCCCAATAAGCCAGAATGCCACCCAACACCCCTACAACGGTCAGGAGCAACAGCCATCCACGAACAGTTTTAAAGTGGGGGTCAAGAGGGTTCAACGTGATCACCGTGGTGCAGCATGCAGACTGTTGGGTTGGTTTGGGTGGAGCGGGTTCATCGTGACGGAGAACAACAAGTGATAGGCTGGGGGTTGGACGGGTTTTGCATCACTGGTGTCGGCAGACAAAAATGACGTTTAATTTTGACACATCGATATCCACGTGGGTGCAATCGGTCCAATACCCCGTCGCCGAGTGGTTACCAGGGGTTACCAGGTGTTAACTGGAGGAAAAAATGGCTATTTACGAGATGAACGGTCTTCGTCCCAGCATCGCGGCCTCGGCTTTTATCGCCGACAGTGCCCAGGTGATGGGCGACGTGACGATCGCAGACGAGGCAAGCGTTTGGTTTGGCACCGTGATTCGCGGCGACACCGACACCATCTGTATTGGGCAGGGCACCAACATTCAGGACCTGTGTGTGCTGCACGCTGACCCCGGTGCACCGCTAACCCTGGGGGCGGGCGTGACGGTGGGGCATCAGGCCGTGCTGCATGGTTGCACCATCGGTGACCACAGCCTGATCGGCATCGGTGCGGTGGTGCTTAACGGCGCTCACATCGGTGAACACTGTTTGGTGGGGGCCGGCGCGTTGGTCACAGAGGGCAAGCGCTTTGCGGATGGGTCGCTGATCTTCGGCAGCCCGGCGCGTGCGATGCGGCTGCTGACTTCCGATCAGATCGAAGGGCTGTACACCAGCGCCCGCCACTATGTTGAGCTGGCCCGACGCTATCAAACCCAATGGCGACGGATAGGCTGATCACCCAAGCACAGAATCATCAAGCACAGAATCATCGAGTCGACCGTTGCAGTTGGTAAACAGGGCCAAGGACACTGGGCGTGAATCTCGCCAAGATATTGCCTAACCGAGACCGTCTTTCCCTGCATCAAAGACGTGGTAACGGTTTTTGCCAGCAGCCTTAGCCTGGTACATGGCCAGATCAGCCTGGCGCATCAGATGATCTGCGGACACGTCAAGCACCTGTGGGTAAAACGTGACCCCCAGACTGGCCGACACCTGTAGGGCATGTTCGCCCATCATCGCGGGCTGGGCGGCGGCAGCCAATACCCGTTCCAGCACGGGCACACTGGCGGGTGGGTCTTCCAGGTCGATCAACACGGCTACAAACTCGTCCCCGCCCAGTCGAGCCAGGGTGTCGCCCTCCCGCAGGGCTTGTTTCATGCGGGTGGCGGCCGTGATCAACAAATAGTCTCCAGCTTCGTGCCCATAGTGGTCGTTGACAGCCTTGAAACCATCCAGGTCAATATAGGCAACAGCCAGAGTGCGACCACGGCGCTGGGTTTGCATCAGTGCGTGTTGCAACCGATCAGCGAGCAACAAGCGGTTGGGCAGCGTGGTCAGGGCATCAAAATGCGCGATATGTTCAAGTTGGTTTTGGTGTGCTTTGATGGGCGTGATGTCAGAAAACAAG
Organism: uncultured beta proteobacterium; assembly: GCA_903822205.1. Taxonomy (GTDB): domain Bacteria; phylum Pseudomonadota; class Gammaproteobacteria; order Burkholderiales; family Burkholderiaceae_C; genus Rhodoferax. The sequence continues at coordinate 650 of CAIJOK010000015.1, read as the reverse complement.
CCCACGTATTGCTGAATGCGATTGTGCTCGTCCCGAACAGCGCTGATGGTCAAAAACTCTGCAAAGACCTCGCCACCCTTGCGCCGGTTCCAGACCTCACCGGTCCAGTGGCCCTGGTGAGTCAAGTCATGCCACATGGCAAGGTAAAACTCGTGTGTTTGCTGGCCTGATGCCAAGATGCGGGGGTTTTGGCCTGTGACATCGTAACGCTGATAGCCCGTGATGCGGCAAAAAGCGTCGTTGACATCGATGATGGTGGCATCAGCATCGGTGATCACGATGCCTTCTCGGGCATGGGTGAACACGCCGGCGGCCAGACGCAGATTTTTTTCGGCTAGTCTTTGTTGGGTGACATCGCGCATGGCCACCTGAATCGCGGTCTGACCCAGGTACACGATGGGCGTGGTTTGAACCTCCACATCGATCATCACGCCATCGTGCCTGATAAATTGCTCAAGAGCCAGTGGCATGGGCTGACCCGTTTTAATTTCATGCTGAATGTGTCCTCGCGGCACTGGTTCAGTTCAATTATTCACTCAAGTAGTTGATTTATAAGCAATTCACTTTACAAGACATTGCTCCATATCCTGACGCAAGCCGACTAAAGATTGGACAGAAGATGTTTAGTGAAATTTTGGATCATTTGAATA
>CAIJOK010000014.1 GCA_903822205.1 uncultured beta proteobacterium | reverse complement strand
TTGGTATCTTTGCAAAATCCGAGTCGCTGTACGTTGCAGTGTTCAGAATTTCGTAAATTTTGACCGTTTATGCTTGATTTATATTGATATTTTTACTTTACAAAAGTCAAACCGGCTGTGTAGAGATCAGGTTGTCTGAAGTTCTGATTCCGTCAAGTCATTGATTTTGTTCAATAAATCTTCGAGAGTCTAAAGTGGAGTCACTCAAAAAAAGCGGGGCATTTCCCCCCTTTGTAAAGGGGGGGATAAAAACGGTCAGATCACTCAATAAAAGCGGGGCATTTCCCCCCCTTTGTAAAAGGGGGGTAGGGGGGATTTGGAAGTCACAAGCCCAAGTAAACTAACTGTAAGCGATTGATCCATATAAAAAAAGTCATGACATGAAACACAAGGATGCAGGTATGAAATTAAATTTTGTTCGCATAGCTCAGTTGCCACCTTGGCTGGCATCCCCTGTCTTTGAGGGTGACCAAGAAAAAACGCGCCAGGCCAGCCTGGTCAACATGATCGGGTTGACCAGTATTGCCTTTATCTGTGCCATCGTGGTGAGTGGTGTGCTGGATGGCACCATGCCTTTTGTCACGCTGATCATGGACCTGTTTGCGTGCATTGTGATGATGCAATTTCTGCGCTGGATACGTCGTGGCAGGGTTGAGTGGGCGCGTCTGGGGCTGGTTATTTTTGGGTTGGTTTATCTTATTGCAGCAACCGCCAGTCTGGGAAGCATTTGCAGACCCACGGCAGCCATTTTTACCTTCTGGGTGCTGATGATGGGTGTGCTGTTTGGTCTGCGCGGCATTGTGTTGGGCACAGTAGGTGCCTCGCTGGCCATTCTGGGGCTGATCGTGGCCGAAAACGCCTATTGGCTGCCTGCACCTCACTACGGTTCAAGTGTGTCGGATTGGGTGACTTACACCGCCTTGTTCGCGTTTACCAGCGGTCTGACCTACTACATCAATCAGAGGACTCACAAAGCCCTGATGCGTGCCCAGCGTGCAGAAAATGCAGCCATTGTTGCTAGCCGTACCAAGTCCCAGTTTCTGGCCAACATGAGCCATGAAATTCGAACCCCCATGAACGGTGTGATCGGCACGGTGGATCTGCTTCATCAAACAAAGCTTGATGACGATCAGCACCGAATGCTGGCCACCATTTTCCAATCCTCTCAGGCTTTGCTCGGCATCTTGAATGACATTTTGGACTACTCCAAAATTGAAGCCGGCAAACTGAGCGTTGAACATATTGCCACGCCTTTGCACGACGTGGCACACAGTGTGGTGCAACTGTTAACAGGCAGCGCCAAAGCCAAGTCCATTGCGTTGTCCGTGTGGGTTGCGCCCGAATTGCCGCAATGGATTTATTCGGATCCCATACGTTTGCGTCAAGTGTTGATGAACCTGATTGGCAACGCCATCAAGTTCACCCGCAACCGTACAGACCGCCCTGCACGGGTGGCTTTGCGTGTTGAACCCTGCACACTTGCCAGCGGTAAACCTGGTGTCCACCTGCGTGTGATCGACAACGGCGAAGGCATGCGCGACGAAGTGGTTCAACGCTTGTTTCAACCCTTTACGCAGGCCGATGCCAGCACATCGCGCAAATATGGTGGCACCGGTTTAGGGCTGGCGATCAGCATGGAACTGGCCCGGCTGATGGGGGGCCAAATATTGGTGCAAAGCAAGATGTTTGAAGGCTCTGAATTTACGATGGAGTTGCCCTTGCTTTTAGCCCCTGCGGGCCAGCAACAAGGTGTCGCCCTTGATCGCCAAACGCTTTCCAAAAGACGCGCACCCAGTATTGATGAAGCCGCTGCCAGCGGGCAACTGATTTTGCTGGCCGAAGACAATGAAACCAACCGCGATGTGATGTCAGAACAACTGCGCTTGTTGGGCTATGCGGTCGAGGTGGCCGACGATGGTGTGACAGCGCTCGAAAAATGGCGAACCGGTCGCTTTGCCCTGCTGCTGACCGACTGCCACATGCCGTTGATGAACGGCTTTGATTTGACTGCCTTGATTCGCTTTGAAGAAGGATCGGGGCCCCACAAACCCATCATTGCAGTCACGGCCAATGCCATGCAAGGTGAGGCACAGCGCTGTCTGGACAACGGCATGGACGACTATTTGAGCAAACCGCTGCGCATGGCTGAACTGGGGCCTATGCTGGCCAAATGGTTGCCACGGGCAACTTTACCTGATGATGCTTTTGCACCAGTTTCAGAACCTGTGGCAGAGCACACCGAAGAGCATCACGTGTCCTTACCCGATCTGTTCATCTGGGATACCAACGCCCTCAGTGAACTGGTGGGCGACAACCCCGCTTTGCGTTCACGTCTATTGCAAAAATTCTTGCAGAATGCCCAAGCCCAGGTCAAAGAAATGAACGAAGCCGCACAGTCAGTTGAGCTGCAACGCCTAACAGGGGTTGCACATACCCTCAAATCGGCTGCCCGCACTGTGGGTGCCTTTACGCTGGGCGATCTGTGCCAGAAACTTGAAACAGCCGCCATCGCCAAAGACAGCGCTGTGTTTGTCGCATTGACCGCCAACATTGCCGAGGCTTTTGACCAGGTACAACAACTGATTGACGCACACCTGAACATGTCAGCGTGCGTTCAGGATTTGCGGGCAAATGGGACAAGCTCAGACATTTGATTCGATTCACTGTCCCCATGAACATCACTCAATTGATCGAATAGTCAATGAAAAAATACATGCAATCCACTTGGATACCCGCCATCAAGCGCTGGTTGTCACCGCCGGTTTTTGACGGTGATCCGGAGAAAACAAGACGGGCTGGTCTGCTCAATCTGTTTGTCGTTGCCG
>CAIJOK010000013.1 GCA_903822205.1 uncultured beta proteobacterium | reverse complement strand
TGCTGCTCGTGCATCGAGTATCCCTTGCGCATTGGCTTCTATGGTTGCAATAGTGGACTGTGCAGTATCCACGGGCATGTCAGCCGTTTTGTATTTTGATTTTTTGGGCGGTGCAGGCCACGGAAAGTTGTTATAGACAATGGTGTTGGAATAGCGATAGTCACTTTTAAGTCGACCACAGGTATAACGCATCCATGCATTGTGCATCGTCGATGTGAGTATGCCAAAGTGGTACAGCGTGGCATTGGGCAGCATAAAATTGGCATTGCTGGTAATCACATCGGGTGTCAAATAGCCAATCGGAATAAAAGAGCGGTTTTCTGAAGAGACGCTAGGGATCAGAAGATACGGCTGATCCGTCTGGCGAATCTCTCCAAATAGGTGCGGAACATTGGCCAATTTTTGCGTGGGCACTTTGGGACTGGCCAGCCGCATGGCTTTGACGGATTGAACCCTGCGACACAGCTCTGGAGAATCCGTGCGATCGTGTTCTGTACTATCATTCAACCACAGACAATATCTGGTCAAGCCGTTAATAAACTCATCCGCCCCCAAAAATTGATGAATATATTGGGCTGCAATGGGGTCATTTTTTCGAATTGCATCAGCCTCATCTTTGGACAGGAGCAAATGCCCGCCATCAGTGGGTTTGCTACCATAAACCATTTCGGCAAACCCCGAGCACAAAGGTTGCCTGCGTTTTGCAAGCAATACATCAGGCGCATTGACCAAATAGGGGTTAATTCGTTTGACTTTTTTACGATCAGGCTTACCGTTGACATCATTGACATCGGGATAATTCCAGATAATTTTTTTGAGTCTATTGCCCAATGCAAAACCAATAATGACGCAATGCACTGCCGCCACACCACGGCCTTCGTTGCTCCAGCGAAAGGTGCGATGGGCAAAATTGATATGAACGCCTTGCTTCAACATCCATGACCACAAGATACCCACCTGCTCGCCTTGGGTAATGCTGTTGGTCGATACAAAAGCGCATCCTATAGACTGTGCAGTGCGTGGTGCATCAGTCGGTAACTTTGCCAGTTGCGCAGGTGTCATGCTATAAAAGTAAGTCGCCGCACTGACATACCAGGCCGCCACATAATCCAGCACACCTGCCCCGTCGATGCCATCAAATATCAGCGCCATGTCAATTTTTTGTTCTTTGGACTGAAAGCTGTATCCCACATACGGCGGATTGCCAACCACAAAACTGCATTGATCGGCAGGCAGCAAACTATTCCAGTCGGTACGCAGCGCGTTGGTGTGGATAATATTAGGGTGTGCTGTCAGCGGCAGTCGCACATACGGTGTGCCGTCCGATGTTTTGACGCGCAGATTCATTTGATGGTCGGTCAGCCACAGTGCGACGGTGGCAATTTGTGTTGCGGACGGGTCAATATCCATGCCATAAAACTGATCGACATTGCATTCCGGGAATCGCAATGTTTGACCTTTGATATTGCACAAACAATCCAGGGCTTGTTCCTCCAATAACCGGAGTTCACGATAAACCACCACCAAAAAGTTGCCACACCCACAGGCGGGGTCCAAAAATTTGAGGGTACGCAATCGGGCCAAAAAACCATCCAGTTTTTTGGGGTCGCTGCGAATAGTACGCAATTCATCTTTCAGATCATCCAGACACAGCGGATCAACGGCTTTTTTAATATTGGCCTCGGACGTGTAAT
>CAIJOK010000012.1 GCA_903822205.1 uncultured beta proteobacterium | reverse complement strand
TTTCCTGATCCGATCCAGGCAAGAAGCAGAATTATTGGAATCAGGCATGGCACTCGTAGAAGCGGCATCTTGCCGCTTTGCCAGCGTCTGCGGCTGGAAGCCGCAGCTACAAGACTGCCAGCAGTGCCATTTAAGATTCCTGGCGGATCAGGAAATCTGAACTTCAGTTTCCATTGAACATGTTCACTATTTTTGGGAGCATCAATAAGTGGTGACTTGCAGGCTGAGGGCTGCGACCAGAGCCAGAAGGGAATGCAGGGTCAATATATTGCTGGATTTCATGAAGTTACTCCGTTTGTTTAACGTGAAAGAACGAACTGGTGGTAGTCCGTATGAAGCAAAGCGAAATACGGGATTGTTGTTCGTCACACTGTTACATTGCGCCCCAGAACCCCGCATTGCGCTTACGCTTCATGCGGGCTGCAGGGCCAGTTTCATCATCAGGGGTGTCTCTCTGGATTCATGCAAGTTTGACCGTCCGGTGCAAATTCATGGGGACGTGGTCGCCACAGTGCGCATGCGCCAACTCAAGCCCGTTCCTGACGAAGTGGAGTCCAGATTTTTGACATCGCAGTATTGGGGAATCGCCAGCGTTGCCGCTGCGTTGCTGTTGCTGGCGCTGATGGGTGCCTGGTGGGCGGCACGCCGCTGGGTGCGACCGCTGCTGGCGGTACAAGTGGCCACAACACGGATTGCCCACGGTGAGTTTGACATTCGCCTGAACACGGCGCGATCGAATGAAATCGGGGATGTGATGCGCAACGTCAACGCCAGCAGTGATCTGCGCGATGTTAGTGACCGGGCGATTGACAGCCACATCAAAAACATTCGCCGCAAAATTGTTGCCGTTGATCCTGGCTGCGAGTGCATTGCGTCGGTCTATGGCGTTGGGTATCGGTTTGATGCGCCTGAGCGTTAAAAATAAATAATTTACTCTATAAATATATTATTGATAGCACCGTATGCTTGATGAATAAGCGCTACGTCATGTATCATCGGAAATATCATGTAAGTTTTTTGTTGTGATATGTAAGCTATTGCCATTCCTGAGCGAGCGGTTTGGCTTCTTTAGAATGGCGCATCTCTTTTATTGTCGTACCCTATGTCACGTCCCATTTTTGTCACCACCGCCTTGCCCTACGCCAATGGTCACTTTCACATCGGCCACATCATGGAGTACATCCAGGCCGACATCTGGGTTCGCTACCAGAGAATGATGGGCCATGCTGTGAATTTTTGTGGTGCAGACGACACCCACGGTGCGCCCATCATGATCGCCGCCGACAAGGCCGGTCTGTCGCCCCAGCAGTTTGTGGCCCAAGTCGCAGCCGGTCGCAAACCGTATCTGGATGGTTTTCATATCAGTTTTGACAACTGGCATTCCACCGATTCCTTAGAAAACCACGAACTGGTGCGCCAGATATACCGCGCCCTGCGTGACCACCCGGGCGGGTCGCTGATCGAAAAACGCAGCATCGAACAGTTTTTTGACCCCGCCAAGTCCATGTTTTTGCCGGACCGATTTATTCTGGGCGAATGCCCCAGATGCCACGCCAAGGACCAATATGGCGATAACTGCGAATCTTGCGGCGCGGTCTATGCACCCACCGAGTTGATCGACCCCTATTCAGCGCTGTCGGGGGCCACCCCTGAGCTGAGATCATCCGAGCATTATTTTTTCAGACTGTCAGACCCCCGCTGTGTGGCCTTTTTGCGCGAATGGGCGCTGGGCACTGACGACAACGGCAAACCACGGCTCCAGATCGAAGTGGCCAACAAGATCAGGGAATGGTTTGAGGATCGCCCCACCCCTGACGGGGGTATCAGCCGAGGGCTGGGTGACTGGGATATTTCGCGCGATGCGCCTTATTTTGGGATAGAAATCCCGGATGCACCGGCCAAGTATTTTTATGTGTGGCTCGATGCTCCTATCGGTTATCTGGCATCGCTTAAAAATCTGCTGGACAAACGCGGTCAAGATTTTGAAGCCTATATGGCCAACCCCTTGCTTGAGCAATACCATTTTATTGGCAAGGACATCGTCACATTTCATACTTTATTTTGGCCGGCTACGCTGCACTTTAGCGGTCGCAAAACCCCCACCAATATTTTTGTCCATGGTTTTTTGACGGTTAAAAATGGCGAGAAGATGAGTAAAAGCCGCGCCACCGGTTTAGACCCCCTTAAATACCTGCGCCTGGGTATGAACCCCGAATGGCTGCGCTATTATTTGGCCACCAAACTATCGGCCCGCAATGAAGATATTGATTTCAACGCCACTGACTTTATGGCACGTGTCAATAGCGATCTGATCGGCAAATTTATCAACATCGCATCGCGGTCTGCTGGATTTTTAACTCAGCGCTTTGGCGGTCAATTGGGCGTGGTGTCCGCTGACGGTGCCGCTCTGTTGCAGCAATTGCGCGATGAACGCGCCAGTATTGAACATTTGTATGAATCCCGTGAATTCGCCCGGGCCATGCGCGAGATCATGCAGTTGGCCGACTGCGTGAATGTTTTTTTTGATACCAACAAACCCTGGGAACTGGCCAAAAAAGAGGGCCAGGAACAGCGTCTGCAAGACGTGTGTACGGTTTGCATCAAGGCCTTTCGGGTACTGACTTGCTATTTAAAGCCCGTTCTGCCTGTGCTGGCGCAAAAGGTTGAGGCCTTTTTGCACATTGCCCCTTTAAGCTGCACCAACCTCGGCCAAACCTTGCCCCCGGGTCACACCATCGGTACGTACCAGCATTTGATGCAGCGTGTCGATGCCAAGCAGCTTGAGGCTTTATTTGTCGCTGACCCAGCTTTCACAAGCCAAACGCCTTAAGTGGCCATGGCGCAAGGCGAGCTATGCGCTGAATGGAAGGTATTTTGAAAGTGTTTTAAAAGTATGGTGAATGTATTGGACATGACCCGCAAAAAACTCCCCATAGGTATTCAGACCTTTCGTGAAATTCGCGAAGAGGGTTATTATTATGTCGATAAAAGTGCCATTGCCGTTCGCATGGCCACCGAGGGAAAGTATTATTTTTTATCCCGCCCCAGGCGCTTTGGCAAGAGTTTGTTTTTGGACACGCTCAAAGAATTATTTGAGGGCAGCGCCGCACTGTTTACCGGTCTGGCAGCAGAGCACCGCTGGGACTGGAGCAAACCTTATCCCGTGATTCGCATCAGTTTTGGTGGCAGTATGCTGGGGTCCTTTGCCGATCTGCATCAAAACCTGCATCTGCAATTGACGGTGCTTGAAGAGCAGTTTCAATATACGGCTAGGTTTTTGGATACGCACAGTCGATTCAAAGACCTGATCCTCCACATTGTCAAAAGTACCGGATGCCGCGTTG
>CAIJOK010000011.1 GCA_903822205.1 uncultured beta proteobacterium | reverse complement strand
CGCTCTTTCATCAGTCGCTCGGTTTCCTTGAATCTCAAGTCAGATTCGGCATCGCGCTCTTTCATCAGTCGTTCGGTTTCTTTGAATCTCAGGTCAGATTCGGCATCGCGCTCTTTCATCAGTCGCTCGGTTTCCTTGAAGCTCAGTCTGGTCTCCTGAAACATCAGCCAGACATCCTGAAAGGTAAGTGGACTTTGTTCAATTGTAGTCATATAGGTTACACCTGTTTTATGTGGGTCGATGCATTTATTTTAAATTTCTGCGTTAGTGAGAAGGAAATTATTAAAGTATCGGTTCAAGCGTAGGCAAGCCTGCACCAGGTTTTTGAATATCGATCAATAAGTATCTTTGTAATTTCAGTCTCACTAACTGTAGTGGAAACACAATGCTCACCAATTTTCTGCATCATCAATTTGATGACATCGGGCGAAAGCTTGTCAAATAAGTCATGCGCTGAATTGCGTTTGATCACATTTGCTATTGTCTGTCTTTTCAGAATATCATCCGACGAATAGCGATTAAGCTCATCAGAGTCTGTCAGGCTTTTAATAATATTATCTGTTGAACAGCGTTTGAATAAATTAACTAACATCAGGCTTTTCAGAACATCATCGGCTGAATAGCATTTAAGCTCGTCAGCTATCATCAGGCTCTTCAGAACTTCATCAGTTGAATAGCATTTGAGTAAATCAGCTACCGTCATGCTTTTTAGAATATCATCCGATGAATAGCGATTAAGCAAATCAGATATTGTCAGGCTTTTTAGCATATCTTCTGCTGATAAGCAACCGAGTATATCATTCGCTGTCAGTTGATCCATGTGATCGAGTACAAATTCTCTTTTGTGATCTTGCATAGTATAGCTCACGTCGATTTTCTCCAGTTGATAAATCTCAAACAAATTCTGAATAATCGTGCTTATATCGGGTTGGTTCACTTCATATTAAAGTCCGATTCGGGCATCATATCATTCATGTTGGGGCCAATTTGCTTGCGGTAATTGACATAATGCCCTACCAACTCTTTAATGGCCCAATCATTTAGCGGTTCATGCAAAGATTGATAGGTCAGCAGGTTATGGTTAGCCAGACCACCTAGGCCACTGATGCAGCGGCTCGTATCAGACCACTGTCAAGAGGGGGACGGCCCATCCCTGATGTTACACGCAAGCAAGCCGCTTGCAGATCGCCCAAACGTGCGTTGTCGCCTTTGATTTCATTGAGGTATTTGACATGCGACACCGTGTTGCCCAGTGGCCTAACGCCCTGCGCCAGGGCTGCATCGCGGGTGGCGACGATGTTTGGTGCGCCGTGCTGGCGTACCATCCACTCACCTTCTCCGTTTACCTTAAATAGGTGCTCGACGCTTACCTGTGGGGTCAGGCCGCGAGTGCTTTTGTACGAATTCATCGTCAAACCACACAGTCAGATCGCCCCTCTGCACCAATTCACGGTCGTACTCGGACCAATGGGTCACTTGCCATTTGGCTTTTTCAACAAACGATACTTAACAGATGATGTTGCTGGCGTTTCAATGGTGTACACCTCCCAAATGGAACAACTTCTGAACAGTTTTCGCCTTTTTCGCGCTTTATGCACCAACGCCCTCCCAATGGTGAAAAGATTCTTCAAGAAAATCAATGCTTTAGATTTTAAATCGATGGCATCCAATTGCAAAAATAATTTTTCATTTTGCGTAAAATGTTGAATTATAAAAGACTCCGAAATGTGTTCGCCGAACGCACACTAATTACGTAAATAGAAATGTCAAATGACCATAATAAATAAAAATGATGATATCCAACTGATTGATGCTGCCATCAATAAATATTGCGTTCAAGTGGATGATTTGCCTTCAAGAATATCGAAGAATATCTCCATTGATATTAAAGAGAAGGAGATGGTTTACAAACTTGTACGGCTGAGCGACAAACAGTTTAATCTGTTGCAATATAATAGCATTGCAATATTTAATGATTACAAGATTCTGATGATGATGTCGAGGGATCAAGAGCTTATTTTTTCAAATCGTGCAAAAATGTATGCGTCTTTACGGTGGCTGTTTGGCGAGTGTGGCAAATGTTACGACGATTGGAAGGGTTCGTTTTCTTTCCCGTTTTTGATTTGTATTAAAAATGGAGAAGAAGAATTCGGATATTTAATGAATGTTTTTAACATAAGATCAGCAATTGAATTCAAGTTGTATAAACTTGTTCAATCCGATGACGAAAGGCTCAACAGTGGGAGTTATTACCATCCATTTGATGATTTTCAACGAGTAAATATCAACTATGTGATCCAATACTTTACTGGCTTTCTAAGTCAGAAAAATAAAGTTATTTAGCATTGAATGCAATAATTTAATTTACCAAAAAAATGTTCAAGATGTCACTTTCAAAGTATCGTAAGCTGTTGATTTTTATAGCTAAACACGAATAGTTGAATTTGATCTCACAATTTTAGGTCAATGATAAAGAACTTGTATGGCCTAACTTATAACCCCCCTTTGAGAAAGGGGAGAACAAATGCGCCGATTTTCCAGAATGGGCTAGCGTTCTTATAACCCCCCTTTGTGAAAGGGGGGAACAAATGCGCCGATTTTCCAGAATGGGCTAGCGTTCTTATCCCCCCCTTTGTGAAAGGGGGGCTAGGGGGGATTTCTGTTATTTGTTGCACGACATAACTTTTAATTGCACCCAACATTTGGTATGGAGGGTCTAAACGGTTACGGTCGAGTTAGCATTTGAGCAACTAACCAGCCGGTTTGACTTGTTCTTTAAGCGCATTTGCAGCAAATATAACGATGCTCAACGGGGCCTGATTTTGTTGGACAAGTCATCTACAGAAAACCGAATGCAGACCCTTTCGAGGGAATTTAAGTACTCTGGGCACAGTTGGGGTAAAACCAAGAACTACGCCGAGGTGTCAGTGTTTGTGGATTCGAAGGCTTCAAGACTTATTGAGTGGGCTGACCTTGTTGCGTTCGCTTTGTGCAGGTGAGATATTCGTTCTGGATGGATGACTGTTATCCCATCACCACGCCGATAAATACGGTCAGCCCCAACCAGTGGTTATGGACAAAAGCCCGCATACAGCCCTCGCGGGATCGGTGGCGGATCATCCGGTAATGCCACACCACTTGCGCCATTGCCATGCCGATGGCGATCCAAAAAAAAGCACTCATGGCAGACTGCACAAGCGTTAGCGCCGAAATACTCAAGTACAGCGCATAGCACAGCATGACCACCGGGATGTCCTGCTGTCCCAGCGTCAGGGCCGATGTCTGGATGCCCAGCAGTCGGTCGTCGTCACGATCTACCATGGCATATTCGGTGTCGTAGGCCAAAACCCAAAACAGATTGGCCAACATCAACATCCAGGCGGTCATGGGCACAGTTTTTGTTGCAGCAGCAAAGGCCATCGGTATGCCCATCCCAAAGGCTACCCCCAGCACGGCCTGGGGCATGGACATAAAACGTTTGGCATAAGGGTACACCAGAGTGACCGCCAACGCCGCCACCGACAGGCCGATGGTGAGCGCATTGGTGGTTAGCACCAGTGCCAGCGCCATCAGGGCCAACACTGCGCCCACACTCAAGGCCTGGGTCACACTGATGGCCCCGGTGGTCACCGGCCGGTGAGCGGTGCGCTGGACGTGCCGGTCAAAGTTGCGATCAGCTACATCGTTGACGCAGCAACCAGCGCTTCGCATCAAAATCGTTCCCAGCGTAAAAACCGTCAGCAAGTGCCAGCCGGGCCAGCCGCTTGAGGCCACCCACAGCGCCGTCAGCGTGGGCCATAACAGCAACAGCCAGCCAGCGGGGCGGTCAAATCGAATCAGGTCAAGATACGACATTTACAAAAAGTTAAATACTTAAATAAATCAATAACAATAGCAAGCTGTGCAATTGCAACGGGCGTTAGAGCTGATATTGAAATAATAATAACGTATCTAATTTGTTGGCAATGACTTGTGGTCAATCCAGGTAGTCCAGCTTAAGCCGGATGCCATCATGCACCATGCGCTCAAACGCAGCAGCCGGAATGCCCGGGCTAAACAAAAAGCCTTGCAATTGATCGCAGCCCAGGTCGCGCAAAAATTTCATCTGCTGGATGGTTTCAATCCCCTCGGCGACGATCTCTTGGCGCAGTTGTTGCCCCATGGTGACGATGGCACGCGCAATCGCACAGTCGTTTTCATCGTCCGGCACACCGATCACAAAGGCACGGTCGATCTTGAGCGTGGTGATCGGAAAACGCTTGAGGTTGGCCAAACTGGAATACCCCGTGCCAAAGTCATCCATGGCCAGTGCCAAGCCCATGGCCACCAGGTCGTTCATGATCGGGATCACCGTCTCAGGCCCGCGCACAAGCAGGCTCTCGGTAATTTCGAGCTTCAGCTTATCGGGTGGCACACCATGGCGATCCATCACGGCCTGTAGCCTGGCAGGCAGCATCCGGTCAAACTGGCGCGCCGACAGGTTGACAGCAATGGGCGGCATGGTGATGCCACTGTCCATCCAGGCCCTGATCTGGCGGCAAGCTTCTTCAATCACCCAACTGCCAATATCGAGAATCAGGGCGGTTTCTTCGGCCACCGGGATAAATTTGGCGGGTGGCACCATGCCCAGATGTGGATGCTTCCAGCGAATCAGAGCCTCGGCCCCCACGATGCGTCCACTGCGCAGGCTGACCTTGGGTTGGTAATGCAACAGCAGATCGCCTGATGCCAAGGCGTGGCGCAGATCGCCTTCAAGCTGCCATTGTTCTTTGGCACGCTGGTTCATCTCGGGGCTATAAAACAGATAGCCAGGCTCGTTGTCGGCCTGCAAACGTTTGGCGGCCACATCGGCACACAGCAAAAGCGATGCGGCATCCATACCGTTCTCAGGGAATACCGAAATGCCGATACTGGCCTCAATGTGAACTCTGTTTGCGCTGATGTCAAAAGGTGCGTCCAGTGCCGACAGCAATTTTTGTGACACCAGGCCGCTGTGCTCGCGCTTGTGAACGCTGGGCAGGGCAGCCACAAACTCTGCACTGCCCACGCGGGCCAGTATGTCCTGGTCACGCAAAACCTTGCGCCAGCGCTGCCCTACCTGGCGCAAAAGCTCATCAGCCACGTCGCTACCCAGGGTATCTTTGATGGCAGCAAAGCGGTTCAGGTCAAGCGCCAACACCACACAGCAATCGTGGTTGCGACGTGCCAAGGCCAGTGCTTGGCCCACCAGTTGGTCAAACAGGGTTCGGTTGGGTAGGCCGGTCAGGTTGTCGTAGTTGACCAGCCGCTGCATGCGCTCTTCGCTGGCACGCATCACACTGATGTCCGAAAAGATCGAAAAAGCATGGGCAATGCTGCCGTTGTCGTTGCGCACGACGCTGATCGATACCGACTGCGGAAAAATCTCGCCGTTCTTGCGCCTGCCGATGATCTCGCCCTGCCACGGCCCTGAACCATTCAGCGCGGCCCGCACCTGGGATCGAAACTCTGCATCATGCGCACCGGATCGCAGCAGATCGATGGTTTGGCCAACGGCTTCTTGCAGGGTGTAGCCGGTGATTCGGGTAAATGCAGCGTTGACCGACACAATGCGTTCATCGCCGTTGGTGATCAAAATGCCCTGATCGCTGTTTTCGATGATGCTGGCGTGCATGCGCAGCATCTCTTCGGACGACAAGCGTTTGTCAATTTCTGAAAATATTGCCACAAAACCCAGCACATTGTGGTCATCGTCTCGCAGCACGGTCAGCGACATGTCGGTGCGAAAAACCTCACCGGACTTTTTGCGGCGGCGTACCTCGACGGTGGTGTTGTCATGTTCTGCAAACAAATCGGTCATGCTGGTATCGATGTCTGCCGATTCATCCGCATTCAGCATCAAAATATGCTGAGCTGTCGCCTCAAGGGCGCTGTATCCAAACAAGCGCTGTGCGGCCAGGTTCCAGCGGGTGATGTAGCCCGCCACGTCTGTGATCACAAGCGATAACGGCATTTGGTCGATCACGCACAAGGCTTGGTTTTGCTGGTCTAAGCTTGCGCGCAGGTCTGCGACCACACCCTGCAATGCATGAACCAGAGCATCCAGTTCAGGGGTGTGTGCCGCGCCCTGTAAAGATTGCACCTGCAAGCACAGGGCCAGACACTGCTGAAACGACTGCTCAGTCATCCGTTTTGCCCTGCGGGTCACCCACCACACTGATCATCCAGTGACACGCTTGAAGGTTGATCAGATTAAAGTCGGCCACCGTGATGCACCTGTCCACCAGCAAAACCCTCAAGGCAGCAGTGTCTTGACGGTCGGCGCATTCGCTTAGCCTTAACAAATCACCAATGTCGCCCTCATGGCGCAAAACAGCGGCTTCCAGCACATCGCTGATCTGCAAGGGCTTAAAAATTTCAGGCAAAGGCATTCCAAACAAAATGCCCAGCATGGAAAACATGCCTGCCATAAAAGCCAGCTCTTGGTCAGACCGGTCCAGTCCTGCTTGCTTGGCCAAAAGCTCAAGCCGGCGAGCGCGCAAAGTGACCCTGGCTTGTAACATGGCGGCGCGGTGGTCATCATCGCGGGCAGAAAACAGCATCAGGTTAAGCCAGCGCCGCAATTGTTGTCGGCCCAACATCAAAATGGCCTGAGAAAAACTGGTGATGCGCCGACTGGTTCCCATTCCCACCGAATTAACCAGTCGCAGCAAGTGGTACGACAGCGCAGGGTCTTGTCTGAACACATCTTCGATATCGCGGGTGTCGGCATCATTGGCCACCAATTGCACCAATTTGAGTGCCAATGCACGAGAAGTCGATTGACTGGCTGTGGGCCGCCCGGGTGGGGCCGTGACCCAGTCACCTTGCAGCCACAGGGCAAAGGGCGGCAAAACAGGTTGTGTGGGCGCATCAGAAACAAAAACTTTTTCAAGATCAAGCCACTGGCAACCCGCCTGTTGCAGGCATTGCAGTTGAAGTTCTGACCAGTCTTTGGTTTGCGCAGGCTGCATCAAGCACACCAGTCGCGTGGCGATAGCCGCAAAGTCAGCGTGCATGACCACCTGCAACAAAGACTCTGACACATCGACCGCAAGGCCAGTGGCCTTCAGCAGCAACGCGCCCGGGTGCAATTGCCTGTCGGCTAAAAGCTGCAAAAAGACCGGAACCACGGTGGGCTTGACACTCATAAAACGGCCATAAAAAAACGCCAGAATGACGTCACAACAAGGGAAATTGCAAGATCAGCGAGATCAGCGAGATCAGCGAAAAAGGGGTGCAGCAAGAACAGGGTGGATCGTATAGGAGACAAGCACGTTGCGCTTTTTTGAGACGACACCCTTCATCGTTTTTTCGATTTTCGCAGGAACGGACCGGGGCTGTGATGACGGAGGCACTGAATTCCAGCCATTTCGAAAATTTTGAATCAATGAACGCGCCCTGCAAACAGGCTCTCCACCCCCTGCGCAGGGTTGGTAGGTTGGCCGCTGGTGCTCTTGGCCGTGAAACTGAATGAAATGGGTGCAAGTGGAACACCTCTGCTCACGTCGCCGATCCAGCAGTTGGGTTGCTTTGAAAATCGACATGCTGGTTTGTGGGGGCTATGATGACTGTTCATTTATACGGGCTATCAGTTGCAAGCCTTCGTGTAGGTGGGTTCGTGCGGGTATCATCCGACTTGGGTTTCTCAAATCCGGAACTCGGAGCACTCATGAAATACGTCAAAACCGTCGTCTGCTTTGCAAACTCCAGAAAGACTGGTGGTTTCTGTGTTGCAGGAAAGGAATGGCTCGATGGCAATCCAGGAGCTTGGATACGTCCAGTAAGTGCTCGGCCAACACATGAGGTTTATCAGAAAGAAATGCGCTGTAATGATAGAACTACTCCGCATGTTCTGGATATCCTTGCAGTGCCATGCGAAAATCATCAACCAATTTCGCACCAACAAGAAAACCATGTCATTGATCCCGTTATATCTTGGGAAAAGGAGGGTCGCATTGCTTGGCAGGATATTCGAAAGTGGACTGACACCCCTCCAAGCCTCTGGGGTTTTGGGAATGGTAGTTACGTCGGGTTGAATAATCGCCTTAGTATCGGGCAAGAAGATGGAACTTCCCTTTACCTTGTGGAAGTTGACAGGCTATGTCTGATGGTCGGTCGTAAGGCATCGGAGTATGTTGACTCCAAGCGTGCGGTTCGCGGCAAGTTTATCTATCGTGGCGTAAACTACCGCATGGACATCACAGACCCCGAGATTGAGCGGGAGTATCTCAGCAAGCCAGATGGCCAATACCAGATAATGCATCCGGTGCTGTGCATTAGCCTTGGCGATCCGTACCAAGGATATTTCTACAAACTGATAGCTGCCGTGCTTTACAAGGAGCGTTTCTCGTGAATTCAATGCTCTACACAATCGGCCACTCTAACCATGATATCGCAACCTTCATTGACTTGTTAAAACAACATGGTGTTTCTGCACTTTGTGATGTTCGGTCACACTCTTACAGCCGCTTTGCACCGCAGTACTCACGAGACGCATTAAAGGCTGCAATTGCTTATTCGGGTATTGCCTACGTATTTCTTGGCAAAGAATTGGGTGCGCGAAGTGAAAATCCGAATTGCTATCGACGAGGCAAAGTCCAATATGACCGCCTTGCGCACGAGCCGCAATTTGCGAAAGGACTCCAACGCGTAAGGCAGGGCATTGATCGCTACTGCCTTGCGCTTATGTGCGCTGAAAAAGATCCCCTCGATTGTCACCGCGCTCTCCTAGTTGCCCGTAGGCTTTATGAATCCGGGCTTGCTGTCAGTCACATTCGAGCAGATGGAACTTTGGAATCACAGCAAGAGTTGGAATCACGGTTGCTCGCTCTTTGCAAACTTCCCGAAGGAGATATGTTTAAGGGGCGCGAAGAATTTCTGTCTGAAGCCTATTTGATACGGGGTGAGCGCGTCGCCTATCAGGATGAATCCATGGAAAAATCAGAACTGGTTGCCGCCACATGAAAATTTTTACTATTGGATTTACCCGGAAAAACGCAGAGCAGTTCTTTACTCGCATTAATCAGCAGGGCCTTCTGCGTATCGTTGATGTGAGGCTGAACAATGTTTCGCAGCTTGCCGGTTTTACAAAGAAGAGTGATCTACAGTTTTTTCTCCGCGAGATATGCCATCTTGAGTATATTCACCTTCCTGATCTGGCCCCAAATCAGAACATACTTGACGGATATAAGAAAAACGGTGGTGATTGGCCCACGTATGAAAAGCAATTTCTACACTTGATGGCTAGTCGCCGTATTGAAGAGATCGTTGATCAAGAGTTATTGGCTGGCGGTTGCTTGCTTTGTAGTGAGCCAACGCCCGAACACTGCCATCGTCGCCTGGTCGCCGAGTATCTTCGAGGAAAATGGAACGACGTTGAGATTCGGCACATCTAGTAACCAAACACGGCAGCCCACGCGGACGCTGATCTGGTTATCTGATGGCTGTCTGCCGTCAGGCGGGTACTTCCCACCAAAACCATAGAAAGCGACTATGCAGCAGACTTACACCAACACCCGATCAATCCCCCCTGCATTGGCAAGCGCCACATAGTCCGTCATCCACTGCGGCCCCAGTATGTGTCGCGCTATCTCGACCACGATGTAATCGGCCTGCAATTCGCCCTGTTGCAGGTCTTCACCATACCGGCTGAGTCCCTGCAAACACGCCGGGCAGGTGGTCACAATTTTGATGTTGTCTTTGGCCCCCACGCCTGATAGCGTACGCATCTGAGTTTCCCCCTTCAGGATTTCTTCTTCTTTGCGAAAGCGCACCTGGGTTGAGACATCCGGGCGATTGAGCGCCAGTGTGCCGGCCTCGCCACAGCAGCGTTCAGACAGGATGACCTGATCGCCCAGCAGGGCCTTGACCGTTTTGATCGGCTCTTGCAACTTCATGGGGCTGTGACAGGGGTCGTGAAACAAAAATGCGCCCGCAGCGGGTGTGTTGATCAGCGTGATGTTTTTCTCGAGCAGGTATTCGTGGATGTCGATGATGCGGCATCCCGGGAATATTTTGTCAAACTGGTAGCCCAGTAACTGGTCATAGCACGTACCGCAGCTTACCACCACGGTTTTGATGTCAAGGTAATTGAGCGTGTTGGCCACACGGTGAAACAGCACACGGTTGTCGGTGATGATTTTGTCAGCCCGATCCATCTGTCCACTGCCACGCTGCGGATAGCCGCAGCACAAATAGCCCGGCGGCAGCACGGTTTGCACCCCCACGTGCCACAGCATGGCCTGGGCAGCCAGGCCGACCTGGCTAAACAGGCGCTCGCTGCCGCAACCTGGAAAGTAAAACACGGCCTCGGTCTCGGTCGTTGTCGTCAGTGGATTGCGGATGATCGGCACGTAGTCACGGTCTTCGATGTCCAGCAGGGCGCGGGCCGTGCGATTGGGCAGGCCACTTGGCAGCTTTTTGTTGATGAAGTGGATCACCTGCTCTTGGATGGGGGCCGTTCCCAGTGTGGCCGGTGGGGCTTGGGTCTGCTGGCGTGCCACGACTTTAAGCAGGCCGGCGGCCAGGCGCTGCGCCGGGATGGCGACATGAACCATGACCGATCGCGCTGCACGGATGGTGTCGGGCTGCGTGGCGTTGAGCATGAACATGGCGGCCGCACCGGCGGGCCTAAAACTCTTTTGCCCCATCTTGCGCAGCAGGTTGCGCATGGCCATTGATACATCGCCCAGATCGATATCGACAGGGCAGGGCGACTCACATTTGTGGCACAAGGTGCAGTGGTCGGCCACGTCCTCAAACTCTTGCCAATGCTTGATGCTCACGCCCCTGCGGGTTTGCTCTTCGTACAAAAATGCCTCGACCAGCAGCGAGATGGCCAAAATTTTGTTGCGCGGGCTGTAGAGCAGATTGGCGCGTGGAACGTGGGTGGAACACACCGGTTTGCACTTGCCGCAGCGCAGGCAGTTTTTGATGCTCAGGGCGATCGCGCCGATGTCGCTTTGCTGCATGATGATGGACTCATGCCCCATCAGGCCAAAGCTGGGGGTATAGGCGTTGGTCAAATCGGCATGAGGTAAATTGGCCTCTAACGCCCGTCCAGTCTGCGTTGTGGGCGCTGGAGTCCGTAGCAATTTACCCTGATTGAAATGCCCATGCGGGTCGACTCTGGCCTTGTACGCGGCAAAAGGTGCAAGCTCAGCGTCGCTTAAAAATGCCAGCTTGGTGATGCCGATGCCGTGCTCGCCAGAGATCACACCGTCCAGACTGCGGGCCAAGGCCATGATGCGTTTGACTGCGCCGTGAGCGGCTTGCAGCATGTCGTAGTCGTCGCTATTGACCGGAATGTTGGTATGCACATTGCCATCGCCAGCGTGCATGTGCAATGCCACCCACACCCGCCCCGTCAGCACCCGCTGGTGGATGGTTTTGCATTCCTGCAAGATGGGCGCAAAGGCTGTACCTGAGAAAATTTGTTGGAACGGTTGCAGAATTTGCGTCTTCCAACTGGCGCGCAGGCTGTGGTTTTGCAGGGGCACAAACAGGGCATCCACGTCGTGTAACCAACTGGCCCACAATGCGCGTACCTCGGTCAGCAGAGCTTGGGCCTGGGCGACGCGGTCTTCAAGCAAGTCGGCAGCAGAAATGCCATCGGCATCATCAGGCCTTTCCAGTGGCAAATGACCCTGGTTCAAAAAGTGCTGTAACGCATCACACAACGCCAGTTTGTTTTGCAGGCTCAGTTCAATGTTGATGCGTTCAATGCCGTCGGTGTATTCGGCCATGCGGGGCAGCGGAATCACCACGTCTTCGTTGATTTTGAACGCATTGGTGTGTCGGCTGATGGCGGCAGTGCGCTTGCGATCCAGCCAAAACTTTTTACGGGCCTCCGGGCTGACAGCGACAAAGCCCTGACCGTGGCGCGAGTTGGCGATGCGAACCACTTCATCGGTCACACGGGCGACCGCATCGGCATCGTCGCCTGCAATGTCGCCAAACAGCACCATCTTGGGCAGGGTGCTGCCCGTTCCGATCGCTCCAAGTCGCGATTTGGTGGCATAACCGACGGCCTTCAGATAGCGGTCATCAAGGTGCTCCAGTCCGGCCAGCATCACACCGCTGCGCTTTTGCTCGGCAAACATAAAGTCTTTGATTTCAACAATGGACGGCACAGCGTCACGGGCATTGCCAAAAAACTCAAGACACACCGTGCGGGTGTGGCGGGGCATGCGATGGACCACCCAGCGGGCGCTGGTGATCAGGCCATCGCAGCCTTCTTTTTGAATGCCTGGCAGTCCGCCCAAAAATTTGTCGGTCACGTCCTTGCCCAGGCCAGCCTTGCGAAAAGTGCTGCCTGCGATGTCCAGACGCTCGGTGCGCAAAGGCGTTTTGCCGTCGGCCTTGAAGTACTTCAGTTCAAAACTGGCAACCGGTGTATCGTGAATTTTGCCCAGGTTATGGTTGAGGCGGGTGACTTCCAACCACTCAGCCTGCGGTGTCACCATGCGCCAACTGGCCAAATTGTCCAAGGCAGTGCCCCACAACACGGCCTTTTTGCCACCGGCATTCATGGCAATGTTGCCGCCAATGCACGAGGCCTCTGCCGAAGTGGTATCGACCGCAAACACAAAACCGGCGCGTTCTGCAGCCTGCGACACACGGTTGGTCACCACGCCCACTTGCGTCCACAGGGTGGCCACGTCATGATCCAAGCCTGGCAGGCGCAGCATTTCAACCTCGGACAGGGCATCGAGTTTTTCGGTGTTGATCACCACACTTTTGGGGGTAAGCGGAACCACGCCACCGTTGTAACCTGTGCCGCCGCCGCGCGGAATAAGGGTCAGCCCTAGCGAGATACAGCCCTTGACGAGATGGGCCAGCTCCGCCTCGGTGTCGGGGGTCAGCACCACAAAGGGGTATTCAACCCGCCAGTCGGTGGCATCGGTCACATGGCTGACACGCGACAGGCCATCGAATTTGATGTTGTCCTTGGCCGTCAGTTTGGCCAGTACACGCCTCGTTTGACGGCGCAGCATCGCGCATTCAACCAGGCTCTCATCAAACGTCTGTACGGCCCTGTCGGCAGCATCCAGCAGTTGCCCCACCAGCGCATCACGTGTGGGGTCAAGCTGTGGGGTACGGCGCTTTTGAATCTCGGTCAAACGATGCTGCAAGGCTTGCACCAACAAAACACGACGTTGGGGGTTGGCCAGCAAGTCGTCTTGCAGATAGGGATTGCGTTGCACCACCCAGATGTCGCCCAGAACCTCGTACAACATGCGGGCCGATCGACCGGTGCGGCGTTCGTCGCGCAAGAGGTTTAGCCACCCCCAAGCCGCCTGCCCCAGCAGCCGAATAACGATTTCGCGGTCAGAAAACGAGGTGTAGTTGTACGGAATCTCGCGGATGCGGTCTGGGCCAAGAGGAGGGGCAAGCGCTGTGGTCTGCTGAGCGGGAGGGGGAGGGGGAGTTGGAACGTTCATGAAGTGAGTCTGGGGGGCAGCAAACACGGGGCAAGCCCTCTGGTTGGACGGACGATATTACCTTAGCGTGGCGGCCCAAGCCCCTGACAGATCATGTGAATAGCGCCACACGTACACCAAAAAGTGGTCAGGCCATCGCTACAATCCGCCGCTCTTTGCCACACCCCACACCGACGCCGGGGGTGGCTGTTGCCCATTCCTGGGTTTTTGATTCCATAAGGACTATTCATGCGTCATTACGAAATTATCCTCATGATCCATCCGGATCAGAGTGAACAAGTGCCCGCCATGCTTGAGCGTTACAAGGGCATGATCTTGAACGGTGGCGGCAAGGTTCACCGTGTTGAAGACTGGGGACGTCGCCAACTGGTTTATCAGATCAGAAAGCTGTCCAAGGCCCATTATTTGTGCATCAACATTGAGACCGATCAGGCCATTTTGTCCGAGCTTGAACACGCCTTTAAGTTCAACGATGCCGTGCTGCGGCATTTGACCGTGTCGCGAAAACAGGCCGACACCGGCCCGTCATCCATGGTGAAATCCATGGAACGCGAAGAGTCCCGCAGGTCGCAACAGCCTGAGTACCAGGCCTGAGGGCGGCCCCTAGATGCCGTCTGGTGTTTCCAGTCTGTCTCCCCCCCCAAACCCCGTTCAACCTCTGCCTGACTTGCCCCAGAGGGCAACCGGTGTTGCCAATCAGCTCATCTTGCATGCCAGCGTGGTTGAAATCGACACCTTGCGTTACACCCCGTCAGGGGTGCCTGCCCTGAACGCACGTCTGGAACATGCCTCTGAAGTCAGCGAGGCCGGACAATCGAGACAGGTCACGGCCACCCTTAAGTCGGTATCCTTTGGAGCCATTGCCGAGCGCCTTGTGCGCCAGGATGTTGGTACGGTGTGGAGGTTTTTGGGGTTTTTGGCGACACCCAAGGGCACCAAGCAAATCATTTTTCACATCCAGGATTTTTCACCCATCTCACCCATCTCACCCATCTCACCCATCTCACCCATCTCACCCATCTCGCCCATTTCACCTATTTCTCCCCTTTCACTTATTTGACTGGTACGCGGGTCAGATACCAAAGTGTTGCCAGTTTTGTTGACTCTCGATCATCCTTCAATCCTATTTCACCGTTTATCTTTATCAAGGACTCATCATGGCCGGACCCAGACGTTTTAACAACAAAGACAAGCGCCCCAAGCGCCCTGCCCAAAATTTGCTTTTCAAGCGCAAACGCTTTTGCCGTTTTACGGTAACCGGTGTCACCGAGATCGATTACAAAGATATTGACACCCTGCGCGATTTCATTGCAGAAAACGGCAAGATCATTCCCGCACGGTTGACCGGCACCCGTGCTTTTTTTCAGCGTCAGCTCAATACTGCCATCAAACGTGCCCGTTTTTTGGCCATGCTGCCCTATAGCGACCAGCACAAGGTTTAAGGACTGCCACCATGCAAATTATTCTGCTCGACAAGGTTGTCAATCTTGGCACTTTAGGCGACATTGTCCGTGTCAAAGACGGTTATGCACGCAACTTTTTAATCCCCACGGGGCGCGCCAAACGTGCCACCGAAGCCGCAAAACGAGAGTTTGAGACCCGTCGCGTTGAGCTTGAAAAAGCAGCGCAGGCCAAACTGGCTGATGCTTTGGCTGTTGCTGAAAGGCTCAAAATTTTTACGTGCAAGATCACCCAAAAAGCCGGTGTGGACGGTCGATTGTTTGGGTCGGTCACTCCCGCAGACATTGCGGAGGAACTGTCGCGCAATGGTTTCGCTGTGACCAAGGCCCAGGTTCGGATGCAAGCCGGTCCTATCAAGCTCGTCAGCGACAGCACCGTGAATGTCATTTTGCATACCGATGTGCAGGTGTCCCTCACCGTATCGGTTTACGGCGAGACTGCCTGATGGCTGCATTGAACCTGGGTTTGCACGCCTGCATATTTTTGGGTGGATGATCCGAATGAATTACCCATTGGCCGGGTAGTTTTCCTATGATGATTCCATTCGCCAAAATGCAGGGTGCCGGCAATGATTTTGTGATGATCGATGAAACCCGTCAGAGATTTGGGTTGTTGCCGTCGCATTACCGCTTGTTGGCGGATCGTCATTTTGGGGTGGGAGCCGATCAGATTTTGACGGTGCGTCCGTCACCCGCCGAGGGTATTGATTTTGAATATGTCATCCACAATGCTGATGGCCGTGAGGTTGAGCAATGCGGTAATGGTGCGCGGTGTTTTGTGCGGTTTGTTCGCGATACAGGTTTGTCGGACAAGGCCAGCATTCGTGTTCAGACTCGTTCGGGTGTGATCACCCCCACCCTGATGCCCGACGGTCAGGTCAGGGTGGACATGGGGCTGCCCGTCTTTGACCTGCCGGTTCAAATGTTTAACCCCGAGGGTCTGATGCCTGTACCCTGCGGTTTGTGGCAACAATGGCCACTCAAGATCGACCGTTCTGATCAGGGGACTACTTCAACCATTCATGTCGCAGTCGTTTCGATGGGCAACCCCCACGCGGTGCAGAGGGTGGATGACGTGGATACCGCGCCTGTACAGGTGTTGGGCCCGTTGATCGAACATCACGCCTGTTTTTCGCAGCGCGTCAATGCCGGGTTTATGCAGGTACAAGACCGCCGTCGCATTCGGTTGCGGGTGTACGAACGCGGTGCAGGCGAGACCTTGGCCTGTGGCACCGGTGCTTGTGCGGCGGTTGTAGCAGGCATTCGGATGGGCCTGCTGGATACCGCTGTGCAGGTTGAAACCAAGGGCGGTATGTTGAGCATTGACTGGCAAAGTGTGGATTCGCCGGTATTATTGACCGGACCGGCCACCGTTGTTTTTCATGGCACGATAGAGATACCAGACGGTTTGTAGATCGTCTATATCACGAACCAGTGCCTATGGATTCTCTTTTTTTTATAATTGATTGATCATCTATTTAAAATATATTATTCATTATTCATTATGAATCTTAATACCAACACCCATCCTGTGGTCACCCCTGCGGTTTTGACACCCATCCAGAAAACCGACACCATCACCGAAGACGATATTGCCGATTATTTGATCAAAACGCCTGATTTTTTTGAACGTTATGCCGACCTGCTGGCATCTGTGCGACTGTTTGACCCCAATGGTCATCGTGCCATCAGTTTGCAAGAACGTCAGGCCAATTTGTTACGTGACAAAATCAAAATGTTTGAGATGCGTATCATGGACATGATTCGCAATGTCAACAACAACATGATCTCCTCTGACAAACTGTTGTTGTGGGTGCGGGCCCTGTTGCTTAATCCTGATGTTGCGGCGTTGCCGGGCCTCTTGGCTGGTGACCTGGCTGACAGGTTTGACGTGCCACAGGTTTGCATCAAAGTGTGGGATGTTGCGCCTTGCTTTGCAGATGCCGACTTTGCACAGGGGGTCAGTGACGATGCCAAGTTGTTTGCCAGCTCATTGACCGAGCCTTTTTGTGGTGCCAACACCTCGCTTGAAGTGGTTCGTTGGCTGCCTGATCCTTCCGCTGTGGCATCACTGGCGATTTTGCCGTTGCGCCATGATGCCGAGGACTGTGCCTTGCCGGCTTTTGGATTGCTGGTACTGGCATCGCCCGATGCCCAGCGTTTTAACAACACCATGGGTACTGAGTTTCTGGTCAGCATTGCCATGTTGGCCGGTGCGGCTTTATCGCGGCTGCGATCGGATGCTGTGTAAACCGATGGGGCGCTGTGGGTCGTAGCGGCCCCCTGGCGGATGCACCTAGACTTTTGACCCCTGGCATCCTTGATTTGGATCTTTCACTTTCACTTTCACTTTCACTTTCACTTTCTCTTTCTCTTGCTCTTGGCATCATGACAACACGTGAGGACTTTGATGTCTCTTCTGGTCCCTTGGTGCAACGCTATTTGGACCATGTTCGGTTTGAAAAACGGCTGGCAGACCGCACCTGGACGCTCTACGCCCAGGATCTCACCAAACTACAGTCCTACGCCGCAGAGGCCGGCATCCATCTGATCGCAGTTCAGTCCCACCATATTCGGCGCTGGGTAGCACAGATGCACGGCGCAGGGCGCAGTGGTCGGGGCATAGCGCTGATTTTGTCGGGCTGGCGCGGGTTTTATGGCTGGTTGATGCACCAGGCGTTGATCGTCATCAACCCCGTTTCAGACGTTCGTGCGCCCAAAGCCGCCAGACCTTTGCCCAAAGCCATGGGCGTGGATGATGCCGTGCAACTGGCCAGTTTTCAAAACGCTGACATGCCGCCATGGTTTGAGATTCGCGATGCCGCCATGGTTGAGCTTCTGTATGGCAGCGGGCTGCGGGTGGCCGAGTTGACCGGGCTGGATGTAGGCCCCAGCCGGATCGCCAAGGGCTGGGTTGATCTTCAAACCGGTGAGGCTCACGTGCTGGGTAAGGGCAGCAAGCGCCGCATTGTGCCGGTGGGAACGCAGTCTGTGCAGGCTCTGCGTGCCTGGTTGCAAGTGCGCTCTCAGGCCTTGTCTCAGGCCTTGTCTGATACGTCGCTACGTGTGAGCGACAGCACCTCGCAAAATGCGCTGTTTGTGGGTCACCATGGCACACGTTTGACACCCCACGCCATCTGGCAGAGACTGCGGCAGCGCAGTCTAGATGCGGGACTGCCCGTGCCGGTTCATCCCCACATGCTGCGCCATTCGTTTGCCAGCCACATCTTGCAGTCCAGCAGCGACATCAGGGGGGTTCAAGAGCTTTTGGGACATGCCAGCATCCGCTCAACCCAGATATATACGCAGCTTGATTTTCAGCACCTGGCCCGGGCCTATGACGCAGCTCACCCTCGCGCTCACGCCAAGCCTGTGCCCCCTTCAAAGCCATGATGCGCAGTTTGGCATGCTAAACACAATCGGCGACCTGTCACGCCCTGCCAAGCGCGTGATCGCGATGGGCAATGACGTGATTTTGTCTGTGCTGGCCACCTGGGCTGCGTACTGCATGTACTTTGAAAGCTGGTACCGCCCGCATGGCGTGGAATGGTGGATATTTCTGTTGGCCCCAGCCATCGAGGTCTCGCTCATCACGGCACTGGGGCTGTACCGGGCCATTTTTAGGTACATGGGACTGCACACCCTGCTGATGACCGCCCGGGCCGTCCTGATCAGCGCTGTCTTGCTGGTGGGCATCTTGCACTGGCAGTTTTGGTATCAGATACCGCGCAGTCTGGGTATCTTGCAACCCCTGATCTTTTTGCTGTTGGTTAGCGCCAGTCGCGTTGTTGGGCGACTTTGGCTGCTGGGGGGCGGGGGCAATAGAGATGTGTCCCGCCGTTTAAGCCGGCTGTTGATTTACGGGGCGGGCACGGTGGGGGTGCAGACGGCTGCCGCTCTGGCATTTAGCCGACAGTTCAAACTGTTGGGGTTTATCGACGAAGACCCTGCCAAAGTGGGCCAGACCATCAATGGTGTCACAGTTTTTAGTCCCACAGAAGTCCCGCACCTGGTCGAACAGAGGTGCATCACCGATATTTTGCTGGCCATACCCAACGCCTCACGCGACCGACGCAGCCAAATCATTCGGGAGCTTCGTACCTTGCCGGTACACACGCGCACTTTGCCAGGCCTGTCCGACCTGGCCAGTGGCAAAGTGACCCTCCAAGACTTTAGGGAGCTGGATGTCGATGACCTGCTGTGGCGCGATGCGGTCAAGCCGCAAGACAGCGTCTGTCGTGTCACACAGACCGACCGCAGCATCTTGGTTACCGGTGCAGGCGGCAGCATCGGCAGCGAGCTTTGCCGCCAGATTTTGCAGGACAAGCCACGTCGTCTGGTATTGCTTGACCACAGCGAATTTGCGTTGTATGCCCTGCACCATGAGCTGAATGCGGTGTGCCAGGCTTCAGGACAAAGGCTTGAACTGGTGCCCGTGTTAGCCAGTGTGACCGACCGCAGCCGCCTGGACCGGGTATTGCAGACCCGTCAACCCGACACGATTTACCACGCGGCGGCCTACAAACACGTGCCCATGGTCGAATGCAACCCCGCCATCAGCATCCTCAACAATGTGTTTGGCACCCTGAATGTGGCGCAAGCTGCACAGGCAGCAGGGGTACAGCGCTTGGTGCTGGTCTCCACCGACAAGGCCGTTCGCCCCACCAACATCATGGGGGCCAGCAAGCGCATGGCCGAGCTGATCTTGCAGGCATTGGCCGCACAAGCCGGGCCAGGCGCTACCTGTTTGGGTATGGTGCGTTTTGGCAATGTGCTTGGGTCAAGCGGCAGCGTGATACCGCTGTTCAGGTCGCAACTGGCGCATGGCGGGCCGCTGACACTAACCCACCCGCAGGTGACCCGTTACTTTATGACCATCCCCGAGGCCGTCCAACTGGTGCTACAGGCCGGTGACATGGCGCAGGGCGGAGAAGTGTTTGTGCTGGAGATGGGGCAACCGGTCAAAATCATCGACTTGGCCTATCGGCTGGTACAGTTGTCTGGCCTTCAAGTACGCGACGACACCCACCCTGAAGGCGACATTGAAATCCGGTTTATTGGGCTGCGTCCAGGTGAAAAGCTGTATGAAGAGCTGCTGATCGGTAACGACCCCAGTCCCACCCTTCACCCCCGCATCATGAAGGCGCACGAAGAGTTCATACCTTGGGACATTTTGCAGGGCCATTTGGCGCATCTGGAACAAGCGGCCAACGCGGACGACCTGCCAGCCATGACCCAGGTGCTACAAACTTGCGTCAGCGGTTTTCACCCAAGCCCCTCCTAGGCAGGCGTGTACCGTGATGGTCACGACATGGCAGGCGCTTGATCGAGGGTCAGCAGATCGCGCAGGGCGATCAGCTCACGACGAACATCTTGCCACCCTGAGATGCCTCGGTGCGGGGGCAGTGCCACCTTGTTGGCAGACCGGGTGGTGACCGTTCCCACGGGTGCGCCGTCCGCTATGTCCGATATGTCCGAGAGAGACACACTGCCTAAATGACCATCTGAATGCACATCTGTATGTCGGACTGTGTGACCGACTGGATCATCCCGACCCTCTGGCTGGACAAACTCAGTGCCCCCCTGCATTTTGTGGCGTGCTCCTTGAATCGTAAAACCTTGGTCGTACAACAGCGCACGGATATGCCGGATCATCAAGACCTCGTGATGCTGGTAATAACGTCGGTTGCCGCGACGTTTCATGGGACGCAGTTGTGTGAACTCCTGCTCCCAGTAACGCAGCACGTGGGGTTTAACACCGCATAAATCACCGACTTCGCTGATACTGAAATAGCGCTTGACCGGTATCGGGGGAAGAGAATTCTCCATGTTTGAGTCAATCAGGGCGTTTGTTGGGCAGATGGAATGTGGTCATGGACGTTGGCACGGAACTCTGATGCAGGCAGCGCTCTGCTCAAAAACATGGCATCACCGTAGCTAAAAAACCGGTATTTTTGTTGAACAGCATGGGCGTACAGCGCCATGACGCGGGTATGACCCGCAAAGGCACTGACCAGCATCATCAGGCTGGACTTTGGCAGGTGAAAGTTGGTGATCAGCGCATCGACTATTTTGAACTCAAAGCCGGGGGTGATAAAAAGGTCCGTGTCGCCCGATGTTTGGCCATTCAGGGCAAAGGTCTCAAGGGTTCGCAAACTGGTGCTGCCTACTGCAATGACGCGTCCCCCTTGTGCATGGCAATCCTCTACGGCCCCCCGCGTGGCATCGGGCAGATCATAACGTTCGCTGTGCATGCGGTGGCAAGCCAGGTCTTCGGTTTTGACCGGCGTAAAAGTGCCCGATCCCACATGCAGCGTCAGGCAGGCCCTGCGCACACCCTGTGCATCCAGGGTGGCCAGCAGGGGGTGGTCAAAGTGCAGCGCTGCCGTGGGGGCAGCCACGGCTCCGGGGTTTTTAGCAATCACGGTTTGGTAGCGATCTGCATCCATGGCTGTGTCGCTGTGTTTCACATAGGGTGGCAACGGTACATGACCATGCAGGTCCAGCAAGGTCAAAGGGCCATCGCCAGCATCATTGGCCAGTGCCAGACGAAACAGTGGTCCGCAGTCATCAGGCCAGCGCCCCAGCAGAGTGGCGCGGGGGTGATCATGGCAGCCTGGCGCACTGTCCAGCGTGATGACCGTGCCGATGGCGGGCTTGTGGCTGGTCCGCATTTGGGCGATAACCTGATGGTCCGATAGCACACGTTCGACCAGCAACTCAAGCCTGCCACCGCTGGGTTTGTGGCCAAACAAACGTGCTTTGATCACACGTGTGTCGTTAAAAACCAGCAGATCACAGGGCCGCAGTAGGCAAGGCAGGTCACCAAAAACGCGATCTTGCGGTGTGGCCTCCGTTCCGTCCAGCAGGCGCGAACCACTGCGCTGCAACGATGGGTACTGGGCGATCAGACCTGGTGGAAGGCAATAATCAAAGTCACTCAGGCGGTAACTGGGCATGGGATCAGATGCAATGCGTTGGACTACAGGCGATAGCGGTCTGGTGCCGCCTGTAGTCTGGCCATCAAGGCCGGTGCAATGCCAGACAGTGGCAAAACTTCGTCGGCTGCACCGTGCAAAATGGCCTCTTTGGGCATACCAAAGACAATGCACGAGGCCTCGTCTTGGACAAAGTTGTAACTGCCCGCATCTTTCATGGCACGCATGGCACTGGCCCCGTCATTGCCCATGCCGGTCAGCATGATGCCAATGGCGTTGCGCCCAACCACAGTGGCCGCAGATTTGAACAAGACCTCTACCGATGGCCGATGACGATTGACAAGCTCGCCGTCCTCAACGATGGCCTGGTAGTTTGCACCGCTGCGTCCCACCCTGAACTGCTTGCCACCAGGTGCAATGTAGGCGTGTCCGGGCAAAATGCGTTCGCCATGAACAGCCTCTTGTACGGCAATCTGGCACAGGTTATTCAGCCGTGTGGCAAAGCTGGTGGTAAACCCAGGCGGCATATGCTGGGTGATCACGATGCCCGGAGAATTGGCCGGCAAGCGGGTCAAAATCTCTCGGATGGCCTCGGTGCCACCCGTCGATGCCCCAATGACCACCAGTTTTTCAGTCAAGATGCGCCCTGCCAACGCGACAGGCTGGGGCAAACCAGACGCAGAAGCCTTCAAACGCTCCAGCGAGTTATTCAGACCCACAGGCCGGGCCGGGCTGTCCGTCACAACGGACACCATGCGCTTGATTTTGGCTGTGGCGGCAATTCGCACTTTTTCAACGATTTGGGTTGACAGTTCAGACAGTCCATCGGCCACGCCAACACGGGGCTTTGAGACAAAATCAACCGCGCCCAGTTCAAGTGCCCGCATGGTCACTTCGCCGCCACGCTCGGTCAGTGTGGAAATCATCACCACCGGCATGGGCCGCAGCCGCATCAGTCGTCCCAAAAAGTCAAGTCCGTCCATGCGCGGCATCTCAATATCCAGGGTGATGACATCGGGGTCAAGCTCGCGGATCATTTCCCGGGCGACAAGGGGGTCATTGGCACTGCCAACGCACTCCATATCGGGCTGACGGTTGATGATTTCGGTCAGCAGACTGCGAACCAACGCAGAATCATCGACCACGACAACACGAATTTTCTTCACGGCAATATCCTTAAAACAAATCGACAGACCCACCTGAAGTTGACTGAGCCAGCGTGGTGGCCATGCCTCTGCGCTCCTCCACCACCAGGGTCTCGGGGTGCGTATGCGCCAGTCGCTTGACCAGGGCCTTGCCGGTCACGGGCAAAAAGCACACCTTGCGCGGGTGAATGTCCAGTACATCTTGCGAAACCACAGGGATGCGTTCGGTCTCCAGATAGTCCAGTACAAACTGCGTGTTGCGTTCGCCCACATTCATGGTGGTCAAGCCCGCCATGACCTGTGCCCCACCAAAAACCTTGGCTTGCATGGTTTCACGACGGGCACCAATTTTTTGCAATTGGTTGATGAGCAACTCCATGGCATAAGCGCCATAGCGCCCAAGGGCATCAGCACTGTCGCCGTCGGGCAGCATGAAATGGTTCATTCCACCCGAGCGAACACGGCTGTCCCAGATACAGGCTGCAATACATGACCCCAGCACGGTCATGATCATTAAATCTTCACTACAGACAAAGTATTCACCCGGCAAAACCTTGACCACGTCATACTGAAAATGATGATCGTGGTAAAAAAACGAGGCCTCGCCAGGGCTGCGCGCCACACTTTTGAAGTGTTCCACCCGCGACACACGTCCCGTCGTGACTGCGGCGGTGGGCTTGTTCAGTGTCGCACGTGCAGGCATGCCAGACATGACAGGTCTCGGCAAGTTCATGAAATACGGGGGGGCTGACCACCCCAAAGGCTACAAACGTTCATAGACGGTTTTGCCTTTCAGAACAAAAAGATCACGCGATTCGCCAAAATTTTCAGCGTGCCCCACAAACAAGAGCCCTCCCACCACCATGGCACGGTGAATGCGCTCCAAAACTTTGCGCTGGGTGGGAGCGTCAAAATAAATCATCACGTTGCGGCAAAAAACCACATCGAAAGGCTCTCGAAAAGGCCAGTCACCGCGCACAAGATTGACCATGATGAAGTGGATCATGCGTTGCAACTTAGGCTTGATGCGCACCATGCCTGCATTGCCTCCCTTGCCGCGCAAAAAAAACTGCTGCAAATGCTGGTCAGAAATATTCTTGAGATTTTCAAGACGGTACATACCCTGCGATGCCGTGGCCAGCACTTTGGAGTCGATGTCGCTCGCTGTCAGTGCAAAACGGGCATCCGGCCCCAGAACATCAAGCGCTGTCATCACGATGGAGTAAGGCTCTTCACCCGTGGATGCAGCACTGCACCACACACGCCATGACGCACCCTGTGGACGAGACCTGAGATGGTTGGCCAAAATATCAAAGTGGTGCTGTTCACGAAAAAATGAAGTCAGATTGGTGGTCAGGGCATTGATGAATTCTTGCCATTCGGAACCATCCTGGTGTTCAAGCCAGCTCAGGTAGTCACGAAAGCTTTTATGGCCGGTCTCGCGCAGTCGCCTAGACAGACGGCTATAGACCATGGCGTGCTTGCCGTCGTGCAGGCTGATCCCTGCGTGCTCGTAAATCAGTGACTGAACCTTGGCAAAGTCTGCATCAGTCCAAACGAACTCATGTTCCTGTGTGTCAGAAAATTCTGTCTCGGGCATGTGACCCGAATAGACAGATGCCGTAGAACCGCGCAAACCTTGTGCCACTGGACTAATCAGACATCAGGCCCATGTCCACACCAGACATGAGTTTTTCGATGTCCAGCAGGATCAGCATGCGATCACCCAAAGAACCCAGACCAATGACAGAGTCGCCCTCGATCACGCTCTCAACCTCGGGAGCGGGGCGCAGGTTTTCGGAGGCCAGTTCCATGACATCGCTCACGGAATCCACCACAATGCCGACGATGCGCATGTGCAGATTGAGCACGATCACGACGGTAAACGTATCGTATTGGGCGTTTGCACAATTGAACTTGAGCCGCATGTCCACGATGGGGACGATCGTCCCGCGCAGATTGACCACCCCCTTGATAAAGGACGGCGCATTGGCGATCCGCGTGGGGGGTT
Source organism: uncultured beta proteobacterium (assembly GCA_903822205.1). GTDB lineage: Bacteria > Pseudomonadota > Gammaproteobacteria > Burkholderiales > Burkholderiaceae_C > Rhodoferax. The sequence goes on along the minus strand of CAIJOK010000011.1, from coordinate 12,758 downwards.
CATAGCCGCGAATCTCCTGAACCTTGAGGATATCGATGCCGTATTCCTCACGGTCCAGACGGAACGTCAGGTATTCTCGCGCTCTGGCGGTCACTGTTTCGTTGGATCTTTCCATGGCACACATGTTGTTGCTCCTTACATTCTGGTTATTGTCGGATGGTTTTAGTGACGCGAACGACGCACCAGAGCGCCGGTATCAAGTATCAGGGCAACCTTGCCGTCACCCAAAATGGTGGCACCTGACACATTGGGAACCTTCCGATAATTGGTTTCAAGGTTTTTGACCACCACCTGTTGTTGTCCCAAAAGCTCATCGACCAAGAGCACCACGCGACTGCCCTCTGCCTCAATGACGACCATGATGTCGCTGGACTTGTCCATGCCAAAACGCGGTACGTCAAAGACCTTTTCAAGCTCGATCACGGGCATGTATTCGTCACGAACCTTGACCAACTGCGCGCCTTGGCCCACGGTGCTGACGGCCTGGGATTTGACCTGAAAAGATTCAACCACCGAGGACAGGGGCAAGATATAGACCTCTCTGCCAACACCCACAGACATGCCGTCCATGATAGCGAGGGTCAAAGGCAGGCGTACCGAGACTTTCATGCCGACACCTTCGGTGGACTGGATGTCCACCGTGCCGTTCAATGACGCGATATTGCGCTTGACCACATCCATGCCCACACCGCGCCCCGAAACATCGGTGACAACCTCAGCGGTTGAAAACCCCGGCGCAAATATAAGCTGCCAGACATCGGCATCTGACATTTGGTCAGACACGTCCAGGCCACGTTCACGCGCTTTGGTCAGAATTTTGTCGCGTGACATGCCGCGACCGTCGTCTTTGACCTCGATCACGATCGACCCACCCTGGTGCGCCGCAGACAAGGTGATGGTGCCGGTTTCGGACTTGCCGACGCGCACCCGTTCGGTGGGCATTTCTATCCCGTGGTCGCAACTGTTGCGAACCAGATGTGTCAGGGGGTCGGTGATTTTTTCAACCAAGCCTTTGTCCAGTTCGGTGGCTTCGCCCTGGGTGACAAAGTCCACCTTTTTGCCCAGTTTGCTGGCCAAATCGCGCAACATACGGGGGAACCGGCTGAACACGATCGACATCGGGATCATCCGGATAGACATCACAGACTCTTGCAGATCACGCGTGTTGCGGTCCAGGTCGGTCAAACCAGTCAGCAATTGCTGATAGACCGCAGGGTCAAGCGCACGGCTGTTTTGCGCCAGCATGGCCTGCGTGATGACAAGCTCGCCCACCAGGTTGATCAACTGATCGACCTTGCTGATCGCCACGCGAATGGTGGCTGCCTCTGGCTGAACCAACGCGGGCCGTGAACTGCTGCGTGCGGACTTTGCGTCATCGCCTTCGGTCGTCTCGGTGTGGAGGGTGGACAGTGCATGAGATGCATCAACATCTGGGGCACCTGGTGCGCCGTCAAAAAATCCATAACCGGATGCCGAAGCAATTGCAGGCGAGGGAGGAGGAAGGGAAGGAGGGGAAGGAGGGGAAGGAGGGGACGGGGGGTTGACCGATGGCGAAATAACGACTTGAGAGGGTGCTGGATCAGACGCGCCTACGGTCTGGATCGAGACTTGTTGGCGTGACACATGAAAGACGAACAAGTCCAACAAATCCTCGTCAGAGGAGGTGGTATCAACTGCAAAAACGCGGATATCGTTGCGATCTGATGGAAGCGTGTGGATCGTTCCTAACCCCGGGATATCGTGGAACAACTCCATGATGGCATCGGCTTGGTCGGGCTTGGTCAAACGATTGATGGTGATCTCAAGCGACCGCGTGCCTGAAGCAGGTGCAGGGCTGGCTGGCACTGGGGCGACAGGTGCGACAGGCGCTGGAGGGGGCGGCAGGGAGGGGGCGACAGCACGTTTTTCGATGGGAGGAGCGGGCGCAGCCTCTTCTCCGGCAACCAGCACGCGAATCCGCTGAACCAGATCACCGGTGGCAAGAACCTCACCCACACCGCCAGCTTGATGCCTGATCAACAGCCCTCTTGAGGCATCGGCGGACTCTAGCAGAACATCCACCATCGCAGCCGTAGGCTGCAATTCATGGCGGCGCAACCTGTCCAGCAAAGACTCCATCTGGTGTGTCAACTCGGCCACATCAGAAAATCCAAACGTTGCTGCACCCCCCTTGACTGAGTGAGCGCACCTAAAAATGCCGTTCAGTTCTTCGTCGTCGGCAGTTTCAAGATTGAGATGGAGCAACATTTGCTCCATCAAATCAAGATTCTCACCGGCCTCTTCAAAAAATATTTGATAAAACTGGCTCAGATCAAAATCTGCTCCTGAGCCGCCCGCTTCCTGATGCGCGTCCGCCATAACTGTCTCCTGGAATCAATTTGTAAATCAAATAACCCGACTGCTTGCTATTTGATGACTTATGAAGAATCTATTATACAACTTATCACACAATCTATTAAAAAACCCGCTTATTAATATGCCAAATGCTTATTCATGCCATTCACGAAACAATTCAAACAATTCAAACAATTCAAACGACCCAAATCAACAGGTGAAATGACCTATTTAATCACTTTCTTGATCACATCGATCAGCCGGGCAGGGTCAAAAGGCTTCACCAACCAGCCGGTGGCACCGGCTGCACGCCCTGCCTGTTTCATCAGGTCGCTTGATTCTGTCGTCAGCATCAAGATGGGGATGGTTTTGAACAGGGGGTGGTCCCGCAATTTACGGGTCAAGCCCAAACCGTCAAGTCTGGGCATATTTTGGTCCGTCAGCACCAAGTCAAAGGCTTGTTGCTGGGCTTTTTCAAAAGCATCCACACCATCAACGGCCTCAACGACCTGATAACCTGCACCAACGAGCGTAAACGATACCATCTTGCGCATGGATGGAGAATCATCAACAGCGAGTATTAGGGGCATGAAAAAAACTCCGACTCTTAATCAAAAAATCAAAAAAGCTCAATAGAACCGGCCTGCATGGCATCCTGGGTGACTGGATTGGGGCGCTCTGGAACTTCTTCGACAAAAGGCACAGCCTCACCATCTTCGAGACCCATGGCCTCGGAGGCTAAACGGTAAGCGCAGCCCTGCAAAATTTTGGAAGTATGCAAGATCAGTTGCGATGCCATATCCTGAAATTGCATCTCGGTCACAGCGGCGCGCAACACCTGGCGCACGGACTCAAGCTCTTGCAGAGCTGCCAAGGCAGGATCTGAAAGATTGGTGCTGGCCGCAGTAAAGCGCAGCAGCAGATTGTCCATGGTGTGTGCCAACAAGCCATCAAGACGATTGAGGTCATGCACAACCACCAGAATGGAATCTTGCACCTCGGCCACAAGCATCACGGGTAGTTCGACCGTGGGCACATGTGCTGACGTGGAGTCTGGGTCTTCCGACATGTAGTATCAAAATTCTGGGTGAGGCACTAGCAAAGTGGGCCGATTGAAAAGGAAAAAAGGATGTTCAATGGCCCGTATCAGGGCTCTGGTACAGACCCCGTCATTAGTGGACAATCATATCGCCAATCATGACATCCGCAGACACCCGCCAGACAACAATGCTACACATTTTGCACCTTGAAGACTCGGAGCTTGACCACGCCTTGGTTAAGCGCGCATTGCAGAGCACCGAAGACGCATGCACGCTGGTGCGGGTTGAAACCCTGTACGATTTTGAATGCGCCCTGACGGGTACGGGGACTGATTCGTGCCATGCCGCCCACGGTGGCAGGGGCTTTGACGTGATCCTGGCTGACTACCGGTTGCCGGGTTTGACGGCACTGGATGCCTGGGCGCTGATGCAGAGCAAACACCTGCATTTGCCGTTTATCTTGCTCTCAGGGGCCATTGGAGAGTCTGCTGCGGTCGCTGCGATCAAGGCCGGAATCAGCGACTATCTGCCCAAAGACGATTTGGGCAAATTGCGTCACGTCATCCAGCGTGCCATTGAGATGCACCACATTCGTTTGGCCAAGGACATGGCCGATGCCGAGCTGGCGCTGTCAGAGCGCCGCTTAGCGGGTTTTGCCGACCACCTGCAGACCGCCATTGAGCAAGAACGCACCGCGATCGCACGAGAAATTCACGACGACATCGGAGGTGCCCTGGCGGCCATCCGCTTTGACCTGGCCTGGCTGGGCCGTCACACCCTGGACTCGGCATCTTGTGCGCACATCGCGTCGGCCACCGCCATGCTGCAACACGCCATAGAGGCCAGTCAGCGCATCATGATGAACTTGCGACCCGCCATTTTGGACCAGGGCCTTGAGGCCGCCATTCAATGGCTGGCTAACAGTTTTTCAAAGCGCACCGGGATTGCAACCCACATCACGTGCAGCCTTCAGTTTCAGCCGCATCTCTTGTCCAAGCCCGTTCAACTGGCCGCCTACCGCACCGCGCAAGAGGCGTTGACCAACATTGGCAAATACGCGCAGTGCTCGCAGGTCAAAATTGAACTTTCGGACGCTGACCACGTATTGACGCTGGAGGTGACCGACAACGGTGTCGGCATCTTGGCCACAGACCTTGATAAATCAACCTCCTATGGCATCAGAGGCCTGAGGGAGCGTGCCAGGACGGTAAGCGGCTGGCTGGATGTCAGCTCCTTGCCCAGTTGCGGCACCTCGATCATTTTGTCCATTCCACTGACACCAACATCGACATCGACATCGACATCGACATCGTCTTGTCCGGATGACACGGAGAACCCTGCATGATCCACGTGATTTTGTGTGATGACCACGCCATGATCCGTCGCGGCATTCGCGACACACTGGCTGAGGCCATGGACATTCAGGTCACGGCAGAGGCCGGCAGTTACGCCGAGGTTCGCGATGCCCTGCGTACTGCTGCCTGCGACGTGCTGGTGCTGGACATCAACCTGCCCGGACGCAGCGGCCTTGAGGTTTTGACCAGTCTGCAAGAGACCAACTCGCCCGTCAAGGTGCTGGTGGTGTCGATGTTTCCTGAGGACCAATACGCCATCAGATGCCTGAAAGCCGGTGCCAAGGGCTATCTGAACAAGGCCGGTGACCCCGCCTGCCTCATCACTGCGGTGCGCCAATTGGCACAGGGGCGCAAATACGTCACACCCGTTGTAGCGCAAATGCTGGTGGACAACCTGGGCATCCCGGATGACACAAGTCTTCACGCCAGTCTGTCCGATCGGGAGCTTCAAACGCTGGTCAAAATTGCCTCCGGCAAACGCCTGTCTGACATCGCTGAAGAACTGATGCTCAGTCCCAAGACCGTCAGCGTCTATCGATCCCGTACCCTGGAAAAGCTCAAACTGACCAACAATTCTGAGCTAACCGTCTATGCCATCCGCAACGGGCTGGTTTAGTCATCAACCAGAGGGCGGTGTGACGCGATGCCAAGGCTCTTGCCAAAATAATCGCCGCAAAATCGTGTCAGCGTCCAGTGTCAAAAGCTCTGTGGGTGTCAGGCTCGAAGCCAAAATGGCAATCCTGCGGTAGGCCTCGTGGTGTGAATCGTCGGCATGGACAACATCATCAGTGCCGTTATCCACAGGCGGCCAACGCCAGACCAAGAGGCCCGCAGCCACCTTATCGTCTGCCGCCAAAACCCAGGTGGTTTCAATTTGCGCGCAGTGCAGCAAATGGCGCTGCAAAACGTGAGACAACGGCATCAGGGGGGCATCCATCGCGTTGGTTGGGGCTGTCCATGGCGTGGTGCTTTGCCACGGCGGGACATCGGCGGGCGCAAGGGTCAAGGTGAATGTGGGGATGTTGGTGATAGGGTGGATGATGGGGTGGATGATGGGGTCATTCATTTTGACCATCACACGCAGCCTCATGTTGCGCCCCATCTCAACGATAGCCCGTTGCAGTGGGCCAAAGCCATCGATCTGCATCGTCACACGACCGTCGATATGGGTCTGACCCTGTAGCAGCACTGCGGCGGCGGTCAATTGCCCCAGCAGGTTTTTGACCGTTGGCCCGTGCGTATCACAGGCCGGGCCGTCTGCATCGCGTCGCAACACTTGCAACACCTCAGTCCAGACATCGGTCCATGCCTCAGTCAATTGCACCAAAAGACCGCGCACTGGCAGGTCGTCAAAGATAAATTCATCCATCAGTGTCATTGTGGCTGATTTCAGATAGGCATCCTGACTGGAACGCGCCAATCACGCCAATCACGCCCAATCAGTCCACTGACCCGCTAGGATAAATGGTGATAATTCTTGATAATTGCCAATAATTTTATTCGGGATAGGTACCATGCCAACCATTTGTCCAGATCAATTTTTTCACCGTCCCGCTTTGGCCTCTGTTCTGGCTGACCAAGCGCTGGATACCTCGCTAGGAACCAGTGGCGGCATGTTTTTGGCGGCACCACGGCGCACGGGCAAATCGACGTTTGTTCGCCAGGATTTGCTGCCAGAGTTTGAACGACGAGGGCTTGATGTGATCTATGTCGATCTTTGGTCGGATAAAACGGTTCACCCTGCGGTTCATATCGCCAACGCCATCAGGACAGAACTCTCGCGTGAGGAGGGTGCCATTGCAAAAACGCTCAAAAAATGGGCCAATGTGTCCAAATTGACCGTAGGGGCTTGGGGCAATGGACTCTGTTTTGACCTTTCTCAACTTAATTTGTCATCTAACGCAACATTGGCCGATGCCGTCAAGGCAGTCTCTTGTGCCAGTCAACAAAAGCTGATTTTGGTCATCGACGAAGCTCAACATGCCCTGACGACTGACGATGGGAGCAATGCCCTGTTCTCGCTAAAAGCAGCGCGTGACAGCCTGAACACCGACCCTGGTATGTATGGAATGCAACTGGTGGCCACAGGGTCTAACCGCGACAAATTGGCCACGTTGGTCAATGGGCGTGAACAGGCTTTTTATGGTGCAGACATGGTTGACTTTCCAACGCTGGGCAAGGACTATGTGCAATGGTTGCTGGAGCGTGCCCGGCTTGACCTTGACCCCAACTTGAGCTTTTTGGTGTTTCAGGGTTTGGGCTGTCGGCCAGAGCCTTTCAGGCAGGCGCTCAGTCAGACACGTATGCAACTGGCTGTCCACCCTGAGCAGGACGGTCTGGCGTTGCTTCAAAGTCTGGCCAAACGGGGTGCGCAGAGCGCCCGAGCAGATTTTGTCAATACAGTTGCCAATTTGCCGCCGTTACAGGCCGCACTGCTGAGAGAGCTTGCCGCCGAAGCCACCAAGGGGGCTGAGGTGCGTCGTACCGGCTTGTTTTCGGCAGCCATGAAAGATCGTTTGCAAACGCGCCTGACTGCCCATATTGGCAGCAACCACGGCATACTGACTGAAGCCCCCTCAGTGCAAAACGCGCTGGACAAATTGCGCGAGGCCAACTACCTGTGGCGCTCACAGCGGGGGGGGTATGCCGTTGAGGATGAACAGTTTGTGCAATGGCTGGCCGAGGATGACCTTGGCAACAGCTAATCATTTGTAACCGTTTAGACCCCGTCTTGTAGGCCGGATTTCAGTCCGGCATTTTTGCTCGCGGGTCAGCTTGCTTTTGCATTCCACCACCACCAGCAGGTCGATATCTATGTCATCGTCGTTGCGTTTGGACTCAAAACCTGGATGCACATCATGCACTTCAAGGCCTCAGCCTGAAACAGTCGCACCGCCGCCGGGGCCACCCTATGTTCGACAAACTCATCCAGCCGGTTGCCCAGGTCGCCCAGGTTTTTGGACAGGGTTTTAACGATGCGAGTCGCGTGCGGTCATACCATTTGGATGAGATCAGGCCTGCGTGACTTAATCTGCTACCGTCCCGCTAACGACCTGCGTCTTACCAAGGTAGAACAAACCGTCAGACTTGGCACTGTTTAACCCGATAGCGATGATTTGTTTGCTGGTGCTGTTGTAGCTTCCCACGCCGTTGACGGTAGCACCGTTGCCCAATGCACAGAAGTTGCCGCTGAAAGTCAACTGAATATTGAAAACGTTTTTGCCCGATGCCCGAGGTGTCACTTTGCCTGATGTGTTACAGCTCAGACTACCAGACACGTAACTGCTTGAGATGTTGCCACCGCCATCAATGGTGACGTTGGTTGGTTGTGCCACGGTACTACCGGTGACTGCCCACCCCGCATAAACACCCGCCAGTCCAGCGACAGTGGCCGCTTGATCGTAAGCGGGGACATACGTACCGGTAAATTTGTTGCCATCCGAGACGGTTACGTTGATGCTTCCTTTTGCGGTATATCCGCCGGTATAACTGCCGGTGCTACTGGTTCTGGCCAAAAAGTTAAAGCTGCTTCCCGATCCAGACAGCGAGGTGCTGGTGCTGCTGGTGTTGCCGTACAAGGCTCCGACGACCGAGCCGGCAAGGCCAAAAATCCCCCAGGTTTCACCATTTTCGAGAATAAGCAGGTCCACCTGAGCGCCGCTCACAGTTGAACCGGTCCAGATGCCTTCGGCTGTTCCTGTCGTCACGACGGGCTGCTGTGTCACAGGCAGTGTGACGCTGAATGGTGCCTTGGCATTGACCCAAAAGCCGTCGCCCGTTTTGATCGTGGTTAAAAATTCATAGCCTTTACTGGCCGCATAGGCTTTGCCACCGTCAGCCAAGGTGGGCGAATAAAAAGCCCAGGCTGACGTGACGGGGTTCCACTTCCAGACCGTGCTAATGTTGCTGGCGTTGCCAAAGGCCTCAGCGGTGATGACATCGGCTGTGTCGCTGTAACCCAGCAGGTTCCAGTTGGGCACAACGCCCAGAGTAACGGCCTGAGCCGATGCTGCGGCCACACTGAGCGCCAAAGCGCTTAATTGATTGAATTGACACATGTTTCACCTCAAAAAAAAGCAAACAAAAAGCGCACCGACGTGGCATCGAAAGCATGGGCTGATGGATGAAAGACAGCTTCAAACGGACCCATGCCGTGGTACTGCGAACAGGGCGCGACAAGCGTAACCGGGGTGGGACAGGGCGGTGCGGTACTTGGCCGGATCACGTAGTGTCATTGTGGCACGTAGCCCGCATGAAGCGAAGCGGAATGCAAGCTTCTCGTTGACTGGCCGTGGATAAGCAAGCGACATTGAAAATTGAAATAATTTTAATAAGTTAAATACACTAAATCATCTTGTATAATCGATGCTAATGCACGTCTATAGCGCATGAGATGCTATCATTTTATAACTTATTGAGTATTTAACTTTTTTATAACAACATGATGTTTACAGATTCACATTGCCACCTTAATTTTGCAGAACTCGTATCCAATTTGCCGGCCATCAGGCAGGCCATGGCGCGTGAGAGGGTAGGGCGGGCATTGTGTGTGGGCACCTCGCTGGAAGACTTTGATGCGGTCTATCAGTTGGCGCTGCAATTTGACAATTTTTGGGCCACCGTGGGCGTTCACCCGGACTATGAGGGTGTCAAAGAACCCGCGCTGCCCGACCTGCTGGCCTTGGGTGCCTTGCCACGGGTAGTGGGTATTGGAGAGACGGGGCTGGACTACTATCGGCTGCAAGGCCGCAGTCACGCCGATAGGGCCTGGCAGCTTGAGCGCTTTCGTACCCACATACGCGCTGCCAGACAATTGGCAAAGCCCCTGATCATCCACACCCGAAACGCCACCCAAGACACCTTGGACGTGTTGCGAGAAGAGGGCGAGGACGGATCATCGGGCGCGGCGGGGGGGGTGTTTCATTGCTTTACCGACACCGTAGAGGCCGCGCACAAGGTGCTGGACATGGGGTTTTATATTTCGTTCTCGGGCATTTTGACTTTTAAGAATGCCGGACAGTTGCGCGATGTGGCGGCCATGGTACCGCTTGACCGCATGTTGATCGAAACCGACAGTCCGTACCTGGCACCTGTGCCTTACCGTGGCAAAACCAATAATCCTTCGTACCTGCCACGGGTGGCAGAGCAATTGGCCCTGGTCAAGGGTATGGATATATCGGACATTGCCCGTATCACTTCGGCCAACTTTGATACCTTGTTTGGGATGAATCCAGCCAATGGATGATCAGCCAAGGGTTATTCAATATCAAATTTCGTTTGATGTGATTTTTATATTGTTGTTATTGTTATTGTTGTTATTGTTATTGTTGTTATATTGATAATAGGGATGCGTTGATATGTCAGTTCACAATTTAAAACATCGTGTTAGTATCTTTGTTTTGACATGTCTTTATGGTTTTTGTTGTCAGGCTGTGGCAGGGTCTTATGATGATTTTTTTAAGGCCGTTCGCCAAAATGATGTCAAGACCGTGCAGGCGTTGTTGGCGCGTGGATTTGACCCCGATACGGTCAATGCCGCCGGTATGACGGGCCTGATGCAAGCGATTGCGGCATCGTCCAAACAAGTGTCCCAAGTATTGGCCCATGCACCCACAGCGCATATTGACCTTCGCAATGCAGCCGGCGAAAGCGCCTTGATGCTGGCGGCCCTCAAGGGTGATCTGGAACTGTGTCAATGGCTGATCAACAAGGGCGCAGACGTGAACAAGACCGGCTGGACACCCTTGCATTACGCCGCCACCAACGGTCACATTGACGTTATCAACCTGCTGTTGGATGCGTATGCCTACATCGACGCAGAGTCGCCCAATGGCACCACGCCGCTGATGATGGCTGCCCAGTACGGCACAACGTCAGCCGTCAAGTTGTTGCTTGAGATGGGCGCAGACCCGACTTTGCAAAATCATCAAAAATTGAGTGCGCAAGAATTTGCACGTCAAGGTCACCACGCCGAATCAGCAGACATCATTGCAGCGTTTGCCAGGGGCTTTAAGCGTTGATTGACTGGAATTCTTGTCGCTTTGTCAGTGCGGGAATTTATATATCCCACAGCACGACGGCACGTCGGTTGATGAGGTGCTGAATGCGGGCAAGGATAAGGCGTATCCTCTTAGGAGGCTCGGGGACAATACGCCTATGAAAATTCACCCGCAATCAATACAGAACGCAGAGAAAGCGACGATTCGAGAGGATAAACTTAAGAATTATTCTCTTGACACCGAGAGCGAACGTGGCTACCATAAGGCCAAGGTGTTTGAATCTGTGCTTGGTTACAATCTGACGAATTATGGTCAATTGCTTGACAAGTTGAAAAGCGGTGTAATTACAAACCCTGGAACGATAGGGTTATAAAACGAATATGGGCAGCGTTACACTGTACTTATACCTGTAGAGGGTCCAAAAGGGAAAGCAATTGTAACGACGGGGTGAATATTTAGGAATGGATCCGATGTCCCTGATTTATTGACTGCCTACATTGATAAGTTAGACCATACAAGTTCTTTATCATAGACCTAAAATTGTGAGATCAAATTCAACTATTCGTGTTTTGCTATAGAAATCAACAGCTTACGATACTTTGAAAGTGACATCTTGAACAATTTTTTGGTAAATTAAATTATTGCATTCAATGCTAAATAACTTTATTTTTCTGACTTACCAGAAAGAACAAAAATGTTTAATATGTTTGATACAGTGAAGTCTATTATTGATATTCCAGAACTAGGTCTAAAATCTGGCGCAATTGGAGCGATCATTGATATTTATTATGTTCCTACTCCGGCATATGAAATTGAGTTTTTTGATTTAGACGATCAAGTCGTTGGGACTATTTCCATGAAACCTGGGCAAGTGGTTGCCATGCAAAAGGTGTCTTCGTCTAAATTTCCAGAGCGTTTGGCCGCATAACATCACCCCAGCACCATCATCCTGATCGCCATGAGTTCGTATCCATCCACACGGTCTTCGTCTGCGATGGTTTCTCGGTAGTCGCAATCAACCACCCCGTCAGGCTGAGGGGTACGCCGAAGGCGGGGGGTGGTTTTTGCCTTCAATGATTCAGGGTTTATTCACCCAAAACCCCGAGCCTGCATCCAGCAGTTTATTGGCAGCCGTAAAGTCAATATAACCCTTGCCGACAATATAGTCCGTCAATACCGTGCCTCCTTTGGCATCGAGTTGGAACGAATAAAAATACCATTTGGTTTGTGGATTATCCCATGCCCATAGCGTAGTGAAGTTAATGATGGATGTACCTGTTTGGGGCGGTGCTACGCTTAATACACTGTGAAAGTTTTTGGGTGTGATCGCATTGCCAATAGCGACCAAATTCCAACCCTGATTCAAAGCGTGTGGCTTGCCCGCCATAAAGTCACTACCGCCCAGTGGCGTACTGTCGGGCAGTATCAGATTAAAGACTTGTGCCACATTCACCCAATAGCCCTCGCCGGCCCCCACTGCGCTCAACATGCCGTAGCCCTTGCCTGCCGTGTAGTTTTGCAGGTCTTGCGCCGTCATGGTGGGTGTGTAAAACTGCCATCCGTTTTTGGGTGCTTCCCACTTCCAGACGGTGGTTACGCGGGTGGCATCACCCAAGAACGAGGCCACAGGCAGCGACACATTCCAGCCATTGCCCAACAGGTTCCAGCCCATGGGCAGACTCAGCGTTTGGCCGATGGCGGACTGTGTCGTGGTTGTTGTTGTGGCCACCGTGGTGGTGGTCGTGGTCGCTGCCGAAGTGGTCGTCGTGGTTGGCGCTAGTGTGGTGGTGGTCGTCGCTGCCGCAGTTGTCGTCGTTGATGACGCTACTGTGGTCGTTGGGGCTACCGTCGTTGCTACTCGCACAAGGCGAGCCGAGTAGGTTTTGCTCTTATACCTTACGCGGTGCAGTTTTCGGTTTTTGAGAACAGTTGGAACTTCAGTGTCATCAACGTCTGCATGTTGTCTTTGAAGCGGGTGGCGAGGTCACGCAGGCAGGAGTCGATACTCTCCTTGAAAGTGGCAAACTTTT
>CAIJOK010000010.1 GCA_903822205.1 uncultured beta proteobacterium | reverse complement strand
CCCTGCATGGCATTGGCTGTGACCGCGATGATGGGGATGTGGTGATCTGCACCCTCTTCAAAGCGAATCAAGGCGGTCAAATCAAAGCCGTCCATCAAAGGCATGTGGCAGTCGGTCAGCAGCAGCGCAAAGCGGCCTGTTCGCCATTTCTCAAGTGCTGAGACACCGTCTTCAACCACCTCAGCCGCATAGCCCAGCAAGCGCACTTGTTCGGACATCACCTCGCGATTGGTTTCGTTGTCATCGGCCAGCAAAATCAGTTGGCCACTGGCAACGGCTTGCTCGATGCTGGGTGCAAGTCGTTTGGTAAGCGTTTCGTTTTCCAAAACGACACCATGCTGTAGGCTGGGAGGAAGTGCTGCCTGCAAGGGCAACTCCACCGTAAATTCAGAGCCTTCAAACATCTTGCTGTGGACCCGTATCTGTCCCCCCATCAGCCGGGCCAGTTCCATGCTGATAGCCAGTCCCAGACCGGTGCCGCCATACTTGCGCGATATGCTGGCATCGGCCTGCGTGAAGGGTTGAAACAAGCGTTGAACCACTTCGTCGCTCATGCCCTCTCCGTTGTCGATCACACGCAAATGAACACCGGGGTCACCGCTGGCAAGCGTGCAGGGTTCTATTCGCAAAGCCACCTGTGCAGGGCGATCTGCGCGGTTGCGGGTGAACTTGATGGCATTGCCCATCAGGTTGATCAACACCTGGCGCAGCCTGGTGGGGTCAGAATAAATCCATTGCGGCAATTCGGGTGCAACCCACACGGACAGATCGATGGACTTGGCTTTGGCGCTGCCTGTCAACAGTTGCACAGCACCTTGCGCCACGTCGTGCAATGGCGTGGCGATATGTTCGACAGTCAGTTTGCCGGCTTCAATTTTGGAGTAGTCCAAAATGTCGTTCAAGATACGGAGCAGTGCCATGGAGGACTGGTGAATGGTGGAAAGCATTCGATACTGTTCGTGACTCAGCTCAGATTGCTGGAGCAGATCAACCATGCCGATCACACCGTTCATGGGGGTGCGAATTTCATGGCTCATGTTGGCCAAAAACTCAGACTTGGAACGGTTGGCTGCCAGAGCGACTTTTTCGGCACGCTTGAGTTTTGAAATATCTTCAAAGGACCACACGCGCCCCACCACGGTGTCGCCAATGACTTGCGGGTGCGACGTTCGCCTAAACACCCGACCATCGGCCAGTTCAAAGATGTCATCGCTGCGTGCCTTGGGGTCGTCGTACAAAGCCCTGGTCTTGGCCAAAAAATGATCTGGTTGCGCCACTTGTGTGGCTGCAAAAGCCAGCAGTGCGTCATGATTTGGAGCGTCAAAGAGGCTTGGCGGTATGCGCCAAAGTTTGACAAAGCGCTGGTTGTAGTGGGTGATGATTCCGTCGATACCGATGACCAAAACACCGTTGTTGATGGCATCAAATGTGGCATGGAGCAACGACATGGACGATAACAGCGCTTGCTGATCCAGCTTGCTTTGGTGGATGTCGCGTGCCATGCCGATCAGTGTGACAAAACCGGTGGACGTGTCCCGGATGCACGAGCCATTGGCGCTGCCCCATATGTAACTGCCGTCTTTGCGGCGTACACGAAATTCAATACCGTTTTGGTTGGCACCGGTTTCGAGGATGCGCTGTATGGCGGCCAAGCAAACGGAAACATCCTCAGGGTGAATAAACATGGCAAATGGTTGGCCGACCACTTCATGTACTTCATGACCCAGCAATGTCGTCCACTGCGGCGAAACATAGTCAATAACCCCATTCAGTGTTAAGGTGAACAACACGTCGTTCAAGTTGTTTATCAGCGTCACGTAGTGCTGGCGACTGATGCGCAAGTCGTCCTCTGTCCGTTTTTGTTGCGTTACCAGTGCGTTGAGCTGTGCATTTTGATCTTCAAGCGCCTGGCTGGTCACTTGCAACTGCGCGGTCTGTTCACGAACTTTGCGTTGAATGACAGCGGTTTTTCCGGTGGCCCCCAACAACAACATCTGTAGCAAAACCGCCAACGCCAAGCCAAACGTAGCCACCCATAGCGTGGCCCAATGGCTGCGTTGCGCCATAAACTCTGCCGTTGGAAAAACGCTGATACGCCACAGCCTGTCGGCTATGGTGATCTCTTTTTGCCAAAGGTAGTCACCTTTTCTGGGGCTGGCTTTGAGGTTTGAGCTGTAAAGCAGCGATTGTTCTGGTGGTGTCTGCACGTCTTCCACGCGAAAAACCAATTCGGGAATGGTGGCGGTATGGGTGGCAATTTCGACCATTTTGTCCACCTTGATCACGCTGCCTGCAAAACCCAACAGCGCGTTTTCGCCTATGTCAGTGCCATGCTTCCTGTCATAAGCCGGGTACAAAAGCAATACGCCGATATGCGTTTGGTTGTCCTGAGTTTGCTTGTCCTGAGTTTGCTTGTCCTGATCCAGTTGCAACGGCACTGTGACGGCGGGTGCTGCGGACAATTTGGCACGCGCAATCGCGTTGTGGCGTACCGGATCAGAGTTGATGTCGTAACCGATGTCACTTTGATGGCCCTGTAGCGACGACATCAACCCCAGCGCAACATAGCTGGGTCTTTCTGCTGCGCGAACCAAGCGGTGATGGCTGTCGTACTCTTTGATTTCAAAACCACGGACGGCTGCGCGCGCTGCCATGTCGTGTTCAAAGACCTTGCGTTTTGGCGCACGCACAAAGGGGTTGATACTCAGCGCAAAGATGTCAGGGTTTTCTTGAAGCGTCATGCGGGTGAAGTGCTCAAATTGTGAGACGTTCATGTCGGGTGTGACTTCAAACAATCGGTGCAGCGCCGACAGTGCTTCCTGATGCACAACCAAGCGTTGGTTTAGACCTTGTGCCAAGGTTTCGCCATAGTGACCGATGTCCAATTTGTCCTGTGAGCGTTCCCACTCTGTAGAGAATACAAAGGCAGCGCCCACTAGCCCCAAGGCCACCAACATGGGCAACATCAACGTCGTCAAGCGACCGCGCCACAGTGCCTGCCGATGGTAAAAAACAGCCAGGCTGAGCGGCAGGACAATCAAAACGCCCATCATGTCGCCAAACCACCAGTTCAACCAGGCGTATAAACACGCTGCTCCAGGAACCAACTGTGCCCAGTAAAGCAGCGGAACGGCGATGCTGGGGGCAATCAGGCAGGCCAGTGGCCCAGCCAGCGCAAGGCAGCGAACAATCGTGCGCTCATCTTCCAGCGTTTGCCAAGCGTCCTTGACACCGCGCACCACCCACCAGCGCCCCGCCAGTGCTTGCAGTGTGGCACCCGTGGCAATGCCCACGGCCAGCGCTGCGCTGCGCCAACCCAGGTTGCCATGCAACAAGACAATTCCCAGGTTCATGGCCAAAGAACCCAAGAAAATTGCAGGCCAAGAACGCTGTCCAGCCCATAGCAGAAAGGCGACAGCAAACCCTGCTGCCGGAAAAATCGGGCTGGCATAGCCTGGAATGATGGCTAAATTCATGCCCAGGACACCGAGCGCCAGATAGACCACGAAACCGATGCCCAGCATCGCAACCAAATTTTTTGGACCGACGGGGGCTTCTACTTGAACAGGGTGCATATCGTTTGCTGGGGTGGATACTGGGGTGAAAAAGCCAAAGGCTGCAACACTTGCCATGGTAGCTGGTTCATTATGGGTGTACGCAGATGACGGCTCATGTTAAGCCAGAAACTCTGACTTCAATGTCTGTCACACTGGTTGATCATCTGACGTATTCAGGTGCGCATCGATCCGGGTTTGCACCTGGTCCAAAGTGCAAGAAACATCTGCGCTCAGCGCAAAAGACACGGCGCTGTCCTGGGCAATGGCGGCAGTTTCAATGCGCAGGCACAGATCGCCCAGCGCCGATGCACCGACAGTGCGTGCGGCAGATTTGAGGGTGTGCGCCACCCCGGCCAGGCGTTGCAGATTGCCAGTTTGTGCTGCATCGTTCATGGCCTTGACTTGAAATTGGGCGTTCTTCAAAAATTTTTGCAGCAAACGCTTTTGCATGGCGGGTTCGTTGCCTACCAGTTCATTGAGGGCGTTGGCATCCCAAACGTGTTCATCTGCTGAGGGCGGCTGTTTTTCCATCTTGGCCGCAAGGCATGTTGCCTGATCAGGGGACTCTAGCGGCAACCACTTGGCCAGCATGGTCCCCAGCTCGGTCATGCGCAAAGGTTTACTCAAATAGTCATCCATGCCGCTGTCCAGACAACGCTGGTTTTCACCTTGCATGGCATTGGCTGTGACCGCAATGATGGGCTTGCGGGGGCCAGATCCTTCTTCAAAGCGAATCAAGGCGGTCAGATCAAAGCCGCTCATCAAAGGCATATGGCAGTCGGTCAGCAGCAGGGCAAAGCGGCCGGTTCGCCATTGTTCGAGCGCTGTCACACCATCGTCGGCCACCTCCACCGCATAGCCCAACAAACGCAGTTGGGCGGAGATCACCTCGCGGTTGGTTTCGTCGTCATCGGCCAACAAAATCAGTGTGTTGCTGGCAGCGGCCTGCTCCTTTCGGGGTACAGGTGTTCTGATCTGCGATCGTCTTTCAGGAATGACAAGCTGCTGGCCCGGTGGGGCTAACAGCAAGGGCAACTCCACCGTAAATTCAGAGCCTTCAGACATCTTGCTGTGTACCTGTATCTGACCCCCCATCAGTTTGACCAGCTCCGTGCTGATGGCCAGTCCTAAACCGGTACCGCCATATTTGCGTGATGTACTGGCATCGGCCTGCGTGAAAGGCTGAAACAAGCGTTGGACCACTTCGTCGCTCATGCCGTCGCCGTTGTCTGTCACACGCAGGCAGACACCAGGTTGGCCGCTGGCCAGTGTGCAGGGTTCTACGCGCAAAGCCACCCGTCCAGGGTGGTTTGCCTGGCTGCGGGTGAACTTGATGGCGTTGCCCAACAGGTTGCATAACACCTGGCGCAGTCTGGTGGGGTCCGAATAGATCCATGGCGGCAATTCGGGGGCCACCCCTACGGACAGATCAATGGACTTGACTTTGGCGCTGCCCGTCATGAGATGCACCACATCGTGTACCACGTCGTGCAAGGGGGTGGCGATGTGTTCAACGCTCAGTTTGCCGGCTTCAATTTTGGAGTAGTCCAAAATGTCGTTCAAGATGCGCAGCAAAGCCAGTGAGGACTGGTAAATGGTGGAGAGCATACGGTGCTGCTCATCATCGAGCTGGGTTTGCCACATCAGATCCACCATGCCGATCACACCGTTCATGGGGGTGCGAATTTCATGGCTCATATTGGCCAGAAACAAGGACTTGGATCGGTTGGCAGCCAGTGCAGCTTGTTCTGCACGCTTGAGCATTGAAACTGACGATTGCAGCGCCTGTTGGTTCAGCTTGCTTTGGTGAATGTCGCGTGCCACGCCGACCAGCTTGACAAGGCCGGTGGCCTCGTCCTTGAGGCAAGAGCCATTGCTGCTGTGCCATACATAGTGGCCGTCCTTGTGCCGAGCACGGTACTCAACATTGCTCAGACTGCTGCCGGTTTCAAGGATGTGCTGCACGGCGGCCACGCAAATGGAAACATCCTCAGGGTGTATAAATTGCACAAACAATTGGCCGACAACGTCGTGTTCGGCATGCCCCAGCAATCTGGTCCACTGCGGAGAAACATAGTCAAAAACGCCGTCTGGCGTGATCGAGAACAAGATGTCGTTCAAATTGTCTATCAGCGACACATAGTGCTGCTGACTTGTTCGCAACGCGTCCTCCATCTGTTTTTGTTGCGTTACGTCAGTGCGAACAGCGATGTACTTGACTGGCACATCCTTTTCATCCTTGACAGGCATGACGGTGGTTTTGACCCAAAACAATTGACCATTTTTGGCACGATCGCACACGGTGGCGTTCCACTCGCCGTTTTGGCGGATGGCATCCAACATCGCGTTAAAAAAACCAGGAGGGTGGTGTCCAGAGTGAACCAGGGCGTGGGTTTTACCCAGAAACTCTGATGGCGTGTAGCCGCTGATCTCAGTGAACTTGTCGTTGCCGTAGAGAATGACCCCCTGACCATCGGTGATGGTCACAATGGCGTGACGGTCCAGGGCTTGCTTTTGCTGTTCAAGCTCACGCAAGGCCTGCCGCAGTGCCGCAGTGCCTTGATCCAGGGCTTGTTTTTGTTCCAGGGTGATGATTTGATAACGGCGCAAAACAAGGCTGATGCCCGCAGCAAGCAGGGACAAGATGATGCTGATCGAAATGCCAGCGGCTGCCGCCAAATAGGGTTTGTGTTCCAGTGTCAACGCACCATGATGGTTCGCATCGTGCTCAAAGTTTTCTCGCTCCATCCGTTCGGCATCCGGTTTAACGTGGTTCCACAACGCTGCTGTCGTGGCCAGCCCGCCCGTCAGCACCACCAAGGCCAAAACGACCGGCAAAAACCGGCGCAAAGACTTGAAAACGCGATGAATTTTGGATGTTGTATCCGTGGGGTTCATGAATTTGAATGACCGGTTGATTATTGATGATTATTGATGATTATTGGTAATCATACACCATCCAAAGTGCCTAAAAATCAGGAAATTCTGATAGGACCTCAGGAAATCCTGAGTTGGGGGTCATCCAATGACCACCGTGCGTGGGCCGTCAGGTGAGCGAAGTCAGTCACCCTGAGTAGAATCCGCCGCGTTGGTGCTCGTGCCCGTATTCAATGGGGCACAGTTCAACGGGAAGCAGGAGGGCATCGCTCAATCACCTTGGGCCGCCTAACCTGCGCTGCCCCCGCAACGGTAAGTGGACAAGTCTTTTGGACTTAGCTGTCATCAGGGTCACTGGGTTTTTCCCGGGAAGACGATGGCGGTCGTGCCACCAGCCCGGATACCGGCCAACACGGTGGTTGTGTGTCTGCCATAGGTGACTGTGGCCAGAGGTACAGCCGTGATGCTCAAGCACTGTCGGGGACGGCGGTGAGGGCTTTTGAACTGTCTGTTTTTCCCTATGAAATTTTTTGTATTCACTGTGTGCCCTTGCACACCCGTGCGTTTTGCCGCGTCCGCTTTTGGCACGACGCTGGCTTGCTGCTCCATGTCTGCGCTATGCCAGCCCCCCCCTGCGCCCGCCCCTTGGCCCACGGTGGTCGTCACGGCCGCACGCTTTGACGACTCTGCCGTCACCTTGCCTATGGGGGTGAGCGTCATCACCCAAGCCGACATTGCGCAGGCCGGTGTCCTTACGGTGGGTGATGCCCTGATCAAACTGCTGGGTGTACACGGTCGGGTTGATCTTTATGGCGGTGGTGACTATGGCCTGGACTTGAGGGGTTTTGGTGCTACGGCCGCCAATAACCAAGTGGTCATCGTTGATGGGGTTCCCGTCACCGAGGCCGACCTAGGGGGCACCCGTCTGTCGGGCATCGCCATCGACCAAGTGGCCAAAATCGAAGTGCTGCGTGGCAGCGGGGCCGTGTTGTACGGCAGCGGTGCCACCGGCGGCGTGATCCGCATCACCACCCGTGCAGGGCGTGGCGCTGACCGCAGCAACCAGGCCAGTCTGTACACCGCTGCCGGCAGTGATGGTCTGCATGACAACCGCGCCAGTGCCACCTTGGCGGGCGGCGGGTTTTCTATCGATCTGGCCGCCAACCAGAGGCGGTCTGATAACCATCGCGACAACTTTAAGTCAGATGCAGACGGCAGCACGGTGCAGACGCAGTGGCACAACGACGTGCTCAGGCTGGGTTTGGGCCAGGCCCAGGATGCCCTGGACACCGGCCTGCCTGGCGCTTTGAGTGCCACGCAATACCAAACCACCCCCACCCTGGCCACCACACCTGCTGACCGGGCCAGCCTAAAAAATACGCGCCAGACAGCTTTTGCCCGCGCTGACCTGGGGGCTTGGCAATGGGCACTGGATGCCGGCCACCGCAGCAAAACCTTGGACAGTGTGATGAGCACCATGGGCTACCGCTATGACGTGGAGGCCAACACGCTGGCCTTGCGGGCGCGCCACCAGGCACGTGTGGGGCCGTTGGACAACGCTGTCACGGTGGGGTATGACCAGTCGGACTGGACGCGAACCGTGGCAGGGTCTTTTGGCACGGTGAGCCAACAAAAAACCCAGGCTTTTTATGGACAGGACGATGTGACCTTGGCGCAGGGTGGTCGCCTGTTTGCAGGCTACCGGTCAGACCTTCTACGGCAGTCGGATAACACCGATGCCCTTGGCACCGACACCAGGCTGTCAGCCTGGGAGCTGGGTCTGTCGCAGCCCTTGACCGACACGCTGACCGCCTATGCACGCACCGGCACCAGCTACCGATTGCCCAATGTCGATGAACGGGCCTTTGTTGTTCAGGGCGCTGTCTTGCAGCCACAAACCTCACGCGATACCGAGCTGGGCGGGCGATGGAATGCGGCCAGTCACACGCTTGATCTGCGCTACTACCGCAATGACCTGACGAGCGAACTGGGCTATGACCCCACCGTGGCCAACCCCCAGTCGTGGAACCCCGCCAATTTGGGGGCCAATGTCAATTTGGACCCCACGATGCGCCAGGGGCTTGAGCTGGAGGCTTACCACACCTTGAGCGCCTCATGGACGCTACAGGCCACGCTGGCACTGCGTCAGGCCAGGTTTACACGGGGGGTGCATGACGGCCTGGACGTTCCTCTGGTGGCCCACCGCAGCTTGAGTTTGCGTGCCGACTGGCACACCGCACCCTCGCATTCGGTGAACGCAGGCGTGGTCATGCAGTCGCCACAATCGGTTGACTTTCAAAACCAGTGCATGGCCCCCGGCCACATCACGACGGATGCCCGCTACGCCTACCAAGTGCGTGACCTGGAACTGTCGCTGGGCATTAACAATCTGCTGGACAGCCGCTACTACACCCAGGCATTCACGTGCAGCGCGGGGGTGACGGGCGGTATTTATCCTGAGCCTGGCCGCGCCTTGACCGCAGCCCTGCGCATCAATTTTTGAGGGGGCTTTGATGCTGCGGATGCGCGGATGGATATGGCTGACGGTGAGCCTGTGGGCAAGCCTGCCTGTCGGCGCTTTGGACATCACCGACGACAGGGGCACTGTTGCCAGATTTGCCACGCCGCCCCAGCGCATCGTCAGTCTGCTGCCATCACTGACGGAGACCGTCTGTGCAATGGGTGAGTGCGGGCGCTTGGTGGGGGTGGACCGGCATTCCAACTACCCGGACAGCGTGGCCGCGTTGCCACACGTTGAAGACGGCCAAGACCCCAACATCGAGGCCATTGTGGCCTTGCGGCCCGATGTGGTGTTGATGATGAACCAACCCCGAACGGCCCAGCGCTTGCGGTCGCTGGGTCTGCAGGTCATGGCCTTTGACATCGCCAGCCATGCCGACGTGCAGCGCATGCTGGACACCATCGGCCAAGTGTTGGCTGTACCCAGCGCTCAAAAACTGTGGCATCCCATAGAGACCGCCCTGCAAGCAGCCCGGCAAACTTTGCCCGCCAGCAGCCGCAGCACACGGGTTTATTTTGAGGTTCACAGCGCGCCATTTGCGGCGGGCGAAAGCTCATTCATCGGCCAAACCCTGCAAGGCCTGGGGGTCCAAAACATCGTGCCGGCCAGTCTGGGGCCTTTTCCCAAAATCAACCCCGAGTTTGTCGTTCGCGCTGACCCCGATGTGATCATCGTGGGCGACCATAATTTTGCGGGCATGGACAGCCGCCCGGGCTGGCGTACCTTGCACGCCTTGCGCAGCGGCAGGGTGTGCATTCTGACCCCCGCGCAGATCGACGTGGTGGTTCGGCCCGGCCCCCGCATGGCAGAGGGTGCACACATTTTGGCCCGGTGTCTGCGCGACAAGATGCCCTGATAGGTGCGGGCACACAAGGGACAGCCCTGATGCACTTGTAAATAAGTTATTAAATAAGTTATTAAATAAGTTATTAAATAAGTTATGTACGTCATCATACATCGACAGATCACCTACTATGCACGGTTCATGCGCATTGTGTCATTGGTCACACTCAAAAATAGAGTAGATAATTTATTTAAAATTGTAAGTTTGGACGATCCAACGCGCAAAGTGTGGCTGCGGCTGTGGATCTTGCTGGCAACCGGTGGGGTTTTGCTGATGCTGGGGGTAAGCGTAGGCAGCACGGGGCTGGACAGCTTGTTGTCTATCTGGCAAGACCCCGTCGCCATGCAGATCGTCTGGGACATTCGTCTGCCGCGATCCTTGGGGGCTTGGGCCGCAGGCGCACTTTTGGGGCTGTCAGGCGCTCTGGCGCAGGGCTTGTTTCGCAACCCCCTGGCTGACCCCTATTTGCTGGGCAGTGCGTCCGGGGCCACGCTGGGGGTGGCGCTGGGGCTGGCTTTTTTGGGGCTGTCACCCTTTGCCGCGCACGGGCTGGCGCGGGTGGGTTTGACGGGCATGGCGTTTGCAGGAGCCATGGTGGCCGTCACACTGACACTGATGCTGGCCCGGGGGGTACAGCACACCCTGCGTTTGCTGCTGGCTGGTGTGATCGTGGGCGTGGTTCTGGGGGCGGGTGTGTCGCTGGTCATGCTGCTCACGCCCGACGTGATGCAGTCCATGCAGGGTTTTTTGCTGGGCAGTACCGGCTTGGTCAGTTGGTCAGCCTGGGGCACGATGGTGGGGGTGTGGCTGGTTTGCATGACGGTGTCGTGGCTGTTGGGCACTATGCTCGATGGTTTAAGTCTGGGCGAGGACACCGCCGCCAGTCTGGGCCTGCCGCTTTTGCCCATGCGCATCGCCCTGGTCACTGTTTTGGCGCTGGCCACGGGCACGGCGGTGGCGCAGACCGGTCTGATCGCCTTTGTGGGCCTGGCCGCGCCGCATCTGGTTCGGTCGTGGGTCAGTACCACGCATGCCCGTTTGATGCTGCTGTCCAGCCTGATGGGCGGGGTCTTGCTGATGGCTGCAGACACCCTGGCGCGTTGGCTGATCGCTCCGCAAGAGCTGCCGGTGGGGGTGCTCACAGCCATTTTGGGCGGTGGCTATCTGCTGTGGCTGATGCACCGTCAAACCCCTGGCAATGTTGCCTAAGTCCTGGGTGTAACCATTTAGACCCCCCATGCCAAATGCAGTCACTCCAGTGGAGGCAAACAACAGTCGTCATTCCCGCGAAGGCGGGAATCCAGTGTATTTGGGTGTTAAAGGATGCACAGGAAATCTGGATTCCCGCCTTCGCGGGAATGACGGTGAGGGGGTCTAAATGGTTACCATAATACCCGTTATGATCAATGTTGTTATCCATATTCACGAAAGAACACATGCCAGTTCAACAAGCAATACGAGACCTTGCACTCGACTACTCAAGTCGATTGCTTCGTGTCATCAACAGCCGAACAGAGGAAATGCTTGCTGACGATGTTTCGCATTATTTGATCTACAGAGTTCTGGGTATTTCTAATTTTGAAGGTCAGCAAATTGACATTTATCAAAACAAAGGGCGATTTCTCTACAAGTACGCAGGGTCTTTTCTTGAGCAAGCAACAAAAAAATGTTTTGAACACGCATTTCCAGGATCAGGGCGTGTTCGTATTCCTAATACCAGAGGTCAAAGACCAAAAAACTTTGAAATTGATTGCTTGGTGAGGAATGATGCTTTAGAGATAAAGTGGAAGGACGCAACCGTAACCGTTTAGACCCCCCTCACCGTCATTCCCGCGAAGGCGGGAATCCAGACTTCATGTGCATCCTTTAACATCCAAAAACACTGGATTCCCGCCTTCGCGGGAATGACAAATGTTGTTTGCCTCCACTGGAGTGACTGCATTTGGCATGGGGG
>CAIJOK010000009.1 GCA_903822205.1 uncultured beta proteobacterium | reverse complement strand
TTACTGGGCAAGCGATGCCCATCAACCCCCCGCACTCACCTCTACCAGCCGACTGGCCGACCAAGCCAGAGAAGATGCAGACTGGATGCAAATGGCAACGCTCTACGCCGGTCACGCAGATTTCAACCCCAACACACTGGTAGCCGAATTGGTCGCCAGCGAAGCCGTGCCATTTTTGCCCGCGCAGCGCTACACCGAAACCGGCCTGCGTAAACGTGCGCAATGGGAAGCCACCTGGGCCTTGCAACGGCGCGAAGACGCAGGTGAAGAAGTGGGCAACATCCCCGTTCCACCCAAATACAAAAACACCGACTTTCTAAAAGCCGATGTCTGGCGCTTGCGCGGCGGTCTAGATGTGCCCAAGGAACGGTGGGTGAGTTACCCGGGCTGTGAACGGGGTGTCGATGGCAGTTTAGTCATCGCCTGGGCTGGATGGAACCACCTGCAACAAGCCACAGCGCTGGCCGGTTTTTACCTGGACATGAAAGACTTTGAGGGCTGGCCCCCCGAGCGACTGCAAGCTCTGCTGGCCGGTGTGCTGGAACTGATCCCCTGGCTATTGCAATGGCATAACGACATCGACCCCGTCTATGGCGAGCGCATGGGCCACTATTACCAAGGCTTTGTCGCCGAAGAAGCCCGTGCGCTGGGGTGTACGCTGGATGATTTGCGGGCATGGAGGCCTGTGGTGACCCTGGTCAAACGTGGCAGAAAGATAAAGATATGAAAACTGATTACGTCGTCGCTGCGCGTCGGCACATTCGCGATGCGCACCTGCTGCAATACCACGGCCACCGAGCCAATGCGGGCCAGTTGTTTGGCATTTGCGTCGAGTGCGGCTTGAAGTCGCTGCTGGTCCGAGGCGGTGCACCACAAAATGCGGATGGCGACCTGACTGGGCAATACAAGAAACACCTGCCAAATTTGTACACGCTGATCAACGGTCTGTCGAATCTGCCTGACGGTCGCGCCGCCAGTGTGTTGCAAAGCCGCTTGCCAAACCTGACATCGCTGGCACATTGGTCCATTGACCACCGATACTGGCTTGAGCCGGAGATTCCGTTGTCAACTCATCTGAAAAATTGGGAGTTGGCTGCCCGAGAAATGGATGCACTGCTGGATGAAGCCGCAGGTGGAGGAGTGTTGTGATGAAAACATGCAAATTTAATGAAGCTCTGGTGCGCGCTGCCCAGGCGCTGCAAGACGAGCGTCTGCCGTCCCGGTGGCCGGTTGGCATTGTTCGCGACATTTACGGCAAGCTGCGCTTTGCAGTCGATGCCTGGCGGCCCCTTGCCGAGGGCGAAGAGGCTGAAGGTCTACAAAATCTGGCAGCCCCTGACGACGTTTACCCCAAAGCAGCGCTTGCGTTGTTATTGGCAGCCGCAGACAACTTGCGCCCCTACGGCTCATCGTCCGGGGTTTTGTTCCGCGACGACTTTTCAAATCCAGCATCGTTGTTTCAGCACCCCGATTGGTATCAGACGCTGGTGACAGCACCCGCTTGGATGGCCGAGGACGGCAGCGATGTCCCCGAGCGGGAGATCATGGTGCGACTGCTGGACCGCCAAGTGATCGGTCAGGACTGGCTTCGAACCCGGCGCTTCAACGAGCAGGGGCACCCGCCTCGTGTGGTGTTCTATGGACTCAAAGGCGGGATGGGCCGTTCGACGGCGCTTGCGATGTTGGCGTATCGGTTGGCACGCGAAGGCAAGCGTGTTTTGCTGATTGACTTCGATCTGGAGTCACCCGGCCTGTCGGGCCTGCTGCTGCCCCAGGATCGCGTGGCCACCTACGGCCTGGTGGACTGGTTCGTCGAGGATGTTGTGGGTCAAGGTGACGATGTGTTGAGCGACATGGTTTCGCTCAGCCCGTTATCGGACCAGACGCGGGGCTCGATCCGTGTTGCTGCTGCGATGGGCCAGGGTGAAACGGCCTACCTTAGCAAATTAGCGAGAGCTTATGCCGACACGCCGTCGCCAACAGGCCCCCAAACTTTTGCGGACAGGATGTTGCGGATCACGCAGCGGCTTGAACAGCAGGAGCGACCCGATATCGTGCTCATTGACAGTCGTGCTGGTCTGCACGATGTCGCAGCCGTTGCCATCAGCAGTCTTGCATCAGTGGCTCTGTTGTTCGCCACCGATGCACAGCAGAACTGGCAAGGCTATCGACAGTTGTTCAACCATTGGCATCAGCGTCCAGAGGTGTTGCGGCAGGTACGCAACCGCATCGTGATGGTTCAGGCGCTTTTTCCCGAGAACGACCAAGTGGAGCGCGCCATCCGATTCGTGCAGAACGCCTGGGATATCTTTAGCGAGCTGATTTATGACGCTTTGGAGCCTGATGCCGAAATGCCTGCAAATGCCTTTTCGTTTGATCTGCACAACGAGGACGGGCCGCATTTCCCAATGAGGGTGCGGTGGAATGCCCGCTTCCAGGAGTTTGATCCGCTGCAGGGCCGCAGTGCGGGCGGTGTGGACGACACGGACATTGATCTGGCGTTCGGACCGTTTGTTCAAGAAGTCATCAACTCACTACCAGGGCTCACACATGAATGAAGCTGCTCAATTGCGCTTGGCGCTTGCAGAGTCTCTGCCAAAGGTGGATCAAGCTGGGATCGCAGACCTGCGCGACCCTGCATTCACCTATCTGCCACCGAGCCATGCAAAGGCTCTGGATGTCGATAGCAGCATCGTCCTTGGCATTCGTGGCTCTGGCAAGAGTTTCTGGTGGGGGCATCTTGCCTCAGACACGCACCGGCGCTACATCGAGACCGCCTACCCTGATGTCCGCTTGGGCAGCGCCTTTGACGCGGTTCAGGCGTTCGGCGCGCAAAGCGTCTCGACTCAGTCTCCCAGCCAGGACGTGTTGAGCGCTCTGCTCAAGACGCTCCCTGCACGTGCCATATGGCGCGCGGTTCTGGCGCATAGCACTGGCTTTGGCGCACCATTTCCTGCATCTGGCCAATGGGCAGAGCGTGTGAAATGGGTCTTTGATCATCCTGAAGAGTATGACGAACTTCTTCGCATCAAAGATGCAGAACTGGATGCCAAAAGTCTCACGACTGTCGTGCTCTTTGATGCACTGGACCGATTGGCAGACGACTGGACCACGATCCGCCCTCTGGCTCGTGCGCTGCTGCAATTGGCTTTGGATGTTCGCTCTACTCACCGCATCCGCTTCAAGGTTTTTCTACGCCCCGACATGCTGCAGGATAGAGAAATCATCGGGTTTCCGGACGCTTCAAAGCTCTTAGCCCGTAAGGCTGAGCTACGCTGGCAGCGCGCTGACCTGTACGCCCTGATGTTTCAGTGCGCAGGCAATGCGACAGAAGGGGGTGTGGCATTTCGCCGGCTTGCAGAGGAGGTTGCGGGTCAGCCCTACACAACGGTCGAGAAGGTTTGGTTGCTTCCTCGTGCGCTGCGCACTGACGAGAAGTTGCAGGAACGGCTCTTCGAGCGCTTGGCCGGTAACGCAATGGCATCAGGGCCGAGCGGCTACAAGCGCGGCAAACCCTACACATGGCTGGTTAATCATCTGGTGGACGGGCTGGGGCAGGTCAGCCCGCGCAGCTTTAGCGAAGCGGTTCGCCATGCAGCGCAAAACACATCTGCAGAAACTCAAACTGCACTCCACTTTCGCGCTATTCAGTCCGGTGTGCAGGCAGCTTCGAAAATTCGTGTCAACGAGGTGACTACCGAGGACTATCCGTGGATCGAATTTGCGATGCAGCCTTTGCGCGCAAAGCTGACCGTGCCGTGCGCGGCAGAAGATTTCGAACGACTGTGGCTTAAAGACCAGACAATCGAACAGTTGGTGGCACGGTTAGGCCAGTCAAGTCTGGGCGCCAAACTTCCGCCACAGAGTCTCAGCCTGGGTGGCTCTGGTCTGTTGGCAGACCTTGAGTCGCTGGGTTTGATTGAACGCTTGCGTGATCGTCGCATTCAAATGCCAGATGTGTATCGGATCGGCTTTGGTTTTGGCCGACGCGGTGGCGTGAAACCGTTGAAGTGACAGCCCGAGGCTCTTGTGTCCAGAACGTGTTAATTATTTGCGATTTTTTTAACATGTTTGTCCGATAGGTACAAACGGCAAACATGTCACGCCTACTGTCGGTCAGGTGATACGCACTGTGTCGATGTTAAATACGCACGAAGTTCGCCAATAAATTTATCACCGTGATAAACTCATACTCTGCTTTGTGGCGGATAGACCCGTCAAAACTGCCTGTCTTCAACCCATCCGCCCCAAAAAGCAGACGGATTGGCGGTGGTGCTTTGATCGACCTCAAAGGGCTTCAGTCGGTGTTGAAGTCTGATGATTTCGACCTTGATGCTATTTGGGTGGCAACGGATCGTTGCGAACTTGACCTGGAGAACTACCAATGGACTTACGAAAACGTCGTGCAGATGCTGGTCAGCTTGACGGCAAGCGACTATGACAAATCCGAATGGTGCAAAGTCACTGGTGGTCTGACCGTACCTTGCGACGTTTATGTGATGCCTTACGACTCCATCAGACAGGTCCGAAGCGCCAAAGGACTTGACGTGTACATGAAGTTTTCAATCGAAACGGATGGAACACTCACTCTGGTCTTGGTGTCATGCCACCCACCACACTAAATATCTGGCCAGCTAACAATGAACTCCACTTTAGACTCTCGAAGATTTATTGAACAAAATCAATGACTTGACGGAATCAGAACTTTTTCTACATTGTTATTAGAAATCAACAAGTTAGCTCTTCATGATGTGCTGAATGTCTAAAGTGGAGTAACAATGAATAGACAGGCTAAAAAATGACCAAAAATAATCTACCAACGTGCCCTGCTTGCAAAAAAGGATATCTGCATCAGGCAGAGCGGATTCGGGAATTTAGCCCGAACGGCAAAAGCATCCAGGTAACACTGCTGACCACTCGCTGTGACCAATGCAGAGCTGAGAAAACGCTCGATTCACAGCAAAAGGAAAATCTGGCTCGGCTGGCTGCTCGCAAAGCCCACTATGGCAAGCTGCTTATGGGAGAGGAAATACTTGGCATTCGGAAACGTTATGGACTGACGCAGCAGAATGCGTCCACCATTTTTGGGAAGGGGATCATTGCATTCTCTCGCTACGAGAATGAAGTGTCTTACCCAGACGACAGCACCACACTCCTGCTGCAACTGGCCATTGAAAGCCCGACTGTCATGAAATCTCTGGCTGACAAAGCGGGTATCGAGTTGCCACTTTGGGCTGCCCGTTGCGAAGACGAGCAACGGGTGAAATTGCATTTATTGCCAACTGCGTATCAAACAACGCCTGCCGGGCTTCGCAACCGTGCGCATTTTGGCGTACGCAGTGCATCCGCAAAAGCCGTTGGAGGGTTTTCTAACCTATGGGCAACTCCAGTGGTGCCAGTCCAACCGGTGCAACAAAGCGCAAGCAATGAAGAACAAGTTTCTCAACTGGAATGTGCAGCATGAAACCCAGTCCAATCCAACTGCTACAACTGACTTTTAAGCGCGTGAATGTGGAGATTGATCCGGCGCACGCACCAGATGAAGCGCCCAATCCGATGACATCGGTGTTTGTTTTCGATGGTGTGAGTATCTCGACCGAAGTCGGCTTGGCTGAAGTCGATATGGATCATGAACGTGGGCCGTTGTACCTGGTTTCACTGCAAGTACTCATCGACAACAGGCATGAGGCCAATGAGCCTGACTGCAAGTTTTCACCCTATCGCATCGATTTTGAAGCCGCTGGCATCGTTCAGTTGGCTAAAGGTGCCGACAAAATTGGGTCGCCGCACGATCTGGTCACTGTAAATGGTGCTTCATTGCTGTGGTCTGCCGTTCGCGAGCAATTGCTGGCCATTACGTCGCGAATGCCAGCGGGGCCGGTGATGTTGCCCACCGTGCATTTTCACGACTTAAAGCAACCCTCCATCGAACCAGTGGAGCCTGCTGCGCCACAAACCAAGGCCAGAAAAGCAGCAAAGGCCAAGTAGCCGATTAGCGCACTGCAATCGTCCACGTGTTAATTTTTCGCCGATTTTTTAACATGTTTGTCCGATAGGTACAAACAGCGAACATGTCACGCCAACCCACCAAAAGACCCGTCACATGACCTTGATTAGAGACCTGATCCACATCCCCGAACGAGTCCACCAGGGCGACTTTGTGTTGAAGCTGTCAGAGGGTGTAACGCACGCCGACGCCACCCTGCGTGACTATGTGGTCACACCGCAGTTGGTTGATGCTTTTGACAACGCGCTGGGGTTTATCAAGCAGTCGGTTGAGTCCAGTGGCAGCAAAGCGGCTTACCTGCACGGCAGTTTTGGCTCGGGCAAAAGCCACTTTATGGCGGTGCTTAACCTTTTGCTGGCAGGCAATACCCAGGCACGTTCTACCCCTGAGTTAGCCTCGGTGGTGGCCAAACATGGGTGGGTACATGGCAAAAAATTCTTGCTGGTGCCGTACCACATGATCGGTGCCAAGGACATGGAAAGCGCTATCCTGGGGCAATATGCCGAGTTTGTTCGCAAACGACACCCACAAGCACCGGTGCCCGGCTTTTATCTGGCTGAAGGCTTGTTTGGTGATGCCCAGCGTATGCGAGAACAAATAGGCGACACTGCCTTTTTTGCCAAACTTAACGAAGTTGCTGGCGGGTTAGGTGGCGGTGGCTGGGGTGACATGGATGCAGGTTGGGATGCCGCCAGCTTTGATGCAGCAACCCTGGAAGCCCCCCATGGCGAAGAGCGTGCGCGCCTGGTGGGTGACTTGATCAGCCAGTTTTTTTCAGCCTATCGTACGCTGGCCACGGGTGGTGAGTCTTATGTTTCGCTGGACGATGGTTTGAGCATCATGACGCGTCATGCGCAGGCTTTGGGCTATGACGCGGTCATTTTGTTTTTGGATGAACTGGTGTTGTGGTTGGCCAGTCATGCAGCAGACGTAGGCTTTGTCAGTCGCGAAGGCACCAAACTGGTCAAGCTGGTTGAGGCCACCAACGCAGACCGCCCCATCCCCCTGGTCAGCTTTGTGGCCCGTCAACGTGATCTTCGCGATCTGGTCGGTGAAAACCTGGCTGGTTCGGTGCAGGCCCAGTTCAGCGACGTGCTACGCCACTGGGAGGCCCGCTTTCACCGCATCACCTTAGAAGACCGTAACCTGCCTGCGATTGCAGAAAAGCGCGTCCTGCGCCCCATCAACGAAGCGGCGCGGCAAGAACTGAAGGCTGCCTTTGATGACATCCTGCGGGT
The DNA here is from genome assembly GCA_903822205.1 of uncultured beta proteobacterium. GTDB lineage: Bacteria > Pseudomonadota > Gammaproteobacteria > Burkholderiales > Burkholderiaceae_C > Rhodoferax. Next base: position 4,123 of record CAIJOK010000009.1, on the reverse strand, counting down.
CCGCAAAGATGTGCTAGACACCTTGCTCACCACGTCCGCTGACCGCGACATGTTTCAGAAGGTCTATCCGTTTTCACCGGCATTGGTGCAAACCTTGATCGCGGTATCGGCCGCCTTGCAACGCGAACGCACCGCCCTGAAATTGATGATGCAGTTATTGGTGGATCGTCGTGCTGACCTGGAATTGGGTCAATTGATCCCGGTGGGTGATCTGTACGACGCGATCAGCGAAGGTGATGAACCGTTTTCTGAAGGCATGCGGCTGCATTTTGACAATGCAAAACGATTATTCAACCAGCGTCTGCTGCCCATGCTGGAGCGCCAACACAACGTGACCCTGGAAGCCGTCAAGCTGGGGCAAGCGGATGCGATGGCAGCCAAAAATCTGCGCAACGATGCACGATTGCTCAAAACACTGCTGCTGGGTGCATTGGTACCCGAAGTGGAGTCTCTCAAAGGCTTAACGGCGCAACGCTTGGCTGCTTTGAATCATGGCACTTTTCGATCGCCCATTCCGGGACGCGAAGCGCAAGACGTACTGCGCAAGTGCCGTGACTGGGCCTCTGAGATTGGTGAAATCAAGATCACCGAAGACCAGAACCCGGTGGTATCCATCCAAGTGACCGGTGTCGATATTGAGCCGATCCTGCGTGCCGCTGAGGCCAATGACAACGCGGGTAACCGTCGCAAGAAGATTCGTGAAGCCTTGTTTTCTGCGTTGTGTATCCAAGACGACGGAGCATTGTTCACTGCCTACGAATTTACCTGGCGCGGTACTCGGCGCGAAGTCGAACTGCTCTACGAAAACGTTCGCGAGATGACCGATGAGCGTTTGCGTGGCAGGCCCGGTGTGTGGACAGTCGTGCTGGACTTTCCGTTTGATGAACCCAACCGTGGCCCCCATGACGACATTGCACGGCTGGCAGATTACCAAGGTGGCGACACCCAAACTTTGATCTGGCTGCCGTCGTTTTTCAGTGCCAAAGCGATGGCGGACTTAAAGCGCCTGGTGGTGTTAGACCATATTCTGTCGGGTGAGCGCTTTGACAGCTATGCCACCCACTTGAGTTATGTCGATAAAGTGCAAGCCAAGGCACTAGCCAAAAATCAGCTTGATTCACTGCGCAGCAAATTGCGAAGCCAGTTGGAAGTAGCGTTTGGCCTTAGCACCGAGCCTCGCGATGCTGTGACCCATGCCTTGACCGCTGACCAGCAATTCCAATCGCTCGACCCTACCTTGTCGCCACGCCCGCCGGTAGGTGCCAACTTCAAGGAAGCGTTCGAGGCATTGCTGGGGCAATTGTTTGCTCACCAGTATCCCGCCCACCCAGTATTCGATACCGAGATCAAGCCTGCGGTCATCCGCAAAATTTGGCCTGAAATTTTGCGCGCCATTGAAGCCAACGACCGTCGTGGCCTGGTGCAAGATGCCGCCACCCGCCGTCTGGTTCGCTCGGTGGTCAACCCCTGCCAATTGGGGCAAATGGGTGAAACCCACTTGTTGGTCGAAGACCATTGGCGGTCACGCTTTGCACAAAGCCATGCTCGCGATGGGGGTGGCAATGGTGGTGGTGGTGGTGGTGCCATCACCGTAGCGCAGTTGCGCCAATGGATGGATTTGCCCAACCCCATGGGATTGCCGCTTGAGTTGCAGAACTTGATCATCCTGAGCTATGCAGCACTCACCAACCGGCGCTTCATTTTGCGCGGTGGTCCAGTGGAACCGACGATTGACAGCCTGGCCGATGAACTTGAGCTTAAAGAACAGACCCTGCCAGATGCTGGGCATTGGCAAGTGGCTGTCAAGCGTGCGGCCAGCCTGTTTGGGTTGACCGTGCCGCAAACCCTGAACGCGGGCCATGTAGGCCGACTGGTGGACGATGTGCGTCGCGAAGCAATGGCCAAGCGGGATGCGGTCAGCAAGTTGGTGCTTGCCACACGTGACCGTGCCAACCGCTACGGTGCGTCAACGGCGGGCCGTGTGCGATCAGCCGAGTCGGCACAATCTCTGCTGGCAACGATCCAGGCAGCGTCTGATGCCGACTTGGTTCAATCACTCGCCAATGCGACCCTCGAAACGTCTGAAGCGGCTGTCGGACGCAGCCTGGGGCAAGCCCAATCGGTGGCCGACGCATTGAACAACGCTCGCTGGGACATCTTTGACGCGGTAAAAAACTTGACTGATCACCGGCAAACCGCAGCGGCATCCTTGGTAAATCGATTGGTCGAAGCGCTGGGCAGTGAAGAGCACGTTATCCCACTCAAGCCCAAGCTGGAAGAATTGGACCGGGATGCCGTGCGATTGCTCACAGTCGCAGCACCCACTCCAGCCCCCGTCCCAACACCCTACACGCCGCCCGCAGGGACACCCCCCATGCTGGTGCCACCCCCAGTTGCGCCATTACCGTACACCGGTAGTGGTTTGGCTCCGATTGAACCTGTCTTGGTCGAAGAGGCTCAAAAAGTGGACATGGACACGCAAGCTGCTGCGTCCCTGCTCAAGACCCTACAGGATCGACTGGAAAACGATCCTGAGTTGGAGCTGAGCCTGAGCTGGCGACTACAACGCCGGAGTTCGCAGCCATGACCGTGTCAGTGCCCCAGATTGCGGCACAACTGGATGCCGTGCTGTCACGCGAGCCTGACGCGCTGGCCATCGCTATCCGATCAAACACCCAACTGGCCTGGCCTGATTCGATCTCTCAACGTGGCCGCCAATTTGCGTTGCGCTGGTGTGATTCGATGCTGGCCATTCGTGAGGCTTTGTGTGAGATCGAGCTATTTTGTGCCAACCCCAACCCCAACACCAACACCAACGCCAACGCCAACGGCCTTGTGCTGCTCATACCCTTTGGCACCAACGAGATTGCCGAAGACATTGCCGCCCGATTGGCACGCGGGCGCGTCTTTCAGCCCGAGGGGTGGGAAATGGTCCGCCAACTGTTCGGTGCCAAAGAAATTGATGCACGTCTGGGGCGCTTCAGTTGGATGCCTCAGGCGCTGCTGGATGCGACGGCGCAAGGCGCTTACACCCCGGTGGCCAATGGTTTTTTGGATATGGAAACTGCTTGGAAAGAGCTGTTGCAGCGTTACCTTCAATTGGATACGCCACGGCCTGATGCGACTGCCTTGCTGCGATGGACGATGCAGGCAACTGCCGATGTTTCGATCAACTTGCTGCCGGCCACAGCCAGGTCAGATGTGTTGAACTGGCTGGGTGAATCTGCCGGGGTGGCGGGTCGCATGGTGCTGGCCTGTATTCAAGCAGGGCGAACGGGTGACGGGGTCGCATTGGGACTGGTTTGCGGGGTGTTGTATTGTGCAGAAGGTGAAGGTCAGGCCGCCTTGGGTCATGCCGCTATTCGACTGGAGCGGTTTGTGGGCGACACCCGTATGGGCGTTGCCGAAGGTCGTGCCTGGGCCAATGCTGCGCAGCAGTTGGTTCGGGATGGTGGCCCTGATGCCTACCGCGCGGCATTAGACCGTGCGGATGTGCTCTTGAATGACTTGCGGGTGGCTGAATTTGCCCATTTGAGTGATGTTCTGCCCATGGGCTTTGATCAGCGATTGCGTGGTTTTGCGCAATGCCTGACCCAACATGTTCAGTCGCCTGGCGATGAAACACTGACTGCGGTTGAAGAGGCTGCCAATCGCGTCTTGAGCCACGTGCTGGCTGGGGCGCAGCCTCAACGCTCTGACCGCGTGGCGATGGCCCGGCGTTTGGCGCGCTGGCTGGTACGTCCGACAACAACCGCAACGTCTGTGGCCGATCTGGTGTGCTGGCAAGCCGATGAAGGCGCATTTGTCGATTGGGCACGCTTTCGTCTGCAGGGCGGTGATGAGTTGGTTGAAGTCTCTCAGGCTTATGAGGCTGTTCGCAGCACGGTGATTGCAAAGCGCAATATGCTGGGGCAACGCTTTGCGCAAAGTTTGCAACGCTGGAATACCCAAGCGCCAGAGTCCGAGGGACGTACCGTGCCTCTGGAATCTGTACTGGATCAGGTGGTCGCCCCGTTGGCGGCGCATCAACCGGTGTTGCTTTTGGTGGTGGATGGTTTGAGCACCAGCATTTTTAGGGAGCTGTTTGCCAAGCCTGAACGATTGGGTTGGGCCGAGATGGTGC
>CAIJOK010000008.1 GCA_903822205.1 uncultured beta proteobacterium | reverse complement strand
AATGCGCCGCATTTACAGAGTGGGCTAACCGTTCTTACCCCCCTTTGTAAAGGGGGGGTAGGGGGGATTTATGTTATTTGTTGCACAACATCACTTTTAATCGCACCCGACATTTAGTATGGAGGGTCTAAACGGTTACCTTGTAGGCGTTTAGCCGCCGCCATTGGATCTCCGCCCGATATTTCGTCTTCAACTAATGCTGAGATATATACCTCAAATTGACTCTTGGAGTTGAGCCACCAATCAGAAGTGATAACCTGGCGGGCAGCCTTGATAACATCCCTACTTGGCCGTGACGTAAGGTAACTAATGATTGAGGATTCAATATAGACAGATGCGGGCATAATAAATGGTGTAAGACTTATGCTTTCGTTGAGAAAGCTTTCATAGAGCTTTGCGGTACGTTTACTCTGGCAAAGCTGTCAAGGCCCTACGATGCACATCTTAGCGCATCGTTCGCGTGACTCGATGGATGCGCTTACTTCGTCGGCATATCCCATGACTGATTGGGTTCAAGTGATTCTCAAAAATAAATAACCTACTCTATCATTGGCTTTAAATTGAGTCACACGCGCATGAACACTGCATAAACGGCTATCGTTTATCACATGATCTGATACAAAATTTATTTTTAGTGTTGATGTTTGTGCCCTTCAGTTTTCCATGCCGATCAAGAAATCTGAAGTTAAACCGCTACCGTGCAGAGGCCAGCAAGTTACCGCCCTGCTGACCGGTTTCATCCACCCAAACGTGGGGAAGTCCCAGGCTTTGCAGCCAGGCAGCGGCATTGCGCCCCTTTAGCATGGCAATCGTGGCAACACTGCCCGCCACCATGCAGCGATCAGCCCACACACTGACCGATGACACCCCCCTTGCAGGCCAACCACTGAACGGGTCAAGGATGTGACCGTAACGTTGGCCATCCACTGTGATGCAGCGTTCGTAATCGCCACTGCTGGCAATGGCCCCGCTGCTGGCATCCACCACCCTCATGGCAACGTCTGGCTGGGCTGGATCGCGAAGGCCGACGCGCCACGGCTGGCCGTCAGGATGCGGTCCGATGATTCGGATGTCACCTCCCAGATCAACCAGGCCGTGATGTACCCCACAGCTCAGGCACACATCGGCCACGCGGTCGGCGGCATATTCTTTGCCAATACCGCCAAAATCCAGACACATACCGCGCATGGCAAACCGCAAGACGGGCCGTCTCCATTCGATTTTGTCCAGCCCTACCCAAGGCATCAGGGCCTGGATGCGATCCTGACTGGGCAAGGTGTCCCCCTCAAAATTCCAGGCTTGGTACAAAACACCTGCGCTGATGTCAAACAACCCCGCGCTCTTTTGGTAGCAAGCAAAGGCGTAGTCCAAGAGACCCGCAGTCTCTTCGTCCACGGTAACCTGGCCGCCAGCCTGCGCTACCCCATTGATGGCCATCAGCACACTGTCAGGCTTAAAGCGCGAATAGCGTTGCTCAATGCGCAGCACCTCGGCAATGGCCGCCCCAGACACGTCATCGGCCATTGCCTGGGTTGGGGTGTAAAGGTGCAACAAGCATTCGGTGCCCATGGCCCCAAATGAAAAGCTATAAAAATCTGTCATCACAATTCCTCATCCATGCACAAGCCGCCCTACAGGTTTGGTACGATTTTGGGCCACCGCAGTCCATCTCATACACTCGGCCGCAGCGGGTTCAAGCAGGCCAAGCAGGCTTTTCAACCCTTCAACCCACCATCGAACCCACTCCCTGGAGACATTGTGGCAAACAAAACATTCCTGGATTTTGAAACCCCGATCGCCGATCTGGAACAAAAAATTGAAGAACTGCGCTATGTGCAGACCGACTCTGCCGTTGATATTTCAGCAGAGATCAATCAGTTGTCCAAAAAAAGCCAGCAACTGACCAAGGACATTTACAGCACGCTCACGCCCTGGCAGATCACCCGGATCGCCCGTCACACCGAGCGCCCCTACACGCTGGACTATGTGGGTGAGGTCTTTACCCATTTTGTCGAACTGCACGGCGACCGTCACTTTGCCGATGATTTAAGCATTGTTGGCGGATTGGCGCGATTCAACGGCACACCCTGCATGGTGCTGGGCCAACAAAAAGGCCGTGATACCAAAGAGCGCAGCCTGAGAAACTTTGGCATGAGCAAGCCCGAGGGCTACCGCAAGGCCCTGCGCCTGATGAAGACCGCTGAAAAGTTCAAACTGCCGGTCTTTACCTTTGTCGATACCCCGGGTGCCTACCCCGGCATTGATGCCGAAGAGCGCGGCCAGTCTGAGGCCATCGGTCGCAACATCTTTGAGATGGCGCAACTGGCCGTTCCAGTGATCGTCACCATCATCGGCGAGGGCGGGTCAGGCGGCGCACTGGCCCTGTCGGTGGGCGACCAGGTTTTGATGTTGCAGTATTCCATTTACTCCGTCATCAGCCCCGAGGGCTGCGCCTCTATTCTCTGGAAGACCGCCGACAAGGCACAAGAGGCTGCTGATGCCCTGGGCATTACCGCGCATCGCCTCAAGGCCCTGGGGATGATCGACAAAATCGTGAATGAGCCTGTGGGCGGCGCACACCGCGACCACAAGCTGATGGCCACGTTTTTGAAACGCGCACTGACCGATGCGTATCGGCAGGTCAGCGACCTCAAAACCCCAGAGCTGCTTGAACGCCGCTATGAGAGGCTGCAAAGCTACGGACGTTTTACGGACACCAAAGCCGGCAAATGACGGGGTCTGTGCCGCAGGCCATGGCGGCTTTTGCACCGGCATTGCCGTTGGCCGTGGCCTATAGCGGTGGTGCAGACTCGACGGCTCTGCTGTTGGCGTGCGTTCAACAATGGCCCGGTCAGGTGTCTGCTGTTCACGTCCACCATGGCCTACAGGCAGCAGCAGACAGTTTTGCAAACCACTGCCAATCCGTGTGTGATGCACTCGGTGTACCATTGCGCGTCATGGCTGTCGATGCCCGCCATGCCCCCGGGCAAAGCCCCGAAGATGCCGCCAGACGCGCCCGTTATCAAGCACTTTGTCAGGCGGTTTTGCCCACAGTAAAAACAATCGCCATCGCCCATCACGCCGACGACCAGGCAGAGACCTTGTTTTTGGCCTTGGGCCGGGGTGCAGGCTTACCGGGTCTGAGTGCCATGCCGCATCAGTGGACGCGTGGCTCTTTGACGTTTTGTCGCCCTCTCTTACAAGTCAGTGCGGCAGCGTTGCGCCGTTGGCTGGCTGATCAGCCGATTCAGCCGATCAAGTTTGTGGAAGACCCCACCAATGTCGATGAACGTTTTACCCGCAACCGCATTCGCGCCCATTTGCTGCCGGCCTGGCAGGTGGCGTTTCCGAACTTTCGCGCTACCGTTGCACGCAGCGCTGCCCATGCCGCACAGGCTCAGGCGTTGTTGCAAGAGGTCGCGCATCAAGACCTTGAACAGGTGGGCCTGCCGCCACACATCGCTCTGTTGCAGGGTTTAAGTCGCCCCAGGCTGGCCAATGTGCTGCGCCATTGGCTTAAAACCATCCACCAGGTGATCCCCCGCAGCGCCCAGTTGAATGAGCTGATGGATCAGATCATGCGCTGCACCACACGGGCACATCGCCTGCACATCAAGGTGGGACAGGGCTTTTGCTTGCGACGTGAAGAATGCCTCGATTGGTACAATTAATCGCTTTTTTCGCCTTTTTTCCCTTTATTCTCTTCACCATGTCCTTGATTGTTCACAAGTATGGCGGCACCTCGATGGGGTCAACCGACCGCATTGCCCAAGTCGCCAAGCGCGTCGCCAAGTGGTTCAGAGCGGGTCACCAAATGGTGGTGGTGCCCAGTGCCATGTCGGGTGAAACCAACCGTTTATTGGCACTGGCCAAAGAACTGGCCCCTGCCACAGTCTCTGAGGCCTATCACCGCGAACTGGACATGTTGGCCGCCACCGGAGAACAGGCCTCAAGCGCTTTGTTGGCCATTGCCCTTCAGGCAGAGGGGCTTGAATCTGTCAGTTACGCTGGGTGGCAATTGCCCATACGCACCAACAATGCCTACACCAAAGCCCGCATTGAGTCGATCGACGATGCCCGCATTCGCGCTGATCTCGATGCCGGTCGCGTGGTTATCGTGACAGGGTTTCAGGGGCAGGACGAACAAGGCAATATCACCACCCTGGGACGCGGAGGCTCTGACACATCGGCAGTGGCCGTCGCTGCCGCCATGAAGGCCGATGAATGCCTGATCTACACCGATGTTGACGGGGTCTATACGACGGACCCCCGCGTGGTGTCAGAGGCTCGCCGTCTGCACACGGTCAGTTTTGAAGAAATGCTGGAGATGGCATCTTTGGGGTCCAAAGTGTTGCAAATCCGATCGGTTGAGTTTGCTGGCAAATACAAGGTTAAGCTGCGTGTGCTGTCCAGCTTTACGCCGTGGGACCTGGACATCGACGAAGAGGCCCGGTCTGGCACCCTGATCACTTATGAGGAAGATGAAAATATGGAACACGCCATTGTGTCTGGCATTGCCTTTACCCGCGATGAAACCAAAATCTCGGTACTGGGGGTCCCCGACAAGCCTGGCACGGCTTATCAAATTTTGGGGGCCGTCGCCGATGCCAACATTGAAATCGACATGATCATTCAGAACATCAGCAAGGATGGTCTGGCAGACTTTAGCTTTACGGTTGGCCGTGGTGATTACGCCAGAACGCTTGATTTATTGCAGCATCAGGTGCTACCCAAGCTGGGTGCCCAAGAGGTGGTTGGCGATACCCACATTTGCAAAGTGTCGATCGTCGGTATCGGTATGCGCAGCCACGTGGGTGTGGCCAGCACCATGTTCAGAACACTGGGCGCAGAGGGCATCAACATTCAGATGATCTCGACCAGCGAGATCAAAACCTCGGTAGTGATCGATGAAAAATACATGGAGCTTGCGGTGCGTACCCTGCACAAGGCTTTTGGCTTGGATCAAGTCGGGACGGGCGCATAAACTCGCCCCTATCGACAGTCAGATCGTGCCGAGTTAATTTCCCCGCAGATCAGGATGTCAGAAATCAGTCAATGTCGATGATGTGGGTGACAAACTGACCTGCACGGCGGTCGGCAAAAAAACACTTCAGGGTCTGTGCCACCGTTCTGAAAGCCATCTCGTCCCACGGAATTTCGTCCTCTGCAAACAACCGGGCCTCAAGGGTTTCAAGCCCTGGTTCAAAACGGTCGCTTTGCAGTTGCGCCAGGTAAAACAGGTGCACCTGTCCCACTTTGGCCACGTTCACCATCGAAAAGAAATTCCCCATCTCAAACTGCGCCCCTGACTCTTCGACCGTCTCACGCGCAGCCCCTTGCATCACGGTCTCAGACAGTTCCATAAAACCCGCAGGCAGCGTCCACCTGCCACGGCGTGGTTCGATGTTGCGCTTGCATAACAGCACTTGCTCACCCCAGACCGGAAGGGTGCCCACCACGATGAGGGGGTTGTCATAGTGAACGGTCTGACAACTGGGACAAATCGCACGTTGCTTGGCATCACCGTCGTCCGGGATGCGATACACCACAGCAGCACCACAGTTTTTGCAATGCTTGATGGGGGCATGGTGCTCGCAATGTTCAGGGGAGTCAGGTGTGTTGGATGTAGAGGATGTGTCGGGTATGTCAGCAGGCATGATGGCGGCTAAAAACGGTAAAACGGTAAAACGGTAAAACGGTTCGTGAGTGGTCAGCCCTGATGGCCACGGTATGGGGCTATCGGACAAGTCTGCATGACAGCACGACAGCAATCAACCAGACTCCAGCGTACTGGCCTGTTTGACACCCTGTGACAGCGCTAAAGCAAGCTGCCGCAGACTGTCACCCAGTGCCGCATGCAAAGTGTGAGGTGGATTGATGATAAATAGGCCGCTGGCGCACAGCCCGGGCCGTGTCACGCTGCCGGTGTCGTCCACGGATGTATGGCCGGCCTTGACCCGCAGCGTGGCATGAAGCCATGGCCTGCCGCATCGTGCCGCCAGGGTTTTGAGCTTGCGCGGCAACTGGTGGGCCTCAGGGCGCGGGATGATGGGATACCACACGACATAAACACCGGTCGCAAAGCGGGCCAGGGCATCGGTCATGGTATCGATCACCCGACGGTAATCGCTCTTGATTTCATAACTGGGGTCGCACAACACCAGCGCTCTGGCCGAAGGGGGTGGCAAAAACTGTTTGATGCCAAGAAAGCCATCTTCGTTCAAAACCGCCACCAGGCGACCCGCCTGCAATTGGGCCACATGGTCGCTCAAAGCCTGAACATCGGTGGGGTGAAGCTCAAACAATTTAAGCCGGTCACGCGGGCGCAGCAGGTGATGCATCAAGAAGGGCGACCCGGGATACACCTTGTGACTGCCTGCCATGTTAAGGCCCGCCACCCAGTCGAGATAGTCCTGAATGGCCGGCGTAGGTGTGAACGCCGGGATGGGCCTACCACCGGTGGCCAAAGCATCCACCAAGCGTAAATAACCCGTCATGGCCTCTTGGCTGGCATGGGCATAGTCGCTATCCAGCCGGTACAAACCCGCGCCAGCGTGGGTGTCCAACAGGGTGATGGCCGTGTCTTTTTGTACCATGTGACGCAGCACAGCCAGCAGTGTGGTGTGTTTAAGAACGTCGGCATGGTTACCGGCATGGTAGGCGTGGCGATAACTGAACATGGCGGCATATGACCTTGGTTTCTGAATTGCAAATTGAACGTAAACAAATGATTTTTAACAATAAAATCGATTTTATACGGGTAAATGGGTGTCTTGGAAACACCCTCTCATCCTGAGAAAAACCATGGTAAATCATGACACCCATACCTACGCATGGCCCCAACTGAGCGCGGAATGACTGTGTTTATTGGAGGTGTTCAACCTCGGTTAAGGGAATCTGTCCATCGCAGACCACCGTGGTTGGGACATCAGAGGCCGCAAAAATACAGTACTGGTTTTTGCCCGCCAGTTTGGCTTGGTACATCGCAAGATCGGCCTGGTGCATCAACTGCTCTGCGCTGCGCATCTGCGTTTGGGAATATACCTTACGCGGTGCAGTTTTCGGTTTTTGAGAACAGTTGGAACTTCAGTGTCATCAACGTCTGCATGTTGTCTTTGAAGCGGGTGGCGAGGTCACGCAGGCAGGAGTCGATACTCTCCTTGAAAGTGGCAAACTTTT
>CAIJOK010000007.1 GCA_903822205.1 uncultured beta proteobacterium | reverse complement strand
GACAACGTGTCGATCACCGTCAAACTGATAGCGCCCATCGCCATGGAAGAAGGTCTGCGTTTTGCCATCCGCGAAGGCGGCAAAACCGTGGGTGCCGGTGTTGTTGCCAAGATCATCGCTTGATCGCTCGCTGTAGGGGCATAGCTCAATTGGCAGAGCGTCGGTCTCCAAAACCGAAGGTTGTAGGTTCGATTCCTACTGCCCCTGCCACCTGAGGATCGCGGCAAACGCGTATTTGCCTGCCGCGTCATGGTGTGAACATCACACTTGTCGTTTCATTCTTGGGTAACCCTGCAAATTAATTCAACATGGTCACCTCGCAAATTCAAACCATTCATACCGCCGCTGACAAGGCCAAGGTTGCAGCCTCTGTAGCCATGCTGCTGGTCTCGCTTGTTGTTTACTACGTTCTGGGGCGGCATGGGGCACTGTTTCAGTGGCTGGGGCTGCTGGCTGGTCTGACGGTCGCAGTCGTCATCTTTCTGACATCGGAGCGCGGAAAGTCTCTGGTGGCCTTTGGTCAGGATTCTGTACGCGAGGTTAAAAAAGTCGTGTGGCCTTCACGCACAGAGGCTATCCAGATGACGGCCTACGTCTTTGGCTTTGTGCTCATCATGGCGGTTTTTTTGTGGCTAACCGACAAGACACTTGAGTGGTTTTTTTACGATTTTGTTTTGGGGTGGAAAAAATAATGACCGACGTGACAGAAACCCCACCTGATCCACAGCCTGCGGCAGCAGCCTTGGTTGCGCCTCCTGCCAATCCTGATCTGCGCTGGTACGTGATCCACGCTTATTCCGGGATGGAAAAGGCGGTTGAGCGCAACATCATGGAGCGTGTGAACCGCGCCGGTGTGCAATCAAAGTTTGGCCGCATTCTGGTGCCCGTTGAAGAGGTCGTCGAAGTTAAGAACGGCCAAAAAAAAACCACCGAGCGCAAGTTTTTTCCGGGCTATGTCCTCGTTGAAATGGTAATGGACGACGAAACCTGGCATCTGGTCAAACATACCAACAAAGTGACCGGCTTTGTCGGTGGTGGCAAAACGCGCCCTTCGCCCATCTCCGATGTTGAAGTCCAAAAAATTGTCGGTCAGATGCAACAAGGCACCGACAGACCTAGACATAAGGTTGAATTTGTTGTGGGTGAGAATGTCCGCGTCAAGGAAGGCCCTTTTGCGGACTTTAACGGCATGGTTGAAGAGGTCAATTACGACAAGAGCAAGGTAAGTGTGGCTGTGACCATCTTTGGCCGATCCACACCGGTAGAGCTTGAGTTTTCGCAGATCGAGAAAACCTGACACGTCTGCCATATAGTTTTTGGCAGTGCGAAACCAGAGTGTTCATTGTTTTGTTAATTAAATAAGTTTTGCACCTTCCGACTCGGTGTGAATGTGTGTTTGTGTTGGTATGAATCGAGATGAGTCGTCATTAACGGGGAGCCTTTGTAGCGGTCATCGTGGCACAGGCGCTAACACCCGACAGGAGAAAGCATGGCAAAAAAAATCGTAGGCTTTGTCAAACTGCAAGTTCCGGCAGGCAAGGCCAACCCGTCCCCCCCCATTGGCCCAGCCTTGGGGCAAAGGGGTTTGAACATCATGGAGTTTTGCAAGCAATTCAATGCCCAAACCCAAGGTATTGAGCCGGGTTTGCCGCTGCCCGTGGTGATCACGGCTTTTGCAGACAAGAGTTTTACCTTTGTCATCAAGTCCCCCCCAGCTACGGTGCTGATCAAAAAAGCGATCAAGATCGACAAAGGGTCGGCCAAGGCCAATAAGGACAAAGTGGGAAAAATCACGCGCGCTCAGCTTGAGGACATCGCCAGAACCAAGATGAAAGACATGACAGCAGCAGACATGGATGCGGCCGTTCGTACCATCGCAGGATCAGCTCGGTCGATGGGTGTCAATGTGGAGGGTCTCTAAATGACACGTCTAACCAAAAAACAAAAGTCCATAAAGGGCAAGGTGGACAGCAATCGTCTCTATCCCATCGCTGATGCCTTGGGCCTCGTCAAGGAATGTGCTATTGCCAAATTTGACGAATCCATCGACGTAGCTGTGCAACTGGGTATTGATGCCAAAAAATCAGACCAGGTGGTGCGTGGAGCCGTCGTCATGCCGAATGGCACTGGCAAAACCAAGCGTGTGGCTGTGTTTGCTCAGGGGGCCAAGGCGGACGATGCCAAAGCAGCAGGGGCCGATATTGTCGGCATGGATGATCTCGCCGCGATGATCAAGGCTGGCAACATGCCTTTTGATGTGGTCATTGCCGCCCCTGATGCCATGCGTGTGGTGGGTACCTTGGGCCAAATCCTGGGGCCGCGAGGCTTGATGCCTAACCCCAAGGTGGGAACGGTCACACCCGATGTGGCAACAGCCGTCAAGAACGCCAAGGCGGGCCAAGTGCAGTTCAGAGTGGACAAATCCGGTATCGTGCATGGCACTATCGGCAGACGGTCGTTTGACAGCGACAAGCTGCAAGGCAACCTGGCTGCCCTGATCGATGCTTTGGTCAAGGCCCGACCTGCAACCAGCAAAGGTATCTATTTGCGCAAAGTAGCCGTCTCGAGCACGATGGGCACAGGGGTTAGGGTGGACGTGCAGTCCATCACAGCCTGATTTTGAATCGATTGGGTGCTTACCTCTTGGTGATCGCCCCAAAGGTGGTGGGCTGAACAGTTGCATGGGCAGCATTCGGGCCATCTTAGACCGTTGGCGTGCTTGGTTTGGCCACAACCAAAGGCTAAAAACTTAAAGCACTTAATCAAAGACAGCCAACGCAGATGGCGACCCCCACTGTTACAAAATTGCAAAGTTTTGGGCAGTTTACAGGTCGCTGCAATATAAAGTGCCTGACCTGTTTAATTGCTTCATTGATTGATTCGTTGATTGGTTGATCAACCGATCGGTCGGTTTATCTCTACGCACAGGCACATTGATGTAAGGAGTTACCCTTGAGTCTCAATCTCAGTGAAAAAAAAGCAGTCGTAGCGGCCGTGACCCGCTACGCCGCCACCGCACAAACCCTTGTGCTGGCGCAGTACCGTGGCATTTCGGTCTCAGACATGACCCGACTGAGGTCCAACGCCCGCAGCAGCGGTGTTACCTTAAACGTGCTTAAGAACACGCTTGCGCGTCGAGCGATGGAAAAAAGTCCATTTGCAGTGGCCTCTGAACTGATGGTTGGCCCACTGGTCTATGGTTTTTCGGAGGATGCCGTGGCCGCCGCCAAGGTGGTTGCCGACTTTGCAAAAACCAATGACAAACTGCAAATTCGCGGCGGTGTGTATGGCGGCAAAGTGCTGGACATAGAAGGTGTCAAACAATTGGCCAGCATTCCCACCAAAGAGGTACTGCTGTCCCAATTGCTGGGCCTACTGCAATCACCCATCTCGCGTATGGCACGGGTTCTGGCCGCCATTGCCGAGAGTAAAGGCGCACTGGAAGCCGAAGCAGAACCAGTACAAGCAGCAGCAATGGACTTGGTTGCCCCCATGGCCGATCAGGCGCAGCCTGCTTGAAGGTCTGCAACACCTCAATAACACCTGTTTTTCTTTTTATTTATTTTTTGGAATTGCAATATGTCATTCGATAAAAACACATTTTTGACCGCGCTTGAAAGCATGACGGTCATGGAACTCAACGATTTGGTCAAAGCCATCGAAGAGAAATTTGGAGTCAGCGCAGCAGCGATGTCGGCCCCCGCAGCGGGTGCTGCTGTGGCTGCAGTCGTTGAAGAAAAAACCGAGTTCAATGTCGTGTTGCTTGAGGCCGGAGCCAACAAAGTTCAGGTGATCAAGGCCGTGCGCGAAATCACCGCTCTGGGTTTGAAAGAAGCGAAAGACTTGGTAGAAGGTGCGCCCAAAAACGTCAAAGAAGGTGTCAACAAGGCCGATGCGGATGCCGCCCTCAAGAAGTTGCTCGATGCCGGTGCCAAGGCAGAGATCAAGTAATCGCCTGGATGTCTGCGGGGCTGGAGTGGCATGTCAAGCCTCCAGCCCTTTGTATATTTTCTTTTACATTTTGAAAACACACCTAAAAGCGGTCAGATGACCGCTTTTCAGTGTTTTTTTTCCTGAACAGCACACCTTGGTTCGGGCAGTGTGCAGCGCACTGCCGTCCGCCATAGATTGGTAGTGGCCAATCGCCAAGTATTCGGCAATTTTTCATTGTGCCCATCGTTACCACCCACGCCCGGAGAACTCATGGCTTATTCCTTCACTGAACGCAAACGGATTCGCAAAAATTTTGGCAGCCCCAGCCGTGTCAATGTGCTCGAAATTCCGTACCTGCTGCAAATGCAAAAAGAAGCCTACATCGCTTTTTTGCAGGCAGACGTTGACCCCAAAAAACGCAGCAACGAAGGGCTGCAAGCCGCTTTTGAGGCCGCTTTTCCCATCACGTCGCACAATGGGTACGTCGAAATGAAGTATTTGGACTACCACCTGGCCAAGCCGTCGTTTGACGTGCGCGAATGCCAGACGCGTGGGCTCACCTATGCTTCAGCGGTACGTGCCAAAGTCCAATTGATCATTTACGACCGCGAGGCCTCTACATCGCAGCACAAAGTGGTCAAAGAAGTCAAGGAGCAAGAGGTCTATATGGGAGAGGTTCCCTTGATGACCGACAAGGGATCTTTCGTGGTCAATGGCACAGAGCGCGTGATCGTGTCGCAATTGCACCGTTCGCCAGGCGTGTTTTTTGAGCACGACAAGGGCAAAACGCACAGCTCGGGCAAGCTGCTGTTTTCGGCACGCATCATTCCGTACCGTGGTTCCTGGCTGGACTTTGAATTTGACCCCAAAGATCTGCTTTACTTCAGGGTGGACAGGCGACGCAAGATGCCGGTCACGATTTTGCTCAAGGCGATTGGACTGAACCACGAGTCCATTTTGGCCAACTTTTTTGTCAATGACAACTTTCAACTGTTGGATAGCGGTGCCCTGATGGCTTTTTTGCCCGAGCGTATGCGGGGCGAACTGGCGCGTTTTGACATTGCCGACAAAGATGGCAAGGTTGTCGTGACCAAAGAAAAACGCATCACGGCACGCCACACCCGCGAACTTGAACAATCGGGTACCACGCACATCCTGGTGCCCGAGGACTTTTTGGTAGGCCGTGTCGTGGCACGCAATCTGGTCGATGCGTCAACCGGCGAGATTTTGGCCAAGGCCAATGAAGAATTGACCGAGGCCTTGCTTAAAAAACTACGGGATGCAGAGATCACGGATATGGCGTGCATCTACACCAATGAGCTGGATCAGGGGGCCTATATTTCGCAAACCCTGCGCATTGATGAAACCGCCGACGAATTTGCAGCACGCGTGGCCATTTACCGAATGATGCGACCAGGCGAGCCTCCCACCGAAGACGCTGTGCAGGCATTATTTCAGCGCTTGTTTTACAACCACGACACCTATGACCTGTCGCGTGTCGGGCGCATGAAGTTCAACGCCCGCATTGGTCGGGCTGATTCGACTGGCCCCATGGTGATGACCAATGAGGACATTCTGTCTGTGGTCAAAATTCTGGTTGATCTGCGCAATGGGCAGGGTCAGGTGGACGACATCGACCACCTTGGCAATCGCCGGGTGCGCTGCGTGGGTGAATTGGCTGAAAACCAATACCGCGTCGGTTTGGCACGGATCGAAAAAGCGGTCAAAGAGCGCCTGGGACAAGCGGAGCAAGAGCCGCTGATGCCACACGACCTGATCAACAGCAAGCCCATCTCTGCTGCCCTTAAAGAGTTTTTTGGGTCCTCGCAGTTATCGCAGTTCATGGACCAAACCAACCCCCTTTCCGAGATCACCCACAAGCGCCGTGTGTCGGCACTGGGTCCGGGCGGCTTGACCCGTGAACGCGCCGGCTTTGAAGTGCGCGACGTTCACGTCACCCACTATGGCCGTGTGTGCCCGATCGAAACCCCTGAAGGCCCCAACATTGGTTTGATCAATTCGCTGGCGCTGTACGCACGGCTAAACCATTACGGCTTTATTGAAACCCCCTACCGGCGCGTGGTAGATGCCAAGGTCACGATGGAATACGACTACCTGTCGGCCATCGACGAAGGCAAGTTTGTGATCGCACAGGCCAATGCCACACTGGACAAAAACGGCACACTGACCGGTGACCTGGTGTCTGCCCGCGAGGCCGGTGAGTCCGTCATGGTGCCTCCAGAGCGTGTGCAGTACATGGACGTATCGCCTGCACAGATCGTGTCAGTGGCGGCCTCATTGGTGCCATTTTTGGAGCACGACGATGCCAACCGCGCCCTGATGGGAGCCAACATGTCGCGCCAGGCCGTGCCTGTGCTGCGCCCCGAAAAACCTTTGGTAGGCACAGGCATTGAGCGCGTGGCAGCAGTTGATTCTGGCACCGTGGTCACCACCACGCGGGGTGGGGTGGTTGATTATGTGGATGCCACCCGCGTAGTCGTTCGCGTCAATGACGCCGAAGCCCCCGCTGGCGAAGTGGGTGTCGATATCTACAACCTGATCAAATACCAGCGTTCCAACCAGAACACCAACATTCACCAGCGCCCGATCGTCAAAAAAGGTGACAAATTAAACAAGGGTGACGTGATTGCGGACGGTGCATCGACTGATTTAGGCGAATTGGCCCTGGGGCAAAACATGCTGATCGGCTTTATGACCTGGAACGGCTACAACTTTGAGGACTCGATTTTGATCAGCGAGCGGGTGGTGGCTGACGACCGCTACACATCCATCCACATCGAAGAACTGGTGGTCATGGCGCGCGACACCAAGCTGGGTGCCGAGGAGATTACCCGCGACATTCCTAACTTGAGCGAGCAGCAGCTTGACCGTCTGGACGAGTCCGGCATCATCTATGTAGGCTCTGAAGTTTTGCCTGGCGACACCCTGGTGGGCAAGGTAACCCCCAAGGGCGAAGCTACCTTGACCCCCGAAGAAAAACTGCTGCGTGCCATCTTTGGTGAAAAAGCCAGCGATGTCAAAGATACTTCGCTGCGCGTTGAACAAGGATCGCAGGGCATCGTGATCGATGTGCAGGTGTTTACCCGCGAGGGCATTACACGTGACAAACGCGCCCAACAGATCATCGACGATGAGTTAAAGCGCTTCAGGCTGGACTTAAACGACCAACTGCGGATCGTTGAGGCCGATGCCTACAACCGGATCGAAAATCTGCTGATCGGCCAGATCGCCAACAACGGCCCTCACAAACTGGCCAAAGGCACCCGGATCGATGCCTCCTATTTGGCCACAGTGGTCAAGCACCACTGGTTTGACATTCGCCCTGCTGACGAGGACGTTTCTGCCCAACTGGAGAGCATTAAAAACGCCATGGAGCAGACCCGCCGCAGGTTTGACCTGGCCTTTGAAGAAAAGCGCAAAAAACTGACGCAAGGCGATGAGTTGCCCTCCGGCGTACTCAAGATGGTTAAAGTTTATGTGGCCGTCAAACGCCACCTACAGCCTGGCGACAAGATGGCCGGCCGCCACGGTAACAAAGGCGTTGTCTCGAAGATCGTCCCCGTTGAAGACATGCCTTTCATGGCCGACGGCACACCGTGCGACATCGTTCTCAACCCCCTGGGCGTGCCATCGCGGATGAATGTGGGTCAGGTGCTTGAGGTTCACCTAGGCTGGGCCGGCAAGGGCATAGGCCAACGCATCGGTGACATGTTGCAGCGTGAATGCCGTGTTTCAGAGCTTCGCAGGTTTTTGGACGGTATCTACAACACCACAGGTCACAAGGAAGACCTGGCACAAATGGACGATGCGCAGATGCTTGAAATGGCCCAAAACCTGAAGTCCGGTATGCCTTTTGCGACTCCGGTTTTTGACGGTGCTACCGAGGCTGAGATCAAGGCCATGCTCAAAGTGGCCTTTCCTGAAGACGCAGCACGCGCCAAGGGTTTGAACGACACCCGCACACAAGCCTGGCTGTACGACGGTCGGACAGGCGACAGGTTTGAGCGTCCAGTCACGATAGGCTATATGCATTACCTCAAACTGCACCATTTGGTCGATGACAAGATGCACGCCCGTTCAACGGGTCCTTACAGCCTGGTCACGCAGCAGCCGTTGGGTGGCAAGGCCCAGTTTGGTGGACAGCGCTTTGGCGAAATGGAAGTTTGGGCGCTAGAGGCTTACGGCGCGGCTTACACCCTGCAAGAAATGCTGACCGTCAAGTCGGACGACGTGGTGGGCCGCACCAAGGTCTATGAAAGCATCGTCAAGGGTGAACACTCCATCGAGGCCGGTATGCCTGAGTCCTTTAACGTTTTGGTCAAAGAAATCCGATCACTAGGTCTGGACATTGAGCTTGAACACCAATAACCGCCCCTACAGCACTACAGGAAAAAACCACCATGAAATCAATACTTGACCTGTTCAAACAATTTAACCCTGATGAGCATTTTGAAGCGATCAACATCGGAATGGCATCGCCCGAAAAAATTCGTTCATGGTCTTTTGGTGAGGTTAAAAAACCTGAAACCATCAATTACCGCACCTTTAAACCTGAGCGCGACGGCCTGTTTTGCGCCAAAATTTTTGGCCCCGTCAAAGACTACGAATGCCTGTGCGGTAAATACAAACGACTCAAGCATCGCGGTGTGATCTGCGAAAAATGCGGTGTCGAGGTCACGCAAACCAAAGTCCGCCGCGAACGCATGGGTCACATTGATCTGTCTGCACCCTGCGCCCACATCTGGTTTCTCAAATCCCTGCCCAGCCGCCTGGGCCTGGTGCTGGACATGACCCTGCGCGACATTGAACGGGTGCTCTACTTTGAGGCCTACGTTGTCACCGACCCCGGGATGACCACCCTTAAAAAATACAGCATTCTGACCGAGGACGAGTTTGATGCCATGTTCAAAGAATATGGCGATGAGTTTCAGGCGGTGATGGGAGCAGAGGGTATCAAGGACTTGCTGCAAAACCTGGACCTGGACAGCGAGATCGAAAAACTGCGCAATTACCCTGGTGGATCTGAACTCACGATCAAGAAAAACACCAAGCGTCTCAAGCTGCTCGAAGGCTTTAAAAAGTCCGGCATCAAACAAGAATGGATGGTGCTCGATGTGTTACCTGTGCTTCCGCCCGATCTTCGCCCGCTAGTGCCCCTAGATGGCGGCCGTTTTGCCACCTCGGACTTGAACGACCTGTACCGCCGCGTGATCAACCGCAACAGCCGCTTGCGCCGTTTGCTTGAGCTGAAAGGCCCCGAGATCATCGTTCGCAATGAAAAGCGCATGTTGCAAGAGGCCGTTGATTCGCTTTTGGACAATGGCCGCCGTGGCAAGGCCATGACCGGTGCCAACAAACGCGCCCTCAAATCCCTGGCCGACATGATCAAGGGCAAAGGGGGCCGTTTTCGCCAAAACCTGCTGGGCAAACGGGTGGACTACTCGGGCCGTTCCGTGATCGTTGTGGGGCCAACACTCAAGCTGCACCAGTGCGGCCTGCCCAAGCTGATGGCCCTTGAACTGTTCAAGCCCTTCATTTTTGCGCGCCTTGATGCCATGGGCATTGCCACCACCATCAAGACCGCTAAAAAAGAGGTCGAATCAGGCACGCCGGTGGTGTGGGACATCCTTGAAGAAGTCATCCGCGAGCACCCCATCATGCTCAATCGTGCGCCTACCCTGCACCGGCTGGGCATTCAGGCCTTTGAGCCTATTCTGATCGAGGGCAAGGCCATTCAACTGCATCCGCTGGTCTGCGCCGCTTTCAACGCCGACTTTGACGGTGACCAGATGGCCGTCCACATCCCGCTGTCGGTTGAGGCCCAGATGGAGGCCCGCACCCTGATGCTCGCCTCTAACAACGTCTTGTTTCCGTCCAACGGCGAGCCTTCCATCGTTCCGTCCCAGGACGTGGTGTTAGGGCTGTACTACACCACCCGAGAGCGCATCAACGGCATTGGCGAGGGCCTGATTTTTGCCGACACAGGCGAGGTTCAGCGCGCTTTTGACGCAGGCCAGGTTGAGCTGTGCGCCCGCATCAGCGTGCGTTTGACCGAGTACATCAAAGACCGTGTCACCGATGCGTTTGTCCCTAGCACCAAAATCTGGCCAACCACGGCTGGTCGTGCCCTGCTGTCTGAGATTTTGCCCAAGGGTCTGCCGTTTGACTACATCAACAAAGCCCTCAAAAAGAAGGAAATCTCAAGGCTTATCAACGTTTCATTTCGCAAATGCGGTCTGAAAGAGACCGTTGTCTTTGCTGACAAGCTGCTGCAATACGGCTTTAGGCTGGCCACGCGCGCCGGCATCTCGATCTCGATCGACGACATGCTGGTGCCCACCGAAAAGCCAGCCATCATCGACCGTGCCGAGGCCGAGGTCAAAGAAATCGCCCAGCAATACACCTCCGGCCTGGTAACCGCCGGCGAGCGCTACAACAAGGTGATCGACATCTGGGGCAAGGCCGGCGACGAGGTTTCCAAAATGATGATGGGTCAGTTGTCCAAAGAACTGGTTACCGACCGCCACGGCAAGCAAGTGCCCCAGGAGTCTTTCAATTCGATCTACATGATGGCTGATTCTGGTGCTCGCGGGTCGGCAGCCCAGATCAGGCAAGTGGCTGGTATGCGCGGCCTGATGGCCAAGCCTGACGGCTCGATCATCGAAACGCCCATCACCGCCAACTTTCGCGAAGGTCTGAACGTGCTGGAGTACTTCATCTCCACCCACGGTGCACGCAAGGGCTTGGCTGACACGGCCCTTAAGACCGCCAATTCGGGCTATTTGACACGCCGGCTGGTCGATGTCACACAAGATTTGGTCGTGACCCAGCAGGACTGTGACACCCACCGGGGCTATGTCATGCGTTCCATCGTCGAGGGTGGCGAGGTGATCGAATCTTTACGCGACCGCATTTTGGGCCGCACAACCGCCGATGACGTGCTGCACCCTGAGACCAAGGCCATTTTGGTGACTGCGGGCAAGATGTTGGACGAAGACGTGATCGACGAGCTTGAGGTTTGCGGTGTCGATGAGGTCAAAGTGCGCACCGCCCTGACCTGCGACACCCGCTTTGGCATCTGCGCTACCTGTTATGGCCGCGACCTGGGGCGTGGTGGCATGGTCAATGGCGGCGAGGCCGTCGGTGTGATCGCCGCGCAGTCCATCGGCGAGCCTGGCACGCAGCTCACCATGCGCACCTTCCACATCGGCGGTGCCGCATCGCGGGCAGCCATCGCATCGAGCATAGATGCCAAGTCCAATGGCCGAATCGGCTTCAACTCAACGATGCGCTACGTCACCAACAACAAGGGTGAACTGGTCGTGATCGCCCGCTCCGGCGAGATTCTCATCAGTGACGAACTGGGGCGCGAGCGTGAACGCCATAAGGTCCCCTATGGCGCCATGCTGCTGATCAAACCCGACCAAACCGTCAAGGCTGGCATGGTTTTAGCGCAATGGGACCCCTTGACACGCCCCATCATCACCGAATATGCAGGCCGCGCCCGCTTTGAAAACGTCGAAGAAGGTTTGACCGTCGCCCGCCAGGTTGATGAGGTGACGGGGCTTTCGACCCTGGTCGTGATCGACCCCAAACGGCGCGGTGCCGCCAAGGTGGTTCGCCCCCAAGTCAAGCTGATCGATGCCAGCGGCAACGAGGTCAAAATCCCTGGCACCGACCATTCGGTCACGATCGGTTTTCAGGTAGGTGCCTTGGTGCAGGTGCAAGACGGTCAAGATGTTGGCCCTGGCGAGGTTTTGGCACGTATCCCCGTTGAAGGCCAAAAAACCCGCGACATTACCGGTGGTCTGCCGCGTGTGGCCGAGCTTTTTGAGGCCCGTTCGCCCAAAAACAAAGGCCTTTTAGCCGAGATGACCGGAACCATCTCGTTTGGCAAAGAGACCAAAGGCAAAATTCGCTTGCAAATCACGGCCCCTGAGGGCAACGTCTGGGAGATTTTGGTACCCAAAGACAAGAACATTTTGGTTCATGAAGGCCAAGTGGTCAACAAAGGTGAATCCGTGGTGGATGGCCCGGCAGACCCCCAAGACATCTTGCGGCTGCTGGGTGCCGAGGAACTGGCCCGCTACATCGTCGATGAAGTTCAGGATGTCTATCGTTTGCAAGGCGTGAAGATCAACGACAAGCACATTGAGGTGATCGTTCGCCAAATGCTGCGCCGTGTGGTGGTTGAAAGCGCCGGTGACTCGACCTATATTGTGGGCGAACAGATCGAACGATCTGAAATGCTCGACACCAACGATGCCCTGATCGCAGAAGGCAAGCAGCCTGCCACTTTTACCAACTTGCTGCTGGGCATTACCAAGGCATCGCTTTCGACCGACAGCTTTATCAGTGCGGCCTCCTTTCAAGAGACCACCCGCGTGCTGACCGAAGCTGCCATCATGGGCAAGCACGACCGGCTGCGGGGTCTCAAAGAAAACGTTATCGTGGGCCGTTTGATTCCGGCAGGAACGGGCTTGGCCTATCACAACGCCCGCCTGGTGCGTGAGAACATGGATGAAGCCGAACGTGCTGCTATTGCCGACGCTGAGGCCGCTTCCCTGGCCATCAGCGCAGAGAATGCCGCCAGCGAAGACGTGGGGGCGGAGTGATTTGCGCCTGAGTTGCCCTTGATATCAAGCGCCTCATGCCCTGTTGACGGGGGCTTGGGGCGTTTTTATTTGCGCTATATGAAGCCACGCCAAAACCAACCGCCCCTGTGGCAGCAACTGCAAAGCACCGCAGGTGTGTTAGCCGCTGTGCGCTCAGGCGCATCGTGTGCAACGGCGCTGAACATGCTCAGTTCGCAGCAGCGCCCCGGGGTTCAGGCCCTGTCTTTTTTGGCACTTCGCCACTTGGGGCGAGCGCTTGTTTTGCGCCAGATATTGGCCCGCCGCCCGCCGCCCGCCGCCACCGATGCATTGCTGCTGACAGCGCTGGCTTTGATGTGGCACAACGATGACGACGATGCTGCTGAACCTGCGCCCTACCAGGCATTTACCCTTGTCGATCAAGCTGTTGAAGCCGCCCAACAAACACGGGCCATGCGATCAGGTGCAGCCTTTGTCAATGCCTGTTTGCGGCGTTTTTTGCGCGAACGTGCGTGCTTGGTGGCGCAGTCAGACCCTGTGCCCCTGGCGCGGTGGAACCACCCTGAATGGTGGGTTAACCGCCTACAAACCGACTGGCCCACGCGTTGGATGACGATGCTAGAGGCCAACAACCGCCATGCACCGCTGACATTGCGCGTCAATTCCCGCAAAACATCGGTCAATCACTATCTGTCGATGCTGGGCAGCGCCGGCATGGCAGCCACCCGGGTGGGGCCGCATGGCGTGCATTTGCATGCAGCATGTGCTGTCGATGTGATCCCGGGGTTTGCCGATGGCCTGGTATCGGTGCAAGACGCATCGGCACAAAGAGCCGCACCCCTGCTGTTGTCCGGGTGGGCAGTACGGGCTGGTGAACCGGACAATGACCAGGTAAAACACCACGCCCCGCTGCGGGTACTGGATGCCTGCGCTGCTCCGGGTGGCAAAACCGCTCATTTGCTCGAACTGGCCAATCTGCAACTGACGGCACTGGACATCGACGCTGAACGCTGTGACAGGG
The DNA here is from genome assembly GCA_903822205.1 of uncultured beta proteobacterium. GTDB lineage: Bacteria > Pseudomonadota > Gammaproteobacteria > Burkholderiales > Burkholderiaceae_C > Rhodoferax. The sequence goes on along the minus strand of CAIJOK010000007.1, from coordinate 30,556 downwards.
TGCGTCAAACCTTGCAGCGTTTGGGTCTGGTGGCACAGGTGGTACAGGCCGATGCCGCTGACCCCTCATCCTGGTGGGACGGTATCCTGTTTGATGCCGTGATGCTGGATGCCCCGTGTTCGGCCTCAGGCGTGGTGCGCCGTCACCCCGACATTCGGTGGCTGCGCAGGCCCACGGACATCGCCCAAATGGTGCAGACACAGGCACGTTTGCTGCAATCCCTGTGGCCGCTGGTCAAACCTGGCGGACGTATGCTGTACGCCGTGTGCTCAGTTTTCAAGGCCGAGGGTGATGACACCATCCGGGCTTTTATGGCAGGGCGTACCGATGTTCGATGTCTGCCCTTAGCTCGGAATGCCGGCGATTTTGACGATTTTGACGATTTTGAAAATTTGGACGATGTTCAGGCCGACGGGCCAGACAGCGATGGATTTTTTTATGCCTTGCTTCAAAAGTCAGCGAAGTAAATTGCCGAGCCTACCCCAGGCATTTGGGCGCTGGCTTAAGTTGTTGCGCCTGTTGTGCCTGTTGTGCCTGTTTTGGCTTGCAGTGGGTCTCGGCCTGGGATTTGGCTTTGCGCAGACGCAAACTCCGCCCCCAGAAGGGGTTACGCTGTCAACGGAGAGGATAGACGACACCCTTAGGCTGTCCGCGCAGCTTCAGTTTGAACTGTCACCAGCCGTGCAGGATGCGCTTTACAAGGGCATTGCCGTCATCTTTGTGGTCGAAACCGATCTGCTGCGAGAACGCTGGTACTGGACGGACAAAAAAGTGGCCTCCACGCAGCGATGGATCAGGCTGGCGTACCAGCCGCTGACGCGGCAGTGGCGCGTTAATCGGGCCGCAGACGACACATCTGCCCCGGGGCTGCGTTTGTCGCTCAACCAAAACTTTGACACACTTCTTGATGCCATGGCTGCGGTGCAGCGCCTCTACCGCTGGCGTATCGCCGATGTGGCAGACCTTGAGCCTGGCACGCCGCACCTGGTGGCTTTTAGATTCAGGCTGGACGTGACGCAACTGCCAAGACCGCTACAAATCGGCACACTGGGCCAGTCCGACTGGACCGTTTCTATCTCCAGCACGCAGCCCATCAAGCCCGAAACCCTGGCCCCATCGCCAGGCCAATCGGCTGATTTGCAATAAATAGCATACTTGATAAATACATAAAACATAGCATGCGATGCACTATAATCAAGCGTTACATTAAATCAAAGTCAATTAATGATGTAACTATTATTTTGTGATAATTTACTCATTTAACTCTTACACCGTCCTTTGGCCCCCACCATGTCCTTATCCGTGAAACCTGCCGCCATCAACACCCACTACACCACCGCCCGTTCCGCCGTGCAATCTGCCAGCGCTGTTCTGCAAAGCGTCTTTGGCGGTTTGTGTCGCCATGCCTGCGATGCCGTTTATCTGGATGCCTCGTGCGCCACCGTGATCGGGGTGTCGGGTCTGCCCCACTGGATGCCCGTCATGCAGACACTTTTGCAAAACCGTGATGTTTTGCGGCTGCTCCCCATCGACAACCGCTCAGACTTGCTGTTGGCATTTGACGGCGAGCAAGCCTTGGTGAGCGCGTACATAGCCCAGGCGGATCAGCCTGCCCAGCCTGATCGACCGATTGGCCCATTGGCACTGCCAGACGGGCTGTCGGATACCTTGGTGGCACTGTGTCAGGCAGCAGGCGCATGGGCCGGCAGTCTGGATGCCCAGGGTCGCAGCGTGCTTGACCCCCGCTGCCCCATGCCCGGCCCCCATTACGGCGTGAATCTGCTGATGGGCGACCGCACAGGCTTTGACCACCCGCTGCAAACCACCCCCAAAAGCGTGGTCGATGTACTGGGACGCGGCAGTTTTCGCAGCCACGCCGCCACCCAGGTGCTGGCCACACGTTGGGACCTGCGTCAAGAAGAAAACGGTTTTCCGGCCAACCGTCAGTTTTATCTGACCGAGGACGGTCAGCAAGTGTTTTATTCAGCTCAGGTGAACAGCACTTTGGACAGCACCGTGGTCAGTGCCCGATGCACCCACGCCCCTAACCTAACCACCATCACAACGCACACCCGCTGCGGCCTGTCGATTGGCCGCGAGATTTTTTTGGCAGCCCAAGAGGATGCCAGCCTGCCACTGGCCTGCGAGGTTCAACAGATCACGCTTGTTAACCAGGGCAGCACACCCCGCACCCTGCGCTTGGTCTATACCGGTATGTTTGGCCCGTCCAAGCCCCCCGCCCTGATGGAAGACGTGCTCTACAGCAACATCATCATGCAGGCAGGCCTGTTGCGCACCGACGATGGGGCTGTGTTGGCGCTGGCCCCGGACTATTGCCCTGTGCAGGATCAGAATGACCTCAGGTTTCAGGTTTTGGCAGTTCATGATGGACTGTCACGCACCTTTCCCCGTGAATTTTGTACGGACTACCGAGAGTTTGTAGGCCAGGGTACGCTGGAGCGCCCTGACAGCGTGGCCAGGCTGTCCAACCGTTTGTCGCGCAAGGGACCGGGGTTTTTTGCATTGGCCGTTCCCATCCATTTGGCCCCGGGCCAAACGGTGACGATGACGAGCTTGACCGGACTGGTCAGTGCCCGCAGCACCGATGGCTTTGGCCGCCACAGTCTGGCAGACCAAGTCACGGCACTGCTGGCCCGGTACGACAGCCCACAGGCCGTGCAACAGGCCATTCAAATGCGGCAACAGGCTTTTGAACGCCACTGTGCCTACCTGCGATTTTCGACAGGCAGCGAGCGCTTTGACAGTTGGGCCAACCAAAACCTGCCTTTTCAGGTTTATTACCAAACCTTTGTCAGCCGGTCGTTTGACCAAACCCAAAAAGGCTACCGCGAAATAGGCTTTCGCGAGGTCCAAGACCTGTTTGCCAGCATGGCCCCGTTTTGCGCCGAAGGCCGATCTGATTTGGTTGAAGACTTATTGGGCCAATGGGCTGCTCAGGTGCATGAGTTTGGTTTTGCCAACCATAACTTTTATTGGGTGGGCAAAGAGCCGGGCTTGTGGTCTGACGACGCGCTGTGGCTGATACAGGCTGTGTCCCGCTATGTGGATTTGACCGGCCAAACCGACTTTTTAACCCGCCAGGTCAGCGTGGCCGGCAGCAAGGCCCTGACGCGCCCGTTGATCGACACCCTGGCCGCCATCGTCCGCTATTCGGGTCTGGTGTCGGTAGGACAGCACGGTCTGCCGCTGCTGGACAGGGCCGACTGGAACGACTGCCTCAAGGTGGACACCACCCACCCTGACGGGCCGGCCAAACAAGCCGCCTGGCAGACCGGCCAAAGGTCTCCATCGGACGGCACAGAGAGCGTGATGAACGCCTTTTTGCTCAAACTGGCTGCTGACGAATTGGCCCGATTGGCCCTCAGTGTGGACAAAAAAAGCATTGCCTCGCTGGCACAGACCGTGTCGTCAGATGTGACGGCAGCCTGCCAAACCCACGCCTGGAAGGACACCTGGTTTGCACGGCTGCTGGTCAATCGCCCCTGTGACCACCCTGTGGTGGGCGCACCTGGTGACGGCCTGGCCACTGATGGCAGCAGCGGCAGTTTGTTTATCAATAGCTTTAGTTGGGCGGTGCTCTCAGGCGTGGCCAGTGAGGCACAGATTGCATCCATGTACGCCTTGCTTGAGTCTCGCCTGAAAACCCCGCACGGCTACCGCCTGGTGACAGCCCATGACCTGCGCCGCGTCGAGCCATCTGTGGCCAGCGCCGAGTATTTTGCGGGCGACCGTGAAAACGGCGCGGTCTTCAAACATGCCAGTCTGATGGCGGTCGTGGCCCTGTTCCAGGCAGCGTCTCAGGTCACAGACCCTGCCCTTGCATCTGCTATGAGCGCGTCAGCCTGGCAGATGATCGATCTGGCGGCCCCTTACCGCACCCTGGACAACCCCTTTGTGCTGGCCGGCAACCCCCGCTTTTGCACCCAGTACAACAACAGCGAAACCGGAGAAAACATCGGCCCGCTGCTGTCTGGCACGGCATCGTGGTCCACCCTGGCTGTGCGCAGAGGCTTTGGCATTGACTTCTGTCACCTGGGTTTGCGGCTGGACCCCCTGTTGCGCACCACCGATACAGAGGTTCGGATCGACCTGCAATGGCAAACAGAGACCTACCAAGTCACCTACCGCAAGCCTCTAGGGTTTGTCCGAGCCTTGGACCAAACCCCCACACTGACCGTGGACGGGCAGGTCAGGCCCCTGGGCATCATCCCCCGAGTGGGGCCAGGCGCAGTGTGCCGCATCATGCTTGTCTGGTCGTAAAAATGCAAATAAATGCTTGCGACACAGTAACATCGCCCACTTTTTATCAACCAGCCTGTTCAAAATGGAGATCCATCCACACCATGTTGCATCACAAATTATGGCCAATTGCCCTGGCCTGCGCTGTTCCCTGCCTGAGCGCTCAGGCACAGTCCCCCGCCGACTTGCAGCAAGAGATCGCTGCACTCAGGGCACAGATCAAGGCACTGTCCGACAAAGTCGAGGCTCTGAGCACCAGCACCACCAACACCCAGACCGCGCCCGGCGACTCCACACACCAGGTGACCCAGCTTGAGCAAAAACTGAACCTTGCGCAAGAAGATGCCATCAAGTCAGGCTTCAAGGGTCTGAAAATCAAGGGGGTGCTTGAGGCCATGTACCTGCGGGATTCTTCAGCAGGTGTCAATACCTTCAGTGCCGCAGGTGATGGCGGCTACGCAACCGGTATGCTTGATTTAAGCAAAGAGGTGGATGGAGGTGGCGGGGTCAATTGGACTTTGCGCTTGATGCCTGGCAGCAGCCATCTGGTCAACGAGGCCACGGTGTCGTTCCCCATCTCAGAGAGCACACGCGTTTATGGTGGATTGATCCCTGACTTTCAAGGCTATGAGTCTGGGTTTGCGCATCTCAACCCCCTGCTCACCCACAATGCCCTTTTTGACCTGGCTGGGCCTACCAACTACACTGGCATAGGCATGGGCTACGCCATCAGCAAAGACTTGGCACTGAAATGGATGATCGGCAATATCGACGGAGCGGCTGACGACGCAGGAGCCTACCCTAACGCGCCTACACCGCCTCTACCGCCTGCACCCGTACCCCGCACAGCCGGACTGGCCTATCGTCTGGACTGGACGGTCAATGACTATGCCTCGCTGGGTCTGTCGGGTGCTCACGCCACTTCCGCCCGTCAGTTCAATGCCGTGGCGCTTGATGGAGGCTATATCCGTGGCAACTGGCTGATCAATGGTCAATTGAACGTCGGCAATCTGACGGCAGGAGCCTACAACGGCAGTGATGCCAGATGGTGGGGACTGTCGGCCCTGGCGGGTTACAAAGTCACGCCGCGCTTACAGTTGTTGGCGCGGGCTGATTATTTGAACAATCAGGACAACGGTGGCGGCATATACGTAGGTCACTACTTCAATAATCTGCAAGATATCTCCAAACTGTCGCCATTGGCCGGCACGGGACTGGGGCCTAAGTTAAACGATGTCGGGGGCATCATTGACCCCGTAGTCGGGGCCGACCTGACCCGTGTATCGCTGGGCACCAATTATTCGATCAACCCCAGCACCCAGTGGAAGACCGAGCTGCGGGTCGATCAATCCACAGGCTTTAACTTTGTCGATGAAAACGGTTCGTTCACCCAGCACAAGACAACCGTTGGCACCTCGGTCGTCGTGTCGTTTTGAACTTTCTCTTGTTGATTACATTAAATTACTTACTTGATATATCCTAATATTGTAGCACATAGCGCCCTATTGACGGGCGCTGTTGTTAAATATTGATTGTTTTGAACGTAAATAACTTTTTGTAATTATGAGTTATTCGTGTCTGTAACGCTCCAAAATTTTTGCGTCCTGGGCATAGAGTCCTCCTGCGATGAAACCGGTGTGGGCTTGGTGGATGTGTGCGGCACAGACCTGCCTGTTCTGAGGGCGCATGCCTTGTTCAGCCAAATCGACATGCACCAGGCGTATGGCGGCGTGGTGCCTGAGCTGGCCAGTCGTGACCACATCCGGCGCGTTTTGCCGCTGGCTCGCCAGGTTTTGACGCAGGCCAATCGCCGTCTGGGTGACGTGGATGTGCTGGCCTTTACCCGTGGCCCTGGACTGGCCGGCGCTCTGCTGGTGGGTGCGGGCGTGGCTTGCGCCCTGGCTGCGGCACTGCAAAAACCGGTGCTGGGGGTGCATCACTTGGAGGGCCATTTGCTGTCGCCATTTTTAAGCGCTGACCCGCCTTGTTTTCCGTTTGTGGCCCTGCTGGTGTCAGGCGGCCACACCCAACTGATGCGGGTGGACGGCGTGGGGCAGTACCAGTTGTTGGGTGAAACCTTGGACGATGCCGCCGGAGAGGCTTTTGACAAATCCGCCAAGCTGCTGGGTTTGGGCTATCCGGGTGGGCAGGCGTTGTCTGCCTTGGCGCAGAGCGGCAATGCCCGGGCCTTTCATTTGCCACGCCCGCTGTTGCACAGCCACGGACTTGATTTTTCGTTTGCGGGCCTCAAAACCGCCGTCATGGTGCAGGCCAAAAAACTGGCCGCCCAGCAGGGCTGCGCCATCACGGCGCTGCCTATGTCTGTCCTGGCAGACTTGGCTGCATCAACGCAGGCCGCAATCGTCGATGTGCTGGTGGCCAAGTCTTTGGCTGCACTGCACGGCACAGGTCTTGAACGCCTGGTGGTGGCGGGGGGGGTGGGGGCCAACCGCCTGCTGCGCGACCGTCTGAATGCCGAATGCTCTGGACGCGCCGTGCAGGTGCATTACCCCGAGCTTGATCTGTGTACCGACAACGGGGCCATGATCGCGATGGCGGCCGCCATGCGTCTGCAAGCAGGCGTTCAAACCGCCCACTGTGACTACGCTTTTGATGTCAAACCGCGCTGGGCGCTTGAGCAAATCCTGACACGCTGACAGATGATCTCTGTAAAAACCGTAACGGCTGGGTTAGGGGGCCAGCAAGCCGTTGATGGCCGATAGGTCGCTGGCTTGCAAGCTGCCGTTGGCTTGTCGCAGCTTCAGGCCGCCTAACAGCACGTCATAGCGTGCTTTTGCCAGTCGGGTTTTGGTGTCATACAGCAAACTTTGGGCGTTGAGAACGTCGATATTGATCCGGACCCCCACCTGATAACCCAGCCGCGTGGCATCCAGGGCCACCTGGCTGGAGGCCTCGGCGGCCTCAAGTGCCTTGACCTGTCCCAAACCAGATTGCACACCAAAAAACGCCGTGCGGGTGGCCTGCGTGACCGTGCGTTTGGCCGCATCCAGGTCGGTACTGGCTTTGTCCAGCAAGGCTACGGTCTCTTTCGCACGGTTTTGAATGGCATAACCGGCAAACAGCGGCAAGTTCAAGGACAGGCCTATCGACGCAACGTTGGTGCGGTAGTCCTGGGCCACACTGGCTGAACCATCGTTTTGCAGTACGGTGTAACTGCCGTTCAGGTCCAGGGTGGGGTGGTGGCCTGCCGTGGCTTTGCGGGCCTCAAGCTGCGCTACTTCCAGCCCCAGCCGTGCCTGCACGATGACAGGGTGTGTGTCCACCGCTTGGCTAACCCAAACGCTGACATCATCCGGGGCCACAGAAAGCAGGGTGATGGGTGACCGCAAAGGTTTTGGAGCTGCACCGGACTGACCGGTCAGTTGGTCCAGCACAAGCTGCTTGACGCGCAAGTCATTGTCTGCCGCGATCTCTTGGGCCAGCACCAGATCAAGACGAGCCTGTGCATCGCGCGTGTCGGTGATGGTGGCTGTGCCCACTTCAAAGTTACGTTCGGCAGAGGCCTGCTGCAAGGCAACAGCAGCTTTTTGGGCACGAACAAGCGTAAGACTGTCTGACGCGGCCAAAACGTCAAAGTAAGCCTGTGCCACCCGCACGATCAAGTCTTGACCTGCTGAGGCAAGCTGCGCCTGCGCCAGATCGGCGGCCAGTGTGCCCTGCTGGGCGATCAAGCGATTGGCAGGACGGTACAGCGGCTGCGAGGCTGCGATCGTCGCGCTTTGGTTGCCAAAAGTACCACGGTCAAATGAAGCCGTGGGGCTGGTGACATCGGAGCGGTTGACCGCCATATTCAGGCCCACCGTGGGAAAAATAGCCGCACGGGCCTGGTCAGCCTTGGCCACATTGGCTTGGTACAACAGTTTGGCCGACAAAATGCCTGCATCAAACCCCAGCGCAGCCTCGTAAAGTTGGGAGAGATTTTGGGCCGCAACAGGCAGGGCCAGTGATGAAACCAACGAGGCCAACAAGAACGCCAGGGCGGGGGACAACAACAGTCTGGGGGTATTCATGGTAAGGCGTTGGGGGGTAATGGGAGCAGGGTGCAGGGTGCAGGGTGCAGGGTGCAGGGTGCAGGGTGCAAGGTGTAAGGTGCAAGGTCAATAGCATGGCACAGAAGGGTCGACCTCTAGCGACCAGGCGTGGATGCCGCCGGTCACATTGACCACGTGCAAAAAGCCTTGGCTGTCTAAAAAGTTGGCTATTTGCAGGCTGCGTCTGCCGTGGTGGCACAGACAGGCGATGGGCTGTGCGGGGTCAAGCTCAGAGAGCCTGCTGGCCACGTCACCCATTGGAATGGTGACCAGCGTAAAGCCTTTGGCGCAAAGGCTGGCTGTTTGAAGTTCGGAAGGCTCGCGAACGTCCAGCACCACGGGCGTGCCAAGAGGGCGAACCGACTGAAACCACGCTTGCAATTGGGCTGGGGGGATAGCGGTGATCATGACGTTTAAAACCGGAATGTTGAAGCGCGCTTGAAGTTTTGCAGCGCGGGAGCCACGGTACTCCACGAAGACACCGTGCTAAAGGAGGCTGAGCCGGTGCGGGTGATGACGCTGGCCTGCATCAGGGGTTCGTCGCCCAAGATGCCGACCAAACGACCGCCCTCTTTGAGCTGATCCAGCAAAATGGCGGGGGCCTCAAGCACAGACCCACCCAGCACAATGACATCAAACGCACCCGGGACGACGACCAGTGCGCCATCCACGTTTTGGATGTCACAGTTGTGAATGCCTGCACGCTGTAGATTGACGCGGGCAGTGGCGGCCAGTTGGTGGTTGATCTCAAGCGAGACAACACTTTGGGCCATGTGCGCTAACACGGCTGTCATAAAACCCGTACCAGTGCCCACCTCCAGCACACGGTCGGTGGGTCTGACGGCTGCATCCTGCAAGAGACGCGCCTGTACTGCTGGGGTCAGCATGACCTGACCGTGGCTGATGGGAACGCTGATGTCTGCAAAAGCCAAAGACCGGTAAGCCCTGGGAACAAAGTCTTCTCGTTTGACATCGCCCATCAGGTGCAGCACAAGCGGGTGGGCCATATTCCAGGGGAGAATCTGTTGCGACACCATGTTGGCGCGGGCTTGTTCAACATCGATCAGGGGCATGAGCAACTCCAGGGGTGAATGATGGGCAGGGATTTTAAGGGGCGGGTTTTGGACAGTAGCCCCGTCGTACCTAGGCTATCTGGGACGTTGAGGGCATTTAGGGGGCCAAGCGCTCTTGCAGCCACGTACCGCCTTGAGAATCACTCTGAAGGGTGTAGCGCAGCCGGTCGTGCAACCTGCCGGGCCGACCCTGCCAGAACTCCCACCGGTCAGGTGTCAGACGGTATCCGCCCCAGTGGGCGGGCCGTGGAGGTTGCAGCAAAAACTGTGCGCCGTAGCGCACGGCATTGGCGACCAGCACACTGCGCCCTGTGATGACCTGGCTTTGGGGGCTGGCCCATGCGCCAATGCGAGAGTCCAGCGGACGGCAGTTGAAATACGCATCGCTCTCAGCCTGGCTGACCTGCGCCACACGGCCCTCGATGCGCACCACGCGCTCTTGCGCTGTCCAGTGAAATTGCAGGGCGGCATAGGGGTTGCCTGAGAGTTCGCAGCCCTTGCGCGAGGTGTAGTTGGTGTACCAGACGATGCCCTCAGCATCAAAGCCTTTCATCAGAACGACGCGGGTACTAGGCCGCAGGTCACAACCCACGGTGGCCAAGGTCATGGCGTTAGGCTCTGGCACGTTGGCCGCTACAGCCTCGTCAAACCACGCAGCAAACTGAGCCAGGGGGTCAGGGTGGGCATCAGACTCATTCAGTTGGGCGCGACCGTAATGGGTGCGCAGGTTGGCGATGAGGCTCATGTCATATCTCAATTTTGCTGCCAAGTTCCACCACGGCATTGTTGGGCAGCTTTAAGAAGTCTGCGGCAGCACTGGCATTCAGGTGCATCTGGGCAAACAAACGCTCGCGCCATCGCGCCATGCCGCTGCCCAAGGTGGGTGACACTGTGTCGCGTGATAAAAAATAACTGGTGGTCATGACATCCAGGTCACAGCCGCGATCTTTCAGGTGCTCCAGGGCGCGAGGCAGATCGGGGTCGTTCTTAAAGCCGTAATGCACCGTGACCTGCCAGCAATCATGGCCCAGTGCGTCGATGCTCAGGCGCTTGTCCATGCCAATCCATGGAACCTCATGGTTATGCACCGTGACAAACAAATTGTGGGTGTGCAACACCTTGTTGTGTTTGAGGTTATGCAGCATGGCGTTGGGCACGGTGCCTGCCTCTGCGGTCAAAAACACGGCTGTGCCGTCCACCCGCACTGGGGGGTGGATAAACACGGCATCCAAAAAACTGCCCAGATCGATCGCATCGGCGCGGATTTTTTGGTTTAACAGGTGTCGCCCTTCTTTCCAGGTCAGCATCAGGGTAAACACGCCGCCTGCGATCAGCAAGGGGAACCACCCACCCTCCAGCAACTTCATCAAGTTCGAGGCAAAAAAAGCAAAATCGACACAGAAGAACACGGACGTAGCGGCAATGCACAGCGGCAACGGATACCGCCATGTGTAGCGAATCACAAAAAATGTCAGCATCGTGGTGATCAGCATGTCCATCGTCACCGCGATGCCATAGGCCGCAGCCAGGTTGCTGGACGACTTGAACAGCATCACCGCCAGCACAATCGTTACAAACAGTCCCCAATTGACAAGGGGTATGAATATCTGGCCAGTTTCTTTGACATTGGTGTGCCAGATTTGCAGACGCGGCAGATAGCCCAGTTGAATGACCTGGCGGGTGACCGAAAACGCACCGGTGATCAGCGCCTGCGAGGCGATCACGGTGGCCAGTGTGGCCAGTCCCACCAGCGGCAGCAAGGCCCAACTGGGGGCCATCATGAAGAACGGGTTTTTGACGGCTGCCGGGTTTTGCAACAGCAGCGCCCCCTGACCCAAATAATTGAGGGTGAGCGCGGGCATCACGATAAAAAACCAGGCCAGCCGAATGGGCTTCTTGCCAAAATGCCCCATGTCGGCGTACAGGGCCTCGCCGCCGGTCACGCACAGCACCACCGCGCCCAAAATGATGAACGTGATGACGGGGTAAGCCCACATAAAGCCCAGCGCGTAATGCGGGCTGAGTGCCCACAGCACGGCAGGGTTTTGCACAATTTGTACGCTGCCCAGCAGGGCGATCACCGCAAACCACAGCACGGTGATCGGCCCAAAAAACCGGCCAATGTCCGCAGTGCCACGCTTTTGCACGGCAAACAGGCCAAACAAAATCAGAAGTGTCAGCGGGATCACGGCTTTTTTGAACGTGTGTGACACCACCTCCAGGCCCTCGACGGCAGACAGAACCGATATGGCAGGTGTGATCACACCGTCACCATAAAACAAACAAGTGCCAAAAATGCCGACCATCAGCAGCACACGGCGCAGCGCCGGTTTGTCTATCACCGACTGCGAAGCCAGCGCCAGCATGGCCACCAGACCGCCCTCGCCGTTGTTGTCTGCGCGCAGCACCAGCGTGACGTATTTGATCGAGATGATGACAGTCAGCGTCCAGACAAAGATGGACAAAATGCCCAGGACGTTGTCATGCGTCAAGGGGACGTGGCCTGAGCCAAAAACTTCTTTGACGGCATACAGCACACTGGTGCCGATGTCGCCATAGACCACACCGATAGCGCCCAGTGTGAGCGCTGCAAGAGATGATTTGGAGCTTGTCAAAGTTGGTGATCTGACCGATGGGGGCCAGGGTCCGTTTTACCTGAAGGGGGTGATTTTGTGCGCAAAAGCAATCCTGGCGTTGCTGCCTGCGAAAACCTTGACCCCTGTCGAACGCGAGCAAAAAGGATGGGTTGTTCCATTTGGCGTGTCCATTGTCCCGATGGCAAGCTTGCCGCAGCCCTTTCGGGCGTAACGCCACCCTACACTGCAACGCATGAACACCCCCACGACAGGCCCACATACCAGGCCCCACGATCCTTCTGACTTCCAGCGCCGCGTGCTACTGGCGGTCAGCGGTCTGACACCCCAGATCGTGACCGAAACTTTGTACGCACTAGCAGCCGACGAGTTTGCGCCCTTTGTACCCACCGAGGTGCATTTGATCACCAGCGCGGAGGGTGCACGCCGTGCCGAGCTGTCGCTGCTCAGTGACGACCTGGGCTGGTTTTACAAACTTTGCTCTGACTACCAGTTGCCCGGTGTCAGGTTTGATCGCAGTTGCATCCACGTGATGCGCGATGCCCACGGTCAGCCGATGAACGACATTCGCAGTCCATCGGACAACCGCGCAGCGGCAGACTTCATCACCGCCCAGGTGCGTTCGATCACCGCCGATGCTGACTGCGCCTTGCATGCCTCGATTGCAGGCGGGCGCAAGACCATGGGGTTTTATCTGGGCTATGCCCTGTCACTGTTCGGCAGGCCACAAGACCGGTTGAGCCACGTGCTGGTCAGCGAGCCGTTTGAGTCCAGCTATGACTTTTTCTACCCAACACCCTACAGCCGTGTGCTGCAAACCCGCGATGGCCAACTGGCCGACACGGCATTGGCGCAGGTCACGCTGGCTGAAATCCCATTTGTCAGTCTGCGCCACGGCCTGCCCACCGCGCTGCTGGCCGGGCAAGCCAGCTTTAACGACACGGTCGCAGCCGCCCGGCTGGCTCTGGCACCGGCGCAATTGACACTTGACCTGGCTCGCCAACGCATCCTGGCAGCCGGGCATGAAGTCTGTTTGCCACCCGCCGAGTTGGCTTTGCTGGCTGTCTTTGCACGCCAGACCCTGCAAGGCAATGACCCTTTAAGCGCCCCCACCAAGGGCGTGCCTGACCCTGTCTGGGCCAGTCGCTATCTGCGCGAATACCGGCGCATCACCGGCAGCATGGCTGACATTGAGGGCACCGAGCGATCACTGAAAAACGGCATGGACGGCGAGTATTTCTCTGCTCGCAAATCCAAGCTGGACAAACGCCTGAAAACAGCGCTTGGGCCTGCCGCCGAGGCCTACCGCATCCACGACGGTGGCGTTCGCCCGCGCCGCTATGGGTTGAGTCTGAAACCTGATGCGGTACGATTCACCTCGGATGTGGTTTTTAAGGAGTAGTACCGATGACCATGCGTGAGTTGACCTATCAGGTTAGTTTCAATACCCCTGCCTTTTTAGGTAATGCCGAACAACAGGCTCAATGGCGAACGCCTCCCTTCAAGGCACTGCTGCGGCAATGGTGGCGGGTGGTGAAAGCGCCCGATGTCGGCTATGACCATCGCGAGTTGCTCAAACTTGAAAACGACTTGTTTGGCAGCGCGGGGAATGACTCGGGTGGTGGGCGTTCCAAAGTGCAGTTGCGGTTGTCGGCGTGGGATACCGGCAGGCTCAATCAACTGCCCAACATGGCTACACATCAACACAACGAAGTCCAGCGCAACGGACAGCTTGTCCCCGTGGGCACTGCGGTCTATTTAGGCTTTGGCCCTGTCACCACCCACGGCATTCGCAGTGCCATTGACCCTGCTGCGCCCGCGCTCACTCTGAAATTGCGGTGTCCGTCGCAAGATGCGCCATCCATTCACAAGGCCATGCAATTGGCTGCCTGGTTTGGCACAGTGGGATCGCGTTCACGCAATGGTTGGGGGTCATTGCACATTGAAGGTGAAAGCATACTGGGGCTTGAGGGGCTGTGCGATTCCAAGCTGGCTCAACAAGCGCAGCCGCGCAACCTGAGCGATTGTTTGACTCCCGGTATGGCCGCAGAATGGCCCCACGCGTTTGGTTTATGCGCGGATGGCCGTCCCGCTGTCTGGCGCGTGTTTTCTGACAAAAAGCTCAATGCCGATAAAAAGTTGGTCTATGAGGGGTTCAAGGAATGGAAGCAGGTTCTGGAAAAGCTGGCCGCACTCAAAATCGGTTTTCGAACCCAGTTCAAATTTAGCAGCGGCGCGCCGCACGGTCGTGTCGAAGACCGCCATGTTTTGGCCTACCCGGTCACCAACCACGGCTTGACTGGACTTCCCAACGCCCGTTTGGCCAGTCAGGCGCGTTTCAAAGTGGCCAAAAACAAGGATGGGCAATACTTTGGTCTCATCACGCATTTGCCCTGTGCCATGCCCACAGCCTTTTTCGATCGCAGCCAAGTGCGTCCGCCTGCAATCGATCATCAAATTGCAGTCTGGCAACAAGTTCACGCCTTTTTGAACCAACAGCCACCCTCACTGATCACCCGCATTCGCAAGGGTTAAGAACATGACCAACTACACCAAAAAACTGGCAGCCTGGTTGCACGACCCCGCCGAAAAGCAACTGATTCTGATGCGCGACCGTGAGGGGCATGAGGGCGGCACGGTGCGCCGGTTGCGCGAGGCGTTGGATATTTCTTCGCAAGAATTTGACAAACGTGCTGACCACATGGCTGCCGCCGCCGACCGTCCGAACTGGCCGCGTGGCGATGATGCGCGTCGCTACCCGCAGTTTGAATCCGTCAAATTCAGCCAAGAGGCCGAGCTGGTTCATCCACTGTCAGGCGAACGGCTCAAACTTGCCTCGCTTGACCTGAATATTGGCGTAGAGCAAATCAAATCATTTAGCCAGCAACATTTTGAGGGCTTGATTCAAGGTGACGATGACCGCAAAACCTTTCTTGCTTTTTGGCGCTTTGGCCCCGAGGCCGGGCATCAGGCTGACGAACTGGGTGTGCTCTGGCCTATGCTGCCAGCCGATTCACGCACACCCGACCACAGCATCTGGTCACACGTGGATACCGTCTCAGCCATTCACACGGCGTTGGCGGGTGACGAAAGCGGCCCCGATCAACCCGCGCTGATGGTGATGAGCTTTGGCCCGGTGCAGGGGTTTATCGGCCAGGCACGCTCTACATCTGACTTGTGGGCGGGTTCGCACCTGTTGTCGTCGTTGGTGTTTGAAGCCATGAAGCCCATCATCAACCATTTGGGGCCGGATGTGGTGGTCTTCCCGGCCCTGCGCGGTGTGCCTGTGGTGGATCAGTGGCTGATGGACATCGGTGGCGATGCGTTCACGCAGTTGTTTGACGATATTGACTCAGAATTGCTTAGCGACACCACCGACACCAACCCCCTGTTTGCCGCCAGTCTGCCCAATAAATTCATGGCTATTGTCCCGTCACGCCAGGCGGCAGCGCTAGCCGAACAAGCCACCGCGGCCATTCGCCATGCGGCCAAAACCTGGGCAATGGATGCCGCCGAACGTGTTTTCAAAGCGGTGGATGTGACCATGACCGATGTGACACGCGACCAGATCAACGTACAACTGGCTGGTTTTCCTGAAGCCTGTTGGGCTGCTGCAGATTGGCCCGTCGATGGCGAAGGCTGCAAAGACATCCAGACAGCCTGCGCTCGTCTGCACACGGCAATGGACACCATTCATCCTGATTTGAAAAAGCAGGGGATTTTTAAGGACGATGTCTGGAAGGTGTTGACCAAAGAACTCAAACTCAAAGATTTGAGCTTTTGGCAACCCAACACCGGCATTCTTTACCCCGCTGTGTATGAACTGGCCGAACGGGCACTGAGCGCGGCCAAGGCCACACGGCCATTTGCTGCCATGCTGCAAGAAGGCCACCGCTGCACCCTGACCGGCGAGGCCGAATGGTTGACCGATGACCGTGCCTTGCTGGGGCTTAATCGCAAAGATCGCGAAGCCAAAAGCGTCTGGGGCAAACTGGCCAAAGCCAAAAAATCCTGGGTCAAACGCGGTGAGCATCTATGCGCCATTGCTACCCTCAAACGCCTGTGGCCCACCCTGTTTGCCGAGCGTGTCAGCCGCCTGACAAAAGGTAGCGTGCAGCGCTTTGTTGTCAGCACCCACGCACTGGCCCTGTCAACGACGATTGAAAAACTGACAGACCCCAACCACCCGATGACAACAGATCAGCAGGCGGCCTTGTTGGTGCTGGCTTCCAGTACATCAGACTATGACCCCGTCACACTGCCAAAATCTCTGGTGCGCCAACTGCATCGCCTGCCACAGGCACAGCGGGATGTCCTCAAACGCCTGCCTTCGATGATGGAGCAAGAGGAAGACAGTCCCCATCTGAAAGACACCATCCAGCGATTGCTTGGGGACAGTCGGCATGAAACCTACTATGCACTGATTCTGATGGACGGCGATCGCATGGGCGGCTGGCTGGCTGGCAATGAAGACGCTTACAAACTGGCCTACCGTGACACCTGGCATAGCAAGATAATCTCTGAAATGCAGATGTTTGAGCGCCTTGACCCGCAACTGACAAACTATCTGAACACCAAACGCCCGGCATCGCCCGGTCGCCACGCTGCCATTTCGCAGGCACTCAATGACTTTTCAACCCGACTGGCGCGTCACGTGGTGGAGGAGTGCTGCAAGGGCAAGCTGCTTTATGCCGGGGGTGACGATGTGATGGCGCTGGTGGCGGCAGACGACCTGTTTGACTGCATGCAGTTGCTGCGCCTGGCCTACAGCGGCATTGCGCCCGATGACAACATGGGTCTGGGTGAGCGCATCGGTGCATTACACCCAGGCAGCAGCAAGGTGCAGCGCAAACTGTTGCTCAATAATGGCTTTGGTCTTCTTGATGGCCGCCTGATGACGCTGATGGGACACAAAGCCACTGCGTCCATGGGAGCAGTGGTTGCACACCATAGCGCGCCGCTGAGTAGTGTGCTACGTGAATTGCGATCCGCCGAGAGCCGTGCAAAAAACACCGCACATGGCACAGATGGCAAGGGCAACGACATCAACCGTGATGCTTTTTGCCTGAGAGTTTTGAAGCGCGGCGGTGGTGAGGTTAACGTCACCAGCCCGTGGTGGCGGGCACCAGCCAATCAGAAGCCCGATACATCGCAAAGCGCATTGGCGCTAATGAAGCAGTTGGCGCAACAGTTGGCACTGACCGACTTTTCACGGGGTGCCATTTACCACGCGCAACTCTGGTTTGAAGGTCTGACCGACGATGCCAGTGATGCCATAAATTCAAACTGGCGCGACCAAATGACCACCTCTTTGGCCTACCAGTTCCATCGCCAAAAAGGCGACAAGGAAGTGGCCCGTCGCGTGGTCAATTTTGTCTGCGATGTCATGCAACCCCAACACCCCAGAACCGCCATTGACAACTTTCTTGTCACCAGCGAATTTTTTGCCCGAGAAGCACGTGCGTTTCGGCCCGACAAGCCCATGCAAACTCAAGCTGATACACAGGGAGTCGCTGCATGAGCACCACCTATTACTACGTCTGCCCCACCGACAGCCTGTTTGTGCGCGGCAACCTGGCTTTTGGCGACAGTGGCGAACACGGCACAGGTTTAATGCCGCCACCACCGTCCTTGTTTGCAGGGGCATTTCGGTCGGCCTTACTGGGGCACGATGCCGTGCAGCATGCCGCATTTTTGGGCAGTGGGCAATGCAGTGATGCCAACTTGGCGCAATGTATGGGCACACCAGTTGCTCCTGGCGATTTCCAAATCACCTGGCTATCGCTGGCAGGTGAACCCAGCGCTGGTGCAACACCTGAACCGATTTCACCCTTACCGGCTGATCTGCTGATGATTGACAAAGTCTTCGCCAAACTACAGCCTCGCCCCGTTCAAACCGGTGTGAAGTCTGCAGGTCACTTGCCTCTGCGAGCCACGCTGAACTCAGCCAAACAAGAAAAACCCAAAGGTGGGATTTATCTGAGCAGCAATGGTTTAACGTTGCACCTGCAAGGCCAGTCCCTTGAGCCTGTTTGCGGCATTGAGAGCCATCACCTGTTTCAACGAGACCCACGCTTGGGTATTGGTTTGAACACCGATGCCCACACCGCTGAAGAGGGCCAGATTTACACCACCGAAGGTTTCGCCTTCAGTCCCAAAGATGCCAAAACCTCCGCCAAATTTGTCAGCACCGGCTTTCTGGTTGGGATTCAGGGCGTGGCAGACATGTTGCCAGCACAAGGCCAGTTGCGCCTGGGCGGTGATGGCCGAAGTGCCCATTACCGCCGTGTAACACTGCCCCCACCTGTGGCCAAACTGCCGGTCAATGCAGGTCGTTTTCGTCTGCTGATGCAAACCCCCTGCTTGTTTGCCCAGGGGTGGTTGCCCGAGGGCGTGGTTGAGCAAAACGGTAGCTACCGCTTGCAAGGTGACGGCTTTAGTGCCCGGCTGGCCTGCGCTGCGCTGGGGCGGCGTGACATCGTCAGTGGCTGGAACTTGTACCAATGGCATCCCAAACCCGCGCAGGCAGCAGTACCCGCTGGCAGTGTGTATTGGTTTGATGAATTTGCAGGCGACGCTGGCAAGCTTGCCAGATGGGTCGAAAACGGGTTGTGGCCACACAATCCAGACCTATTGCAACAAACCCGCCGCGCCGAAGGCTACAACCGCGCCCTGCTGGGTGCATGGAACTAAAGATCACTGTTACACACTGCCAACTTAGCAAGGAACCCCCATGTTTGAAGCCACCCAAGTCGTTTTTTACTACGCTATCAGCCCCGTCCACATGGGGGCAGGCAGCGCCATTGGGGCCATTGACAGCCCTATCCAGCGAGAAGTCCACACACAGCACCCCATGTTTGCCGGCAGTGGTTTGAAAGGCGCGCTGCGCCACCACTTCAACCGTGCCTGGCCACGCATTGAAGGTGACAGTAGTAAACCGAACAGCCTGATCAGCCGCATTTTTGGACCCGACACCAGTGCATCTGACTTTGCCGGTGCGCTGTCTTTGAGCGATGCCCAACTGGTGGCCTTGCCGGTGCGATCACTTAAAGGCGGCTTCGCCTATGTGACCAGCCCGTTGGCCTTGGCGCGCTTGCTGCGACTGGTGCAACAAGCAGGTTTGCCATGTGACTGGAGCGTGCCTGCCGTGGCAGAAAACAAGGCGCTTGCGGCCAGCCATGCGCTGCTGGGTCAGCGCCCGGGTGCGGCTGCCGCTGCGCTAGCTGACCAACTGGTTCTTGAAGCCTTTGAATTCACCACCACGGTCGATTCCCAACTCCAATCTATAGCAAAATGGATAGCAGACAATGCTTTACAGGCAAGTGCCAACGCTTTTTTTGCCAACAAGTTAAAAACCGACTTGGTGCTGCTGAATGATACCGACTTTGCCCATTTTGCCCGCCATGCCATGGTGGTGGAACCGCATGTCTGCATTGACGACAACTCTGGAACGGCCAAGGACGGTGGCCTGTTTTATGTAGAAAACTTGCCGCCCGAGACGCTGATGGTCGGTTTGGCGCAGGCCAGCATTGAGCGCTTTAAAAAAGGGCACAAGCCAGAGACCATGCTGACGGCAGACCAAGTCTTGACCACAGTGTTTGCAGGTGAGGGTGTGCCAGGTATCGGTGGCAAACTCTTGCAAATCGGCGGCGATGCCACCACCGGACGCGGACTGGTGCTGGTGCAAGCCGCCCCGGTATCGCGGGTTTAAGTCGTTTTCAGACTTAGAGACAAGAACATGCAAGCCTATCAAGCCTATCAAGCCTATCAATTCGAACATGACGTGCCTGCGACGCATCGCGTAGCGTTTGAACTGCCAGCCAATTCACCCGTGGGTTCAGCCAAAATCATCGTGCTTTTTCCCGACTCAACGCCATCCACCGAAATAGTCAAGCCACGGTTTGCCAATATGGCGGAGTTCGCGTCATGGCTGAGCACGCAACCCCCCACAGGTCGAACCGCTGAAGAAATTGACCAATACATCCGCGAAGAACGCGACAGTTGGGAGTAAGACCATGCAGCGCATGTACTTTTACTCAACAACGCTTGGTCAAGGCCGTGCAGGATCGTCTGCAAATTGTGTCTTTTTTTAGTGAGAATGTTGATGACCCAAACCCTCGACCAACAACGCGCCGCATTAGCTTGGCAGTTCGCCACCAATAGCCGAAAACTGCAAGGTGAATTGCCTGACAAGTACAGGAATTTAGCCAAGGGCGCGCCAGCACTGATCATGAACAGTGGTCTGATGCCAACCCTGGCTTTTTACAACAGCAAGTCAAAGGCACGGGAAGGGGTGGCCGAATCTGCATTGCTGACGGATTTATTGACCGGCATGACTCAGCGCTTGGCACTGCAACCAGCGCCACGTGACTTTGCATCTTTCATGGTCATGCTTCAAAAGTGTGAATCACGCGACTACTTGCGATTCACCGACGAGGCACTTGAATTGCTCAAGTGGCTGCGGCAATTTGTCGATGCCGTTAAATCAAAGGACTAACCCATGATCCCCGATCTCATTGCTGCAATACCCTATCGCATTCCAGCGCAATTTGGTGATGCTGCCCCGGGTCACCGATTTCACCTCTACTTTACCCATTGGGAGGCTGGCCGCTTCACGCCATACAAAGACGCAAGACTGCCAGACATCAGGCATCTTGACAAGCCGGAACGTGAGCGGATTCGCAAGGAATTTGAAGATCGCAAGAGATGTGCTCTGGGCAATGTTTGCCCCCTCGGTGACTCCGCAAAATCCCACATTGCTGCCCTTCGTGCCCGCCAGCAAACCCTGATCGCCCACTACGGCCCCAACGCCTACCGCATCAGCACAACCTCCACCGCCCCGTTTGCCACTGGCCTGGGCAACGAGCACCCCATCGAAAACGGCTTTGCCTTTCTGACACCTTACGGCTTACCCTATCTGGCTGGCAGCGGGGTCAAGGGCATTTTGCGCAGGTCAATGCTGGAGCTACGCAACGATGGAGAAGACGGCTTGACCGATACGGCCATTGATGCCTTGTTTGGCCCTGAGACCGTCAACCAGCCTGAAGATGCAAAGCGCGGTGCACTCGATTTTTGGGACGTGTTCCCCAACCCGGCGGGTGGAAAACTGGTGGTTGAAATCATGACACCGCATTTCGGCAAGTACTACCAAGGTGAAGAAACGCCACACGACTCCGGTGCGCCTGTTCCCGTCAGCTTTTTAGCCGTTCCTGCCCAATCGCAGTTTGACTTTCACGTGGTCTGCCAGCCCAACCGATTACCCGCTGCCTTGCAAAACCAATGGCGTGATTTGCTGGATCGCGCCTTTGCACATGCCTTTGATTGGGTTGGTTTTGGTGCCAAAACATCAGTGGGTTATGGTGCAATGGCCGCTGCCAATGCACAACGCCCTAGCAACGGTGCAGCAGTTGGTGCTGTCACCCATCACGTTGCAGGTGTGAGATTAACGGCATCTGCAACTGTCAGCCAAACCTGGCCCGCAGCCAAGCTCACTTTCAATCCCGGAACAGGTGAAATCACCGCCAGCTTTGAGGGCAAATCCACCACCGCCCTGAAAAACCCGCAAGCCAATGAACTACGCGCAGACCTGGGTGAAGAACGCGCCAACAAGCTCAGAAAAAACAAGGAACTCAAAGGTGTATCGGTCGAAGTGGTGCAACTCGGCAATGCGCTGCAACTCAAGGGTCTCACCGGGCCATGAGCCAACATGCAAAACTACTGCTTCGCATACTTCGCGGCACATCTGATGTCAATATTGGTTTTGACGAATTGTGCGGATTGTTGATTCATCTTGGCTTTGAAGTTCGCGCAAGGGGCAGCCACCACGTTTTCACAAAGTCCGCCGTGGCCGAATTGATCAATTTGCAACGTGATGGCAATCATGCCAAACCGTATCAGGTCAAACAGGTGAGAAATATCATTGTCAAATACAAGTTAGAGGCGTAAAGATGGACCACTTTGAAATCATTATTTTCTGGAGCGATGAAGACCAGGCCTTTATTGCCGACGTTCCTGAATTACCAGGCTGCATGGCCCATGGCGATACGCATGAGGCGGCGCTGGCAGAGGCAAAAAACGCAATGAACTTGTGGATGGAAACTGCACAAAGTGCCGGTCGAACCGTGCCACAAGCCAGGAGCGGCAGACTGATGTTCGCTTGATGATGTGGCTTCAATCTTCGCCAATCATGACGGGTGGGATGCTGTGATGCCCCACATCCTCACCATCCCCCGCCACCAAGCCCCAAAGCTACCTGTATCTGGCTGCATCACCACAGACGTTCTGGACTTTTTGCACCCGCCCCTGTGGCAAGCCCGTGCGAATGTGGAACACGACGAACGTTACTTGCAAGCGGTCGTTTATCTGCTGCTGTTCAACACGGCGGGCCAGGTGTGGTGCTATCAGCGCGTGGGCGGCGATGCACGGCTGGATGGCCGTTGCAGTTGCGGCGTAGGGGGGCATGTGGATCAACAGGATGCACAGGACGCACAAGATGCCAGTCAGCCATTCAACGCTGTGACCACCCTGCACCAAACCTTGTTGCGCGAACTGGGTGAGGAGCTGCAAATGACCCCTGCCGACTTGCGCGATGTGCGTCTCTGTGGTCTGATTTACGAGGGACTGAGTGCTGTCGGTCGGGTTCATCTGGGGGTGCTCTATACCGCCGTGTGGTGCGGTGCCCATGACCCCGAACCTCAACCGAATGAAAAACTTGCCAGCCTGGGTTTTGTCGATTTGGAAGACATCTGCGCCCAGCCCCGCTTTGAACTCTGGAGCCGGCTGGCTGCGCAGTATTTGTTACAACACGCCCCATGAACGTTTCCGCGCCAGTCCACAGTGCCAGCACGATTCAGGGCCACCCCAAAAACATCCTCCTCTGCACACTGGGAGCCAGTTGGGCCGTCATCCCTGAGATATTGGGCTGGCTGGCCCCTGACCTGCTTGACCTGTATGCCCACCACCCCAAACGTGCAGCGCTGGACCAATTGCGACACCAGCACCAGCTTTGCTCCCCTGACGAACTGTGGATTTGCACCACCGAGGGCATCCAAACCCGGGCCAGTCTGAGACACCTGCTGGCATGGTGGCAACACCTCGGTCAGCCATTGCCATTGCGCATCTGGACGGCAGCCAGCACCGACCAACTGGCCAGCCAGGCCGAATGTGACCACATTCGTGAGCTAACCCTGCGCGTGACCTTGTTGGCCAGCGAACAGGCACTCAACGGAGGGCAATTGGTGCTGTCACTGGCGGGCGGACGCAAAACCATGAGTGCCGATCTGCAAACTGCCGGTGCCCTGCTGGGTGCCTTGGCCTGGCTGCACGTGGTCAGCCCCGAGCCACTGCCTGCGCTGCTGTTTGCCCGATCAGAGGCTGAAAAAGAGGCACAAACCGCCCTGCTGGCGCAGCCACTGTCCGCTGACCTGGCTGCGGCCATCACCCCGCTGGTGGCAGGTAACGGTCGGCGCAATGATCTGCTGGACATGTGCATTGATGGCCAGCGCGTTTGCAGCCAAAGGTTTCCACTGCCACTGCCCGACGCTGGCCAAACCGTCGCTTGGCCGCTGCCAGACGAGGGCGATACCCTACAGCGTGAGATCACGCACCGCCTGACCCAAAGCAGCCAACTGATGGGCAACTTTATGGCGCAACTGGCACAAACCGAACGGCATGAAAACTGGCGCAGCCTCTACCGACTGCCGCCCGCACACATTGAGCGACTGCGCAACACCGCGCTACAGCCCTGCCATGACCTTTGGCTGACTGCCCTGCCCAAAGCCGACCTGCACCGTCACCTGGGGGGGTGTCTGGACCTGGCAGCACAGCGCCTCGTAGCCCAAGCCATCCTGTCTGGATTAGCACCAGCAAAACGGCTACAACGCTTACAGGACGTGCATAGTCTGCTATCAATAGAAGAGTGGCCATGGGACTGGCCCACCCCCCTTAAAAATAGCCCAAACCGCGCCGAATGCTGCGCCACCTTGCTGCTGCACGCCAGCGATTCGCAGTTGCAACACAACCTGTTTGACGTGACCGGGCCACGTGTGGCGCTCAAAAACCACCCGCATGGTTTTGAAGCCTTTGAGCGGCCCGGTGAACTCAGCGGTTCAGCCCTGCTAACTCACCCCGCTGCGATTACGCCCTACGCGCAAGCCATCGTGGCCCAAGCCCGTGCCGAAGGCCTGGCCTATCTGGAACTGCGCGGCAGTCCGCACAAATACCGTCCTAACGACCCCGCTGGTTTTGTGGGTGATCTGTGCCATGCTCTACAGACCGCCCAGGCCAACATCCCGTCTGACCCCCAATCCCCGCGCATCGGCTTTATCTGGATACTTGACCGCCGCCAGCCCACCGATCTCGCCCAAGTTGTGCAACACGCCGTAGCAGCACGCGCTCAACTGAATGGCTTTTTGCTGGGACTTGATTTGGCAGGTGATGAAAGCACCCAGACACCCGATGCCCTGGCACCGGCTTTTTTGCCTGCTTTTGCCGACTGCCTGCCGCTGACCATCCACGCCGGAGAGGGCGAGAGCGCAGACCATATTTGGCAAGCGGCCTACCACTTGCACGCTGACCGCATTGGCCACGGCCTCACCTTGGCTGACAACCCGCAACTGGCTGAACGCTTTCGCGACAGGGGTATTTGCCTGGAGCTGTGTCCCACATCCAACCGCGAGGTCGTGGGGTTTGCCGATCCTGCGTACCCTGCATCGGCGCACCTGCCAGGCTACCCGTTGCGCACTTTTATCCAAAACGGCTTGCCTGTGACTTTATGCACCGACAACCCCGGCATTTCGCGAACCACACTGGCCGATGAATATCTGGCGGCGGCCCGCATGAGCAAAGACGGTTTGACGCTGTGGGAATGTCTGGCCCTGATTCGCCAGGCGTTTGTCCACGCCTTTTTGCCCAGCGCTGAGCGTGAAGCCTTGCTCAAGCGGGTCGATGCGCAGGTGTTTACGTTGGTGGCAAAAAATGTACGTGCCTGAGATCGCTGATCGCCGGGCTGAAAATGAATTGAGCGAAGCCACATGACCCCCTACACCACACACCTCTGCCTGGTCTCCACCCAAACCATACCCAACCTGCTGCCGGTGCTCGACGAGACCTGGCGTCCCAAAAAAGTGGTGTTGGCCTGTAGCGCCCCCATGCAACACGCCGCGCTGGCGCTGCGCTCAGTCATTCAGGCCAAAGCCGCCGGCATGGTGGTTGAAACACTGGAGCTACCCAACGCCTACGACTACACCGCACTGTCTGACACTTTTTTAAGCTACCTGGCCGATCACGCTGATGAAAACATCGCATTGAACGTCACCGGCGGCACCAAACTGATGGCCGTGGCCGCGCAAGAAGTCTTCCGTTCAGCCGGCAAACCGGTGTTTTACGTCAACGTCGAAACAGACTCCGTGCTGGTGATTGGCGAACAAGCCACCAGCCAGCCATTGCGCGCCAAACTCAAGGTGCATGAAATGTTGCGCGCTCACGGCTATAGCGTCAGCACCCAGGAGAACCCCCAAATCACGCGTGAGCTGCGCGACCTCACAGCACGGCTGATTGACCATGTAGCCAGCGCCGGGCGTGCACTGGGTACGATCAATGCGATAGCACGCATGGCACGCGATGCGCCTGGTTTGCGGGTCGATTTGACACCAGCGCAATACGACTCACGTTCGCTGGTCGACCTCATTGGCCTGTTTATTGATGCTGGCTTGCTGCGCCAAAACGGCCCGACGCTGACCTTCAAAAACGAAGAAGCACGCTTTTTTGTCAATGGTGGCTGGCTTGAGTCGCATGTGTATGAAGCGCTGCAATCGCTGCGTACCCAGCACGTGGCCTTGACCGATGTCGCCATGGGCGTGCGGGTTAGCTTTGGTGGCGCAGACCACCACTCTGGCAGCAAGGCGCGCGACAAAAACGAGATCGACGTGGCTTTTTTGTACCGCAATACCCTGCACCTGATCGAATGCAAAACCGCCAACCTGGCCCAGGACGGCAAAGGTGATGACTCACGCGCCACCGAAGCGCTCTACAAAATGGAGTCGCTCTTGAAACTGGGTGGTCTGCGTACGCGCGGCATGGTGGTGGACTACCGGGGTCAGTTGGCCAACAGCGAGGCCGACCGCCAGCGCGCCAAAGAGGCCGGCATAGCCATCGTGTCGGGTACGCAACTCAAAGACCTCAAAGGCACCATCGGTCGGCTCTGGCTAACCAAAGGGGAGTAAATGTTCACTCACCCCCTGCCCATCACCCGTTACCGCTTTACCGCCCGCGTGCAGCAGCCCCTGGCCTTGCCGGATTACGCAGGATCATTGTTGCGCGGCCAGTTTGGGGCTGCGCTGCGCCAAGTGGCCTGCATGACCCGCGCCCCCGCCTGCCCGGGGTGTCCGCTGATTCAGACCTGTCCCTACACCCGCATTTTTGAGGCCCCGCCGCCGCCCAAAGGCCAGCACGCGCTGCAAGACTTTAGCCAAATACCTAACCCCTTCGTCATGGAACCCCCAACCCCGGGCGCACGGGTGTTGGATGCCGATGATGACTTTGCCTTCAACATCGTGTTGATTGGCCACGCCACAGAACAGCTTGCCTTGGTCATTTATGCCCTGCAACGCGCCCTGGGTAGAGGCCTGACCAGGGCTCGTGTGCCGGTTGACCTGTTGCAGGTGGACTGGGTGGATGCGCAAGGTCAGTCGCACCCCATCTGGTGGATGGAACAGCCCACCTTGCAAGAACACCCCACGACCATCCTGATGCCGGAGTTTGCCCACGACGCTGCTGTGAACACCCCGGACGCCCCCATCACACTGCACATCGACACGCCGTTGCGCTTGCAACATCAGGGCCAGCCTCTGGGCATTGGCCAGCTTGGCCCCCATGCGCTGATCGCGGCCATCGCACGTCGCACAACCCTGTTGATGGAGTTTCACGCCGGACAAACGGGCTGGGGCGATGCCGCCAAACACATCGTCCAGCTAAGCAGCACCCTGACCGACACGCAGGATTTGCACTGGTTTGACTGGACGCGCTATTCCAGCCGTCAGCAACAAAAGATGACCCTGGGCGGCGTTCTGGGACGCTGGACGCTGCACGGCAGCCAGGCCACGATGGCCGAAATCTGGCCCTGGTTATGGCTGGGCCAATGGCTGCACGTTGGCAAAAACGCCACCATGGGAATGGGTGGGTATCGGTTGGAACACAAGCCAAGCGCATAACGGCACTGCCCCAAAGGCTGCTCTGGCCAAAACCGGCAAGCTTGCCACACCTGACAACCCCCCTGCATGGCCTAACAATGGCGGCCATGACTCAACGCTTATTGCACCTGGCCTGTTATGACATTGCAGAGCCGCGCCGCCTGGTGGCCGCGCTCAAGCTGGCCCGTGTCTATGCCACCGGCGGGCAAAAGTCGGTGCATGAGTTGTTCTTGACCGTGGCCGAGCGCATCGCCCTGATCGAGGACATGAGTGTTCTGATGGACATGGAAACCGACCGTTTCATGCTGCTGCGTCTTGACCCACGAAGCCGCGTCCACACCCTGGGCAAGGCCGTGCAACCGGCTGACCCTGACTATTTTTATGTGGGGTAAACACCCGCAGACGCTACACAAAAAATAGCTACAGATGCCCGTCAGATAAGCCTTACAGCCCCATTCACCCCATTCACCCCATTCACCCCATCCACCCCATCAACACGTTCTATACCATGGCCACACTGTTGCTTGACCGCGCCCAGCTTGAAGTCAAATCTGAAGGCGAAACCCTGGCCCTGTACGAGGCCGGCACACGCCGTGGCACCGTGCCCATCCGGTTGATCGACCGATGCGTGATTCATGGCGCGCAAACGCGGCTGGACTGCGGGGTGCTGATGAAATTGGCTGAAGCCGGTGTCACCACCCTGCTGATGAGCCCGCGCAACACACGCCGCGTGGCCCTGGTGTTGGGCAGTCAGCACAACGATGCCGCCGTGCGACTGGCCCAGTCACTGCGTGTCGTGGACGACAACGCCTGCCGTCAATGGGCACTGGCGCTGGTAGGTGCCAAGCTCTCACGCCAACGCCGCACTTTGCGTACTCTGCAAGCTGCACGGCCCGATGCCCGCAAACCCCTATTTGATGCGATGCGCACACTGGATGCCATTCGCACCCAACTGCCTGTCAGCCCAACTGCACCCACCGAAACCCCAACATTGGCCACCCTGCTGGGACTGGAGGGGGCCGCTGCCCGCGCCTATTTTGGCGGGCTGACGGGGGTATTTGCACCGGCACTGGGCTTTACCGGACGCAACCGCCGCCCACCGCGTGACCCCGTCAATGTCTGCCTGTCGCTCAGCTACACCATGGCCCACTTGCAAGCCGTGCAAAGCTGCATCAGCACGGGGCTGGACCCCATGCTGGGCTTTTATCACCGCCCCAGCTTTGGCCGCGAAAGTATGGCCTGCGACCTGATCGAGCCGCTGCGACCCGCCATTGACCTGTGGGTGTGGAATCTATGGCGCAACCGCACTCTGAACCAGGACCATTTCAGCATGGACAAAGGGGCTTGCCTGTTGGGCAAGGCCGGTCGCGCCATCTATTACGCCGAGTGGGAAAAAAACAGCACCCTCTGGCGGCGTTGGCTGCGCCTGCAATGCCAGGGACTGGCACGCGGCCTGCGCCAGAGCGGTGAGCTGTGGCTGGAACACCCCAACGATGAGGATGAAGCATATTGAAAACCTCTACCCACCCCAAGCAGCCTGGCCCCGGAGCACGTGCCCTGTACCTGGGCGGGCGTGACCACAAGCGCGTAAGCTGCACCGAAGAAGCCCTGGTCGTCACCAACGAACGCGCCCAGGTGATGCGATTTCCACTCAAACGCGTCGCCCGCGTGGTCAGCAGCGCCGACGTGGTGGACTGGAGCGGCCCGGCATTGGCCCTGTGCATGAAGTCCGGCATTGGCATCACCTGGCTGGATGCCAAAGGTCAGGCTGTGGGCAGTATCTATGCCCAGTTGCGCCAGACCGCCAGCCTGAGTACGGTGCTGGAGCTTTGGTCTGAGCGCGAAGACGGCGTTGTGTTGTACCAAAACTGGCTGCGTGCCCGTCGCATGGACGTGCTGGTGCGCTGGAGCGAGGAACATGCCAAAAGTGTGACCCCGCAAGAGTGGGAGGCCACCAAGCGCGACTATGTGTATGGCGGCCACTTCAACATCCACCTGCCTGTCGCGCTGCGCGGACTGTGTCTGGCCTACGTGGCCGCGCAGCTCAATGGCCACGGCATGAAACCCCAACTGTGGGGCCCGCGTCTGGAGGCCATGAATCTGGACGATGACCTGTGTGATCTGCTATGGGCCGAGATGAACCTGGGCGCAGGGACTCTGGCCAGCCAAGTCGATGACACTGCAACCGTCACAGAACTGTTTGAACGCTGGAGTGCACGCAACGCCAGTGCCTTGACCCTGCATCTGGTTCACCTGCACCGCACGGCTTTGAAAGCCATGCACAGTTAATTGTTGTACCCCGCACCATGAGCCAAAACGAAACCGCCCGCTATCTGGTCACGTATGACATTGCCGACCCCAGACGGCTGTCACGTTTGTTTCGGTTTATTAAAAAACAGGGCGTACCCGTGCAGTATTCTGTTTTTTTAGTAGAAACCACTGCGGCCAAAATGGTCGGAATAATGGCAAGCATCGCCAAAATTATTCACCCCGATGCCGACGACGTGCGGGCCTATCGTCTGCCCCACGACGGTTGGCAAATCACCCTGGGCCAAAGCATCCTGCCTGACAACGTGCTGCCTGGCAGCCTGTTACTGACATCTCAGCCGTCCCCCAAAAAACCATTGCACCCTCACAATAGCCGCTAACGCCCGTCAAATAAGCGTTTGTTGCTATAGTTATGATAGCTCATTGATGTCACTGCAACGCACCCAAGTGGCTGATATGGCGCACATCAGGCTTCAGGATGTGACGACCATGCAAACCTCATTTCTGGTTAGCTTTTAGAATGCCCACCGCTTGCTGTAAACGCCTTTGCAATGTGTTGATACGATTGAGTTTTTTTGGCCATACCAAGTAAATCACTGCCCTGACTTCAAAGGGATTAAGACCTAATCCAGCTTAGTGGATTTTCTGAGAGCATAAGTAAATCACTGCCCTGACTTCAAAGGGATTAAGACAAGCCTATTTGGGCTTCACGGGTCATCCCCAAGTAAATCACTGCCCTGACTTCAAAGGGATTAAGACCCTTCTCGATGGAATTATTAAAATCTACAGTGTTAAAGTAAATCACTGCCCTGACTTCAAAGGGATTAAGACCCAGACAATATGTTATTTATAAAATGTAGTAATAAGTAAATCACTGCCCTGACTTCAAAGGGATTAAGACTTTATATAGACTAAATACTGTTGTTTCTGGAAGTAAATCACTGCCCTGACTTCAAAGGGATTAAGACGGCAAACTCTGGGGACTGGAGAACTTGGGCCAAGTAAATCACTGCCCTGACTTCAAAGGGATTAAGACATTTTACACGAGTCTTACCTGATATTGATCTAAAAAGTATTGGGTTAACTCCGTGCTGGAAACCTCTTTTGCTGCCAGCGCCTTC
>CAIJOK010000006.1 GCA_903822205.1 uncultured beta proteobacterium | reverse complement strand
GCCAAACCTGACAAAATTGCGGCGTAGCGCCCAAAAAATTGGCGGTAGAAAACCGGTATGAACAGATACCGGGGATAATGATTGTCTGCATACAAGAAAACCTGAAGTTTTGATGTAAAAATCAGAAATTTCAGGTGAAAATTGCGACACGAAAAACGAAAAAAATCCAGTTTTTGAGAAATCCAGTGAAGTTTATTTTTAAACAGAGGGTTTTCTGTCAGCCACTAGCTAACACGCCACCCCAGGCCAAAACCAAGCCTGCTACGTCGCTCAGGTTGTGGCCAGCATCGGCCAGCAGTGATAAGGAATTAATTTTCCAACCACAAAAAGCCTCAATGACAACAAATGCCAAGTTGAGGACAATGCCTATAGCAAAGGCACGGTTGAAGTTTGGTGGGCCATGACTATGCCCACGGTCGCAGTTTGACATCAGGCCCTGTGAATTAAGTATCTCAGCAGCACGATGCTGTAGGTACTGTGTGGGAGCAGCAAGACGATTTCTTTGTAGTTTGTGATGTAGAACAGCATCCAGTATTGGTTTTGCTGATGGTGGTGCACACGCCAGTGATCGGAAAGCCTTTGGCACTCCACTTCAAGATGCCGCCACTCATGTTGCAAACGTTGGTATAACCTTGGTACTGTAAAAAGTAGGTTGCTTTCAGACTGCGTACACCGGAATCACATGCAAACACCACAGGATGGTCACGTGGTACCTCTGACCAGCGCTGCTCAAGTTCACTCAAGGGGATATTGATGACTCCAGGCACATCAAATGCACACTCGGCTACATCAGCGGTGTCTCGCACATCAATCAGTGTGGCTCCCTCATTGAGCAAGCGACGGGTGGAGGTGGGGCAAACTTCTTTGGCTTCTTGGAGCATGACATTTTTCCTTTAATTCGACTTTGGCTGAAAATGAATAATTGACGTTTCACCGGTTCAGGCAGGGTTCAAACCCAATACTTTGCCCGTCAACTTTCGCGCAATGGGTGCCAGAAAAAAGATCACCGGTACACCCACTGCGTAGGCAATGCCGAAGGCTTTCATCCAGGCCCAGACAAAGTGTTCACCCCAGCCCATATTGACCATGGTGATGACAAATGTCATGATGAAAATCATCATGGCTCCCATCAGGCAAGAAAAAACCAGATGGAATTTTTTCTGTGGATTCATGTTGGCTTTCTTTCTACAAAATCAGGCCGCTGCCAGCCATTGTTCAATCTTTTCACGACTTGGTACGCCACCAGCATGGACAACCTTGCCGTTGATGACCACACCTGGCGTGCTCAACACACCGTAGCCCATGATCAGTCGTATGTCTTCAACCTTTTCCAGCACCACAGCAACACCTTGGGATTGTGCTACTTGACTGATCAGGTTGATGGTATTTTTGCAGTTGGTACAACCGGTACCAAGTACTTTGATGTTCATGATTATTCCTCGTTTGATTTCAAGATGGGTCGAAAGCCCTTGGGTCAAAGCACCGCATTGAATGCATAGCCCACCAACAAGATCCCTGTGGCTACCACACCGGTAAAGGTCGCAATCAGACGCAACTTCAAGACTTTTCGCAGAATGATCATTTCAGGCAGTGACAATGCAACCACACTCATCATGAAGGCCAACACCGTCCCCAGTGCGGCACCTTTGGCTAACAAGGCTTGCACGATGGGAATGATCCCCGCCGCATTGGTGTACATCGGCACACCAATCACTACAGCCAATGGAACAGACCACCACACGTCTTTACCCATGAAGCTCGCCATAAAGTCTTGTGGCACATACCCGTGAATGCATGCGCCAATGGCAATGCCAGCCAAGATGTAGGGCCAAACTTTTCCGACAATTTCATGAACTGAATTGAAGCCAATTTGGACTCTATCTGCCAAGGTCAGATCTGCTTTGTCAAACTGTGCTGACATTTTGGGGATGTCTCGTACCCAGTCTTCCAGATAGGCTTCCATCTTTAAGCGGCCAATGACCCAACCAGAAACGATGGCGATACTTAATCCCAATCCCATGTAGAGCAGTGCAACTTTCCAGCCAAACAGTCCAAACAGAAGTGTCAGAGCCACTTCATTGACCATGGGAGCAGAGATCAGGAACGAAAATGTGACGCCCAATGGCACGCCCGCCTGCAAAAAACCGATGAACAATGGCACAGCGGAGCACGAGCAAAATGGGGTCACGATACCGAGCGATGCGGCCATCACGTTTGCAACACCTTCTGTTCGACCTGCCAGCAGTGACCGTGTGCGCTCAGCAGTGAAGTAGCTGTTGAGCATCCCCATGGCAAATACCACGGCAGTCAGTAACACCAAAACTTTGGGTGTGTCATAAAGAAAGAACTGGATTGCACCACCCAAACGGCTACCACGCTCCACTGGGAGCCAAGCCACCAAGGCTTCAGAAACAGGATTTAACGATTGGTACAACGCCAGCCAGACCAGCACGGCAAGCGCCAGAAAAGCGGCAGGTTGGCGTTTGTGCCAACTTTTGTTCGACATGGCTTGGGTATTC
Source organism: uncultured beta proteobacterium (assembly GCA_903822205.1). Taxonomy (GTDB): domain Bacteria; phylum Pseudomonadota; class Gammaproteobacteria; order Burkholderiales; family Burkholderiaceae_C; genus Rhodoferax. Next base: position 2,163 of record CAIJOK010000006.1, on the reverse strand, counting down.
ATGCTGGTGAAGACGATGATGATGCAAAAAAGATGCAGAGTTCATGAAAATATTTCTTGAACAGGCAGCCAATGGATCCAGCAATTCTTTTTATGTTGTCGCTGTCAGCCCAGGACGTGGCACAAAGTCGCCGACACACCCCTGTTTGTCAAACTGAATTTGACAGGCTTGTGTCATGTGAGCTTTCAATCGTTGACGTGCGCGCAACAAGCGGGATTTGGCGGCGCTTAAACTGATATTCACATGTCGGGCGTAGTCTGCATGAGGCAAACCCTGTAGATCACACAGCAGGATGGCCATGCGGTCAATTTCATCAAGTTCAGACAGCACCCTCGGTAAACAAGCAGTGAGGTTAACCACCGTATCCACTGGTTCGCTCACATCTGGCAAATCGTCAGGCAGGTTCACCATGTCCCTGCTTACCCTCATGCGGTCAATGAGTGCGTTGCGGGCCACTTGAAACAACCACGCTCTGGAGTTAGACACACTACAAAACTTGTCTCCCTGTCGCAGGGCTTTTATAAACAGGTCTTGCATCAAATCATCAACGTCCTGCTTATGGTCCAGCCGATTTCGCAGCCAAGACCGCAGTTCAACCGCATGTTCTGCCCATGCTTTATTCAGGCAATCCATTCGTTGCCTTAATGCAAGGTGAAATTGCCCGCAGCATGAGCCTGAGCTTGCTCAAATTTGAAAAAGCCAGTGCCTACAGTGCGATGAAGAGCTTCTGCTGACGTAGCTTCACGCACTGTCCAAACTTTCAGACGCAAATGCAGCGCAATTCCGGCCAGTGGATGGTTCCCATCGAGTACCACATGGGATGGATAGATCTCGCTCACCGTGTAAAACGCAGCCATGTTTGCGTCTGGAAGGCATCCATCGGGCAGTGAAGTGCCATCTATCATCGTGCCAACCTCAAGGTCATCAGGGAAAAGCTTACTTGACACAATGAAAATTAGTTTTTCGTCGAGTTCACCGAAGCCTTGTTCTGGCTCAATCCGCAAGTCAAAGACATCGCCCGCCCTGCCCTTTTGCAAAGCGGCATCAATCACTTGAAGCAGGTCTGTGCCACCAATGAAAAATTCCACAGGTTCTTCAAGTACGTCAAGCTCTTCTCCCAACGTGTCTTCGAGTGTCCAGGTCAAGGCGACCACGCATTGTTGATGGATTTCCATGCCAGAATTGTCGCAGTTTGGCCGTAACCGTTCCCCCTCACGTGCTTTCAGTTTTCAGTCAAAATACGGCCCACATAGACGCAAGCACTGTACGCCCCTCACCACATAACAACGCATGGCAAACCTGAGTGACTTTGACCATCGCCAGATGGACGGGGACTGGCAAAGCAGACAACCAGAAGCCGTGGTGCGATCGTTACTCACTCGAACACTGGACGATCTGAGGGTGGCGCGTGACCGGCTCAATCAAAACCCCAAAAACAGTTCCCGACCCTCTGGCAGCATGCCGCCGTGGCAAGGTCGTACGGACACGTCAAAGGGTGACGACGGCGATGTGGACGACACGTTGTTACTGTGTGGTGTGGATTCAGACAGTACCGATGACGACAACAATTCCGATACGCCTGAGTGCCCCAAAGGTGATGCACCCCAAAGCAACACAGACGCTGTAGCGCAAACCAGTCCGCCACTTGAAGCCCAGAGCAAGCCAGCCAATGTGCTCAATGTGCCCCAAAAGAAGCGTCCCGGTCCCAACAGGCTGCGCTGCTGGGCACACCTGCTACGCAAACTGTGCGGAGTCGCCGAATCGACAGTCCGAAGCGCGTCGCGACACGGGCAGGCGATGCTGGCGATATTCAAAGACCCGATGCAAGCGGCATTTAACGCCAAAAGCCGACCCAGATAAGCTGCCGATGGTCACTTATGCAAAGCAGGTTGTGGAACTCAAAACACGATGCGAACAAAACGTGGATTTGAAACACGAATATCTGCGCGGGATAGCACGTGAATTGTTGAACGACGGGGACGTGATCATGCGCGTACTGGTGGAGCCATGGCTGCCGCTAACGAACAATGCGGCAGAGCGACAACTGCGGCACTGGGTGATAGCGCGTCGGATCAGCTACGGCACACGCAACCTAGTAGGTTCGAACAGTCTTGCCCTGCTGGCCAGTGTGATCGACACATGTCGGCTAAGAAATGCCAATGT
>CAIJOK010000005.1 GCA_903822205.1 uncultured beta proteobacterium | reverse complement strand
TGCGCTCACCACCACAGAGATCGTGACGGTCGTTCCCTTGCTGTCGCTCACGATCACCGAGCCTGTACCTGGCGCTGAACCCGTGATTGCCAGCGCAGCCCCTGTGACAACCCCCTGCGCAATTGTCGGATGGGTATTGGTTACAGAGTAGGGAGCCGTGCCACCCACGATGGCAAAGGCCTTGGCCGATGCACCCGCCGCAATCGCCAAAGTGGCCGGTGCGGTCGTAAACAAGGCGGCCGGCGCTGGCACGGTGACCGCTACGGTCAGTTGTACCCCTTTTGCATCCGTGACCACCACGTTGGCTGAGCCGCCGTTGGTGTTGGGCAGTGCATTGATGGTCCATGTCGTGATCGCAGCAGGTGCAACGGGAGCGGTCATCACTGCGGTGACCAATGCGGGATTGGAACTGACCACCAAGTAGGGTGTCGCGCCGTTGGTCATGGTAAATGTGGCGTTTGTGCCCCCTGCCAACGTCAAATTGGCCGGAGCAGTGCTCAAAAGCGCACCTGCTGAGGGTACAGTGACCGTGATGGTTGTTGACGCACCCACTGAATCATTGATGGTCAGCGTACTGGTGCCCACCGACAAAGCGCTGATGGTCAGCGCCGACCCCGTGATGCTGGCGCTGACAACGGATGCGTTGCTGCTATTGACGTTGTAGTTGGCCGTACGTCCCGAGAAGGGGACTCCACCAAAAATCGAGAATGTGTTGCTGCCTGTGCCACCCACCAAGGTCAAACTGGCCGGTGCATCGGTAAACAGCCCTTGATTGACCGTGACATCGATGGCAATGACCGCACCCTTGGCATCGCTGATGGCGATCGTTTGCTTGCCAGGTGTGAGACCTTTGATGGCCAACTGATCCTGTACCGATGGTGTGGCTGCCGCAGCACTCAGGGCTGCTTGAGCGACGACACCCTTGCCGTTGTCGCTGACGGCGTACGGTGGTGTCCCTCCAAAAACCTGGTAAAAGTTGGTGGTACCGCTCAAGATGCCCAGAGTGGCAGGCGCTGTACTAAACAGTGTGGCCGGGGCTGGTACGGTGACCGACACCGTGATGGCCGTTCCTGTTGCGTCTTTGATGGTGACTGCGCTAGTCCCTGCTGCAATGCCAGAAATGACAGACTTGCCGTCTGCCCCGGGTGCAGTCACTGTGACCACAGACGTATTGCTGCTGGTCGCCGTGTAGGGCTTGGTGCCGCCCGATACGGTGACGGGGTAGGTATTGCCCGCCAAGGCTCCTGATGCCGCAAGAGTTAGATTGGCAGGCGCATCGGCATACAAAGTGGTGGTGGGCACAGTAGCTACCACGGTGACCTTGGTACCTTTGGTGTCACGAATTTCGATGGTGGCCGTACCACCCGCCACACTGGTCAGGGTATAGACACCACTGCCAGCAGTGGGAGGTTTCACGCTGACCACAGCAGAATTGGAGCTGGTTACCGAGTAGTCAGGCTCGCCGCCCGCTACCGCAAAGGTAAGGGACGTGCCAGAAACCAGCGTGGGGTCAGGCATCGTCAGCGTGGCCGGAGCCGTGGTAAAGAGACCCACAGGTGGCAGCACAGTGACTGCGAGGGTCAGCGTGGAACCTTTGGCATCGCTGATCACAAGCGTTGCAGCCCCAGACGACAGGCCAGTCAAAGAGAGCGTAGAACCTGCATTCCCAATCGCACCAACCCCCACCACAGAAGGATTATTGTTGGCGACTGTGTAGGGTTTTGTGCCGCCCGCGATGGCAAAACTGTTGGTGGCACTGCGGGCAAGTGTCAGATTGGCAGGGGCCGTGGTCACGAGTGCGCCAGGTGCTGGCACGGTAACATTGATCGTAATGGTGGCACCTTTGGAGTCGCTGATCACCAGCGGGGCTGTGCCAGATGCCAGGCCGCCGATCGTCAAGTTAGCACCTGTGATGGCTCCACTGGCGATGGTGGGATTGCCGTTGTTGACGGAATAGGGCATCGTGCCACCAAAGACGGTAAATGTATTGGCCGTGCCAATGGCAATCGTCAAAGCACTGGGCGCATCGGTAAAAAGAGCCGTTGGGACGGGCACGGTCACAGCGATCGTGGCAAGGTTGCCTTTGGCATCGCTGATGGCAATGGTTGCAGAACCCGTGGATCGCCCTGTCAACGCCAGGCGTGTGCCTGTCATCTGCACCTGAACAACCGCAGGATTGCTGTTGTTCAGAACATAGGGCGCATTGACGTTAGCCAAAGGGACACCGCCATAGACGGTTGTAAAGATGGTCGTCCCGATGGAGAGATCGGACAAAGTTTTGAGGTCTGTGAACAAGGTATCCGCCGCTGGCACAGTCACCGGAATGGTTTGTTTGGTGCCGGCTGCGTCCACAATAACGACCGAAGCGCTACCGCTTTTTTTGGCAGTAATGGTCAGACTGGTGTCGTTCAGTGTGACATCGATCAAAGCGGGATAGTCGCTATTGACCGAGTAGGGCGCGACCCCGCCGCTGAGGGTGTATGCAGCACTGGTGGTACCAGCCAACAAAGTCAGCGATGCAGGTGCCGTGCTGTAGAGCGGTGTGATCGCGACGGTCGTCACGGTCGTGCTGCCCGTGGTGGTACCCGTCGTTGCACCTGTTGTTGTACTGTTCGCAGTACTTGCAGCGTTTGCAGCAATGGAATCGGTCCCAGCCACAGGTATTCCGGACAGCCCGCCACCGCCGCCACAAGCGGCCAGTATGACAAGCATGAACAAAGAAACCATGTATTTAGTGAAACGCATACAAACTCTCCTGAAACTCTAATAAACCCTTGACACTATCCACAATTGATCAAACACTTCAACGCTGAAACGAACCAACGATCAATTTAAAACAAATTAACTACATCAAAACCAATGCCAAAATATCGCCCTAAGCCCGATTGACGGGCATGACAGGAAAATTGGCAATGCTAAATAATGCATGTTATTTATTGAAAAACGCATCAGCGCGATGCCTTGTCGGCGATGACCTTGGGGGTGATAAATACCAACATCTCTTGTTTGTTGGATATTTTGGCGCGGCTTCTGAACAGGTTGCCGACAAATGGCAAGTCGCCGAACAGAGGCACTTTTGTTTCGTTTTCGCTTTCGGTCATTTCAAAGATGCCGCCAATGACCACCGTGCCGCCGTTTTCAACCAGCACCTGGGTTTGAATGTGTTTGGTGTTGATGGCAAAACCTGCCGCAGTCGATTGCCCCACGGTGTCTTTGTTGACATCCAGTGACAAGATGATGTTGCCCTCAGGCGTGATCTGGGGGGTGACTTCCAGTTTCAAATTGGCCTTTCTGAAGGCAATGGCTGTGGCCCCACTGGACGATGCCACCTGGTAGGGCAGCTCGGTGCCCTGCTCGATCAGGGCCTTGATCTGGTCGGCGGTCACGACACGTGGGCTGGATACCACCTTGCCCTTGCCGTCGGCCTCCAAGGCAGATATTTCCAAATTAAGAAAACGGTTCGCCGCCGAACTGAAAATGGACAGGGCAAAGGTGGCGGGGTTATAGCCGCCCTGTCCCACAGCCGGCAAATTGACAAAGTTATTGGTCAAGCCCACCACACCGCCAGCGCCGCTGGTAGCCACAACATCGGCGTAGGTGCTGCCAAAGGCCACGCGGTTACCGCCACCCAGGGCATAACCGCCGTCACCGGACTGCTGGGCGCGCAGGTCAGCCCCGCCCAATTTAACGCCCAAAGACTTGCCAAAGGTGTCCGATGCCTCGACGATGCGGGCCTCGATCAGCACCTGACGAACGGGAATGTCCAGCTTGGAGATCAACTGCTGAACCTGCTCTAGCTTGGACGGGATGTCGGTGACAAACAGTTGGTTGGTTCTGGCCTCAGCGATCACGCTGCCCCGAGGACTGAGCAATCGCGAGCTGCTGGCATTGCTGCTTGCCCCACCAGCGCCTGGCGCGCCACTCACTGCGCCACCTCCGCCGCCCCCAGCCGTCAATTGAGCTGCAATCTCAGTGGCCTTGGTGTAGTTCATCTGAAATGACTGGGTGCGCAGAGGCTCAAGGTTTTGCAACGCAGCAGAGGACTCCAGATCGATTTTTTCTTTGGCGTTGATCTCCTCTTTGGGGGCGATCCACAACACGTTGCCAGTCTTTCTCATGCCCAGACCTTTGGACTGCAAAATAATGTCCAGTGCCTGATCCCATGGCACATCTTGCAGGCGCAGCGTGACCGAACCCGTGACCGAGTCTGAGGTGATGACGTTAAAACTGGTGAAGTCCGCGATCACCTGCAAAAGGGAGCGAACCTCGATGTTTTGAAAGTTAAGCGACAACTTTTGACCGTTGTAGCCCACACCCTGCGTCAGCTTGGAGGGATCCACCTTGACCGTTTTAACCTCGATGACAAACTGGTCATCGGTCTGGTAGGCGCTGTGGGACCAGTTGCCCTGCGGCTCTATCACCATGCGGACGCGGTCGCCCACCTGAAAGGTGGTGATGATCTTGACCGGCGTGTCAAAGTCGGCCACATCCAGCCGGCGGCGCAGACCCTCTGGCAAGGTGGTTTTCATGAACTCAACCACCAGGGTTTGGCCCTGCTGGCGAATATCGACCCCGACCTGATCGCTGGGCAGTGCCACGACCACTCGGCCCACACCCAGCTCGCCGCGCCTGAAGTCAATGTCGCGCAATGGCAAGGTATCCCGGCTTTGGCTCTCTGCAAAGACCTGGGAGGGCGCAGTGGTCTGTCCCGGGGCGACGGAACCGGCAATGGGGTCAAGAATGACCAACAAGACCTTGCCCTGCCACTGGGTTTGGTAAGAGGTGAACTGCTTTAAGCTCAAGATGACGCGGGTGCGACTGCCAGCTTGCACCACGCTGATGGCCTTTAGGTTGCCCTGATTGACCTCGATGTTGGATCGCCCCATCGCACTGACCACATCCGTAAAGTCAAGAGCGATGCGGGCCGGCGACTGGATGGCAAAACTGGGCGGTGTGGCCGTCAATGCCTGGTTGAGGTGGATGCGGACGACCTCAACGCCCCCTTGCACCGAACCGGTCACAGACTCAATGGCAATAGCGGAGACAGGCGCAGCCAAGGCCGCAGGGGAGGATTCAGCGGGGGCCGGCGTGGAGAGTTCTTGGGCCAGACTGCCGCCAAAGGCCGTCAAAAGGCACAGCGCCAGCAACAAGCGATGTCCGATGAAATAAATCTGCGGGGTAATAAATAACTTCATGGCTTGTGTGAATGGTGCATAAGTTGTTGTCAATGTCATGTTACTTGGATGCACGATTAAAAATGTTGTGGCTTGGGCTTGCGACATCCCAAATCCCGCCTAGCCCCCCTTCTACAAAGGGGGAAACAAATCCGCCCCCTTTTAAGCTACTGACCACAAGTTTCATACGTATGTTTTGCTGTAAGTGGTTGATTTATATGATGCGTCAGTTTGCTATACGTATCTAATTTGTGATTCGTAACTTACCAAGGGGTGAACAAATCCGCCGATCTTCCTGAGTGGGCTAACCATTCTTATCCCCCCCTTTGTAAAAGGGGGGTTAGGGGGGATTTTTGTTTTTTGTTGCACAACATCACTTTGAATCGCATCCACTACTTGGCTTTTTCTTGCAAACGCAGCGTGGAGGTGCGCTCCACCCACTCACCGGCACCGTCCTGCATGATCTCACGCAGGCTAAGCTCGGTTTCGACAATTTTGTCCACGCGGCCATAGTTTTGCCCGATGTGGTCACCCACACGAACCTGGTACAAGAGCTTGCCGACCATCAGCAGCGCCACAGGCTGACTATCGCGGATCAGACTACCGACCAGCGTCATCGTGTCAAGGGGAAATTCTTCGAGAGGTTCCCGCCTGCGGGCCAACTCTGGTGCGATCAAAGCACCGTTGGACCCCGCCTGAACAGAGTCTTTTTTGAGGGCCTGGGTGAGCTTTTGGTCACTGAAAGGATCGACAAAGGCGGCCTGGCCATAGGTTTCGGGCTTGAAAATTTTAGGCTCTGAAATGGGCTTGACGTTAGGGTGGGTCTGACTTCTTTGTTCGTCCATCCAACGACGCAACTCTTCTTCGGATGCCGTGCCGCAGGCCGATAGGGCCAGCAACAGCATGCCGCCGGTCAGGGGTCGAATCAAAAGGCGAAGCATCATCATGGTTTTTTGGCGGGAGCAGCAGTTGGCGCTGGGGCAACAGCTTTGACCTGGGCAACGCGCTCATCTTTGTCAAGATAGCGAAAGGTTTTGGCAGTGGCATCCATGGCCAGTGCCCCTTCGCGAGCGGGTGTGATGCTCATGTTGTTGAGGGTCACGATGCGCGAAAGATTGGCGATGTCGGACGCAAAGTAGCCGATGTCGTGGTAGCGACCCGTCACGCGCAAGGCGATCGGCTGTTCGGCGTAATAGTCTTTGAGCACGATGGGGCCGGGCCGAAACAGTTCAAATTGCAGACTATGCCCCAGGCCCGCCTGGTTGATGTCGGCCAGCAGGGCATCCATCTCGGCCTTGCTAGGCAGTTGTTTTTCAAGCTGGGTCACGTACTGTTGCACTTGTTCACGCTGCTTTTTGAGAACATCCAGACTGACGGCCTTGGCCAGCTTGGCACGATAGTCGTCGCGCAGCTTGACCTCCTGCTCCTGCGCTGCGGTCAGCTCATCCAAAGTGGCGCTCAGCCAGAGAAACCACAAAGCCACCACACACGCGATGGTCAGCCCGACAAAGACGCAATACCTGGGCAGATACGGCCAGCTTGAGGGGTCTCTGGTGTCAAGGTGGCTGAACTGATCCGGGATGCTGAAAAGCCAATCGCGAACCTGCGTCTTAAGTTTGTGAGCCGTGACCATGAGGCAACTACGCTGGGGTGGACGTTGGGGTGATGACCCTTACGGGGCCATGGACACCGACGGAGCAGGCCGTGCGATGGCCGCCGCAATGGAGGCCGGCGGCGTGATCAGGGGAAGTTTTGCACCTGGCGCTGGCGCTGATACAGCAAGCGGCGCGGCAAGGGCCGCAGCACGCAAGTTCACAGCAGCCGGCGATGATGTCTTGATCACCGCAGACGATGCAACCTTGGCGGCCTCGCTGGCACGCAAGAGCTTGACCTTGATGCTGAAATTGGACACGCGCCGAATGTCGCGGGGACCAAACGTCACACTGCCGCCAACGATTTCAACCAGCTCGGGGTGAGAAAACCACGGCGAATGGTTGTTCAGGCTGCGCAACAAGTCCGAGACTCTTTCGTTGGATTGGGCCACGCCCTGAAAAGCGAGATTTTGCCCATCCTGGCGCAGGCTGTTGATATAGACACCCTCTGGCAACTGTTTGACCAGTTCGCTCAACAGGTGAACCGGCAAATTGCGGTCAGCCTGCAAATCCTCGACCGCCTGTTGGCGTGCCCGTAGGCCGGCGATCTCGGACTCCAGGGTGGCGATCTCGCCGATCTGTTTGTTGAACTTCTTGATTTCGCCATCCAAAATCCGATTTTTGTCCTGCTGTGCCGATATTTGGGCCTGAAACATCACAAACACCATGCCGGCGATCAGGCCACCGGTCATGGCCGACACCCCCAGCCCAACGTTGAACAAGTCTTTGCGCCTTTTGCGAGCGATCTCGCGGTGCGGAAGAAGGTTGATCAAGATCACGTCAAAAACCTTCTCACGTCAAGAACCTTCGCAACGCCAGACCGCAAGAGGTCAAGTAAGAGGGTGCCTCACGCGCCAGCTTTTTGGTGCGGACAGCATCTGAAATTTGCATACCGTCAAAGGGGTTGGCTACCACGCTGGGGAAGGTGGTTTGTTGCGTGACGGCGTTGGTCAGACCCGGCAGGGCCGCTGATCCTCCGGCCAACATGACCAGATCGACCTTGTTGTGCGTGGTGCTCGTAAAGAAAAACTGCAAGGCGCGACCGATCTCTTGCACCAGACTCTCGGTAAAGGGCTGCAATACGATCGAAGCGTAGTCTTCTGGAAGTTCGCCACTGCGTTTTTTGGCCTCGGCTTCTTCAGGGGTAAAGCCATACTGCCGAACGATCATCTGCGTCAGTTGCGCACCGCCAAAGGCTTGATCACGGTCGTAGAGCACCTCTTGGTTGCGGATGACTTGCATGCTGGTGGTCAATGCACCGACCTCAAACAAGGCCACGATGCTCTCAGGATTAAGCATGGGCATGTTGCCGATCAAGCGGCAGGTGGCCAGCCGCGAGGCGTAGGACTCCACATCGACGATGACGGGCTTGAGGCCTGCGGCCTGGGCCAAACCTTGTATGTCCTGAACTTTTTCGCGTCTTGAGGCGGCAATCAACACATCGACATCCGATGAGCCATTGGCGCTGGGGCCGATGATGCAAAAGTCAAGACTGACCTCGTCCAGCGGAAATGGAATGTACTGGTTGGCCTCGGCCTCAACTTGCATCTCCAGCTCCTGGTCGGTCAGCCCGCCTGGTAGAACGATTTTTTTGGTGATGACAGCAGAGGGTGGCAGGGCCATCGCGACGTTGTTGGTTTTTGACCCGCTTTTTTTAACCAGTCGCCGTACAGCACCCGAAACCTCGTCAAACTTTTCGATGTTGCCATCGGTGATCCAGCCGCGCTCAAGCGCCACGATCGCACAGTTTTCAAGGACGAGATCGCCGGTTTTCGTGCGCCCCAGCTCGACCAGCTTGACGCTGGACGAGCTGATGTCCAGACCGATCATCGGAGCTGGCTGGCCGCTGAAGAGGGATGCCAAAGAAACCAATACGACTCCAAAAAGTGAAAGACAAGCCCTACAGACCTGCACAAAGATCAGCACAAAGATCAGCACAAGACGGCTTGAATGTTATCAGCAAGTATCGCGTTGCCAAGGCTGACGGACATCTGTGAAACGTCCAACCAAGCTGGTGATCTGGCCGTATTTTTGACCCTAACCCTGGGGGCGCGAATGCTACCCTATGTTGTTTTCTGAAGCGACACCACACCGTCCAATTCAGGCCGATTTTTATAATCGACAAAGCGATCTTTTCGATCTTTAACACGCTGATTTATGTCCGCCAAAGCCCAACACCCCCCACCTGCCCCCGCTAAAACGGCCGCCAGATCGCCACCTCCAACGCGTTCATTCTGGTATTGGGCGCTTCAGTTTTTGTGGGTGACCATCGGCTTGGCATTGGCTGGGCTGGCCAGTGTGGTGATGGCGGTGGCCATGGCCATGGCTGTGGCGTTTCCCAATTTGCCTGACATTGCCGACCTGCAAGACTATCGCCCCAAATTGCCGATGCGTGTGTTTTCATCCGAAGGCCTTTTGATCGGAGAATTTGGCGAAGAGCGCCGCCATTTGACCCCCATCGCAGACATTCCAAAGGTGATGAAAGATGCCGTTTTGGCGATCGAAGATGCCCGTTTCTATGAGCACGGCGGGGTGGACTACCGTGGCATGTTGCGGGCCGCGCTGGCCAATCTGGGCCGGCTGAAAAGCCAGGGCGCTTCAACCATCACCATGCAGGTGGCACGCAATGCTTATTTGTCGTCCGAAAAAACCTACACCCGCAAAATTTACGAGATTTTGCTGACCTTCAAACTGGAACACATGCTGTCCAAAAACCAGATTTTGGAGGTCTATATGAACCAGATTTTTTTGGGCAACCGCGCCTATGGTTTTGCCGCCGCCGCCGAGGCCTATTTTGGCAAATCACTGCAAAACATCACGGTGGCTGAGGCCGCCATGCTGGCTGGCCTGCCCAAAGCCCCGTCGGCCTATAACCCCATCAGCAACCCCCGCCGCGCCAGGGCACGTCAGCTCTACATCATTGACCGCATGCTTGAAAACGGTTTTATCACACCTGACCAGGCCGATGCCGCCAAACTGGAGCCTCTCCAGGTCAAGTCAGCCGCCAACAACCCGAGTACACACGCCGAATTTGTGGCTGAAACCGCCCGCCAACTGATGTTTGCCCAGTATGGTGACGACACCTATACCCGCGGTCTCAACGTCTATACCACCTTGCGGTCGGCTGACCAAGAGGCGGCCTACCGCGCTTTGCGCAGCGGCATCATGAACTATGAGCGCCGCCAGATTTACCGTGGCCCCGAAAAATTTGTCAGCCTGCCAAACACGTCCCCCGAGCAAGATGATCTGATCGACGAGGTGCTGCAAGAACACCCCGACAACGGCGATGTCATGTCGGCTGTCGTGCTGGAGGCCTCGCCCAAAAGGGTCAAAGCCATACGACAAAACGGCGAAGTTTTTGAAATCACCGGCGATGGCCTTAAACCCGCGCAATCCGGCCTGTCCGACAAGGCAGCAGTCCAACTCAAGATCAGGCGTGGTGCCGTGATCCGTGTCATTCAAACGCCCAAGTTCGGTTGGCAGATCACCCAATTGCCCGAGGTTGAGGGCGCATTTGTCGCCATTGACCCCCAAAGTGGTGCCATCCGCGCCCTGGTGGGGGGGTTTGACTTTGCTAAAAACAAGTTCAACCACGTGACACAGGCCTGGCGGCAGCCTGGCTCAAGCTTTAAGCCGTTCATTTATTCGGCAGCGCTTGAGCGTGGCGTGACACCTGCAACCGTCATCAACGACGGGCCTTTGTTCTTTGATGCGGGCGTGACCGGCGGCCAGCCCTGGGAGCCTCGAAACTACGACGGCAAATTTGAAGGCCCCATGACCATGCGTCGCGGCCTGGCCAAGTCCAAAAACATGATCTCGATCCGCATTTTGCAGATGGTCGGTGTCCAAAATGCACAGGACTGGGTCACACGGTTCGGGTTTGATGCCGACAAGCATCCGGCCTATCTGACCATGGCACTGGGCGCGGGGTCTGTCACGCCCATGCAGATGGTGACCGCCTATTCGGTGTTTGCCAACGGCGGCTATCGCACCAACCCCTGGCTGATCACCAAAGTTACCGACCAAAAAGGCAAGGTTCTGGCCACCACAGAGCCAGTGGCCCACAGCGAGTCCGCCCGCGCCATCGACGAACGCAATGCTTTCATCATGAGCAGTTTGTTGCAAGAGGTGACGCGCTCAGGCACGGCGGCACTGGCCCAGGCCACCTTGAAGCGCCCTGATCTGTATGGCAAAACCGGTACCACCAATGACGCGATGGATGCTTGGTTTGCCGGTTTTCAGCCCACGCTGGCGGCTGTCACGTGGATAGGGTATGACACCCCGCGCAAGCTGGGCGACCGCGAAACCGGCGGCGGCCTCAGCCTGCCTGTCTGGATTGAATTTATGGCGCAGGCCCTTAAAAATGTCCCCATCGCCGAACCCCTGGTGCCTGAGGGCGTGGTCAATGCTGGCGATGAATGGTTTTATGAAGAATACGTCAGGAACGCAGGTGTCACGCATTTGGGACTGGAGGGCGATACCCCCGATCGTCCTCAGGTGGCCCCCATGCCGATGGCTGATGAGAAAAAGAAAATTCTCGAACTGTTCAAAAACTGACCCTCTGCCGCGCCCATGCTTGCCCCCACAATTCCCACAATTCCCACCATGCGTTATTGGGCACTGGTTCCGTGTGCCGGCGTGGGGCTGCGTGCGGGCACTGACAGCCCCAAACAATACCGTGTGCTCGCAGGCATGCCCCTGGTGATGCACACCCTGGCGGCCTTTACCAGGGTGACCTGTATCGAGCAAACCGTGGTGGTGGTCCAGCCTGCCGATGATTTTTTTGCCACCCACCCACCGCCGTCTGCCGCCTGTCAGGTCGCCCCTTGTGGAGGTGTCACCCGCGCCCTGAGTGTGTTGAACGGGCTGCACTGGCTGCTAGACCACGGTGCAGCGGTCCGTGACTGGGTGTTGGTGCATGACGCTGCACGTTGTTTGATTCGGCCCAGTCAAATTGAAGCTTTGATCGCGGCGTGCCGGTTTGATGCCGTGGGCGGGCTGCTGGCCTTGCCCTTGCCCGACACCCTCAAGCAATCCTGCGCAGACCGCGTGGCGTGTACCCTGGACCGGCGCGACAAATGGCTGGCACAAACGCCGCAGATGTTTAGGGTGGGCCGTTTGATCGAGGCCCTGCAATGCGCTGACAACGATGTCAGCGATGAATCAAACGCCATGGAGCGTTTGGGGCTGTGTCCCAAACTGGTGCTGGGCAGCACACAAAACTTAAAGGTAACCTATCCCGAGGACTTTGACTTGGCGGGGTACATTCTGGAACAACGCCGATCAGGGACATAAGCGCAGATCAACCCGCCTTCCATTCAGATCAACCCTGCTGACCTGCACCTGCACCCGAGTACCCAGTGCATAGCGCACACCGGTGCGTTCGCCCCGCAGCTCCTGGCGGGCTTCGTCAAAATGATAGTACTCACCACCGCCCAGCTCGGTCACGTGAACCAGACCATCGACGTACAGGGACTGTAGGGTGACAAACAAACCAAAGCCCGTCACCGCACTGACCACACCGGCAAACTCCTGGCCCAGGTGCTGCTGTAGGTACTGGCATTTGAGCCACGCCAGGACATCGCGGCTGGCCTCATCGGCACGGCGCTCATTGGCGCTGCAATGCAAACCCGCCGCCTGCCAGGCTTGAATTGCAGCGCTGGGCTTGCGTGATTTTGCAGCCTGGCTTTTGGCCCTGTACAAAGACAGTTTGGCACTGGCCGCTCCAGGCGGGGGCAGATCGGGCAGGTGGTACTTGCGTCCAGCCAGAATGGCCTTGATCACCCGATGCACCAACAGGTCGGGATACCTTCGGATGGGACTGGTAAAGTGGGCATAGGCCTCAAAAGCCAGGCCAAAATGCCCGTTGTTGCAGGGCGTGTAAAGAGCCTGCTGCATGGATCGCAGCAACATGGCGTGAATTTGCGCTGCGTCGGGGCGGTCTTTGGTGGACTCAGCGAGGGCTTGAAATTCAACCGGTGCGGGGGTATCGCTGATTTTCAAACCGACACCAACCGCCTGCAAGTAATTGCGCAGGATGTCCATCTTGACGGGGGTTGGCCCCTCGTGGACGCGGTACAGCCCCGGGTGCTTGCTCTGCGCCATCAAGTCTGCGCTGCAAACATTGGCCGCCAGCATGGCCTCTTCGATCAGCCGATGGGCCTCATTGCGAACGACGGGAACGATGTTCTCGATACGACCCGATGCGTCGCAGACCACCCGGGTTTCGACGGTTTCAAAATCGACGGCACCACGACGCAGCCTGGCCGCCTGCAGTGCCCTGTACACACCGTGCAAGTGACCGAGATCAGCCATACGTTCTGGACAGTGCGCAGCATCCATGCCATCCGTGACAAGCGTGCCATCATGGCCCTGCGGACTGGCCAACATGGCAGCCACTTGCGTGTAGGTCAGACGCGCATGGCTATAGATCACGGCCTGGTAAAACTGGTAGGCTGAGACATCGCCCTCAGCAGTCACCACCATGTCGCACACCAGACACAAACGCTCAACCTGGGGGTTTAGCGAGCACAGGCCGTTGGACAGTTTCTCGGGCAACATCGGGATCACGCGGCGCGGAAAATAGACGCTGGTGCTGCGGTCATAAGCGTCTGCGTCGATCGCACAGCCGCTCTGAACGTAATGACTGACATCGGCTATCGCCACCAGCAAGCGCCAACGGGTGTCCAAGCGCTGGCAATAGACCGCATCATCAAAGTCCCGGGCATCCTCGCCGTCAATCGTGACAAATGGCACATCGGTCAGATCCACCCGATGCTCTTTGTCATCCGGCCCCACGGCATGAGGCAGGGTATGCGCCTGCGCCCTACAGGCATCGCTAAAAACGTGCGGCACACCGTACTTGCGAACCGCGATCTCTATTTCCATGCCCGGGGTGTCTGCGTCGCCCAGCACCTCGATGACGCGTCCCACGGGCTGTGCAAACAGGGCGGGTGGTTCGGTCAACTCTACGGCCACTATCTGGCCGTTGCGTCCCAAAGCCACTTGCGAGATCACAATGTCCTGTCCGTAACGCTTGTCCTCAGGCTCTACGACCCAAATGCCGTTTTGCAACAGCAATTGCCCCACAATGGGCTGACGGCTGCGTTCCATGATCGCGAGGACCGTGCCTTCAGGGCGATTTTTACGGTCATTGCGCACAATCCTGACCTTGACCCTGTCCTGATGCAAAACGGCCCGCATGTCGCCCAGGGGCAATTGGATGTCTGGCCCACCATCCATGCGAACGACAAACCCATGACCATCACGGTGTCCGCACACAACCCCTTCGATCTCATCGGTGGGACTGGGGCTTAGGGTTGACTTGCGATGTTTGATAAGACACTCTCCTGCAGTCGGCACGATGCAGCGTGGGGGATTGTTGGAGGGATGCGGGACAGTGCCCACGCCAAGGGCCCTACCCGTATCCATTTCGGGGTAAGTCCTCTGTGGCATTTTATGGGTGGCAGACTGCGCAGTCGGTACGATACCCACGACAAGATCAACCCCGGGCCTTTGCGTTGTAAATGTGCAAATTCCCGCCCCATATGGCCGACGGCCACCACCATGGCGTGGTTTTTGCGTTCAATGCCTTCAAAATCACAATTACAATCGCTCCCCAAGCCAGCATTCAAAACCGCTTGTTTGTCTGGTTTTTTTGTTTGTGGGCAACTACAAAATTTTTTGCACATTGTTTTTTTTGGGTATCTTGTATGAATCAATCTCTCATTTTTATGGCTCTTGTCGCTGCTGCTGCCCTTTCAGCCTGCAGCAAAGAAGAAACGCCTCCTCCTCCCCCACCCCCACCGGCCCCCATCGTTGCACCAGCGCCTGTGGCTCCACCCGTTGCAGCACCTGCCTCGGTCGCGTCTGAGGCTGCATCTGCTGCTGCCCCGTCTGATTCAGCTTCGGCAGCACCTGCTGCTGCGTCTGCTGCGCCTGCTTCACCCGCAACACCTGAAGCCAAAAAATAATTGCGGCAAATGGCAGGGCCGCCACTGTGTGTCTGTCATTGCGCACAGCCATCACTCAGCAGGCCGGCCATTCACGTCAAAAGCGGTCGGTCGCAGGGGTCACAAAGAGCGCATTCATGCGCTCTTTGTGTTTGTTCATCTTTGTTTCGTTTTTCCGTCGGTTGATGGTTCATGGACTCTCAGACTGGATACTGTCTCGACCCAACCCTGTGCGTCTGGCCTTTGGCGCTTGATGCCATCTGCGACAGTTGGTGGGACTGGCATCTGTCCACAAGCAGGCTATTTGGGTCTGCCGACCTGCTTCACCTGTACGGTCTGGCATCGGGCCAAACGGTCAGCGTTCACGATCTGAACCGTCTGATCCACCCCGAAGATGCCCTGCGCGTGCAGCGAGACCGTCAGGCACATCTGGAGGGACGCACCCCCGTTTACTACAGCGAGCACCGCGTTCAAGGACCTGAGGGGCGCTGGAAGTGGATTTTGTCGCGCGGACAGGTGCTTAGCCGCGACAGACAGGGCCAACCTCTGCGCATGGTCGGCACGGACACCGATCTGTCTGCTCAAAAGGACGCAGAACATCAAGTCTGGCAGCAATCCCACTTTGATACCCTGACCTTGCTGCCCAATCGCCGCATGCTGAGTGACCGGTTTACGAAGGCGATGAACCCTCACGGCAACAGTGACCTGCAACTGGCCTGTTTGTTGATCGACCTTGATCACTTCAAAGAGGTGAATGACACCTTTGGACACGAACGTGGTGACGCTCTGTTGATCGAAGCTGCTCACCGCATCGTGCGCTGTGTGCGTGACACAGACACCGTCGCCCGCATGGGTGGCGATGAATTTGCGGTGTTGATCAACGGTTTGCAAAATACCGGCTACCTTGAACGGGTTCTGTCTCAACTGCTGCATGTTTTGAGCGACCCCTTTTATTTGGGGGCAGACCCGGTGTTTCTGTCCGCCAGCATCGGGGTTTCGATCTATCCCGATCATGCCTGCGGGGCCGATGATTTGCTCAGAAACGCAGACCAGGCGCTGTACGTGGCCAAAGGTGCAGGCCGAGGCCGGTTCCACTATTTCACCCCAGAGCTTCAACAAGCTGCCCAAATGCGGGTTCGACTGGGCCAGGACCTGCGCCTTGCCCTGCCCGAGCAGCAGTTTTTTGTGGTCTATCAGCCCATCATGGAGCTTGCGACCGGTGTCATCCACAAGGCCGAGGCCCTGATACGCTGGCAGCACCCCACGCGGGGCTTGATCGGCCCGGCAGATTTCATTCCGATCGCAGAGGCCACCGGTCTGATCGTCGAGATGGGTGAATGGGTGTTTCAACAGGCGGCGCGGCAAGTCAGAGCGTGGCGCACCATGCTGCACCCCAAGTTTCAGATCAGCGTCAACAAGTCCCCTGTACAGTTTCAAAAACCCAGCAGCACCCACACCCCGTGGATGACACAGCTCCAACAACTGGGCCTGGGCGGCGACAGCATCGTCGTTGAAATCACCGAGGGCTTGCTGTTGTCCAACAGCGACGGTGTGATCGACCAACTGCTGCAACTGAGCGACGACGGCATCGGTGTGTCGCTGGACGACTTTGGCACGGGCTATTCATCGCTGTCCTACCTGCAAAAATTTGACATCGACTTTGTCAAGATCGACCAGTCTTTTGTACGCCATTTGATCGCTGATTCAACCGACCTGGCTCTGTGCAAGGCCATCATCGCCATGGCCCATGCGCTTGACATGAAGGTCATCGCCGAAGGGGTTGAAACCCAGCTACAGCGCAATCTGCTGACCGCCGCCGGTTGTGACTATGCCCAGGGCTATGGCATCTCCAAGCCCATGTTGCCCGCTGACTTTGAAGCCTTGATGGCCACGTTCAAATAGACAACGAACCACATAACAACATAACAATAAATTACTTACGGCAAGAATTGTTGTGTTGATGATGTAAAGCACGTCTATCAAGCATAACGCGCTATGTTTTCAGGATTTATTTGGTAGATAATTTATTTATTGATATCTACCACTAACCACTAACCACTAACCACTAACCACTAACCACTAACCACTAACCACTAACCACTAACCACTAACCACTAACCACTAACCACTAACCACTCTCCACATCCCCCGGCCTGACGCGAACAGCCGGAAACACGATGTGAAACGTCGTTCCCTGCCCCACTTGGCTGTCGATGATCAGCTCGGCCCCGTGGCGCTGCACCACGTGCTTGACGATGGCCAACCCCAGGCCCGTGCCACCCGTCTCTCGCGAACGGCTGCGATCAACGCGGTAAAACCGCTCGGTCAAACGCGGCAAATGCTCAGGCGCAATGCCAGGGCCTGTGTCCGTCACCACAAACTCAGCGCGTCCATCCGGCAGACCTGACACGCGCACCCCAATGTTGCCGCCTGCGGGGGTGTAGCGAACCGCATTGCTGACCAGGTTGCTCATGGCGCTGTGCAGCTCATGCGCCACCCCAGCTACCTGCACGTCGATTTGACACTCAAAAACCAGGTGATGCGCCTGCCCATGCAAGGGACGGATAACCTGCGTCAGAGCCTGAGCATCCTGCTCCAACTGCTGCATCAAAGATGTCAGGCGGGTCCAGACCTCAACCCCGGGAACCGGGCTGCCCTCCAGGCGCGACAGCGTTAGCAGATCGCTGACCAGGGTTTGCATGCGGACGGCCTGCTGTGCCATCAGGTGCAGGTAACGCTCGCGCTCAGCCTCACTCAGATCCAGCGTTTGCATGGTTTCTACAAAGCCGGCCAGCACCGAAAGCGGGGTGCGAATTTCATGCGACACATTGGCAACAAAATCACGCCGCATGGCCAAGGCCTGCTCCAGGGCCGTGACATCGCGTGACAGCAACAACAGCCGCCCACCACCATAGGGGTGTATCTGTACCGACAGATTGACCGGACAGGTCGGCGTGCTGTTGCGCCCGGGTATCTGAAGCTCGCTACCAAATTTGCGGGCCGACAAATAGTCGGCAAAGGCAGGGTCACGCACCAGATTGCCGATCACTTGTTGCACATCCCGCTGGGGGTTCAGCCCAAAATGGGAGGCCGCCGTCTGGTTGCACCACTCGATGCGGGCCTGGGGGTTGAGCAAAACCACCCCATTGGGCGATGCCTGGAGCGCCAACAAAAAATCATGCAGACGGTTTTCGGCATCAGCGATGCTGCGGTCACGCTGCCGCAACAATCGCCTGACACGACTGGCAATATCGCCCCAAACGCCCCCCTTCAAACCCGCACAGTCCATCTCATCAGACCGCAGCCAGCCAAGCAGTTGGATCGCGTGCGATGTATCACGCAAAAACCACAGCAAAGCAACGGCAATACACCCCAAAACAGGACCGTAATCACTGTGAAATTGAAGCTCAAGCAGGCCTCCTGCCAGACCGCCCGCCACCATCCAGCCCAAAAAGGTTAAAAATCGCCAGGTCATCATAAAAGCCCCTTGACAGTCAGTCGTCAGTCGTCGGTCGTCAGACGCTATCGCGCCAATAAAGCCTGGTGCACCGCCGCCACACGTGCCTGGTGCAGAATTTGCCCCACCTGCAAGCCGCACGCACCTTTTGCCATCGCGTTGGCGGCAATCTCTTTGGCGGCAATGCCCTGGGCCGCAGCCAGGCACTCCAACAGCAAGGGGCTTTGCACATAGGTTGATTGCTGATGGCCCAATCGGCCCCGTGCGTCGCATTCGCACGCCATCAACATCTCTGCAAAACGCCCGGGCAAGCGCAAGGCATCGCAGCGCTCCAGCAAGCGCACCAGGCCCGCCGCATCCAGGGTGTCGCTGCGGTGAACGTTGCTGTGCTCACGCGCCACCAAATCGGCCAATTCGCGACAGTCATGGGGGACACGCAGACGCTGACACAGCCCTCGCAGCAGCAAGACGCTGCGCTGTTCATGCCCGTGGTGACGCGGCAAGACCTGCGGCGGGGTGGTACCTTTGCCCAGATCATGGCAGAGACACGCAAAGCGGACCGCCAACGGGGCTTGCAAGCGGGCGCTCATGTCCAACGTCATCAGGGTGTGGATGCCCGTGTCCACCTCGGGGTGATGGTCGGCCCGCTGGGGCACACCCCACAGGCGGTCCAGCTCTGGCATCAACTGCACCAGGGCATCGCAGTCGCGCAAAACCTCCAGCATGCGAGAAGGCCGATCCGCCATCAACCCTTGCGCCAGTTCTTGCCAGACGCGCTCGGCCACCAGGTGGCTGACCTCTCCGTTGGCCACCATCGCACGCATCAGCGCTTGTGTTTGCGGTGCAATCGCAAAATCAGGCCAACGCGCCGCAAAACGCGCCAAGCGCAAAATGCGAACGGGGTCTTCGGCAAACGCGGAGCTGACGTGGCGCAAAACCTTTTGGGCCACATCCTGCTGCCCACCAAAGGGGTCCAACACATGACCAGCGGCCCGCACAGAGGCCCAGTCCGTGCTATCTGCCTGGCCTTCAAGGCAGAGATGACGGGCCTCAACGGCCATGGCGTTGAGGGTCAGGTCGCGCCGCGCCAGATCATCTTGTAGCGTGACATCGGGGGCTGCGTACACGGCAAAACCGTGGTAACCCGGCCCTGTTTTGCGTTCGGTGCGCGCCAGTGCGTATTGTTCATGCGTGGATGGATGCAAAAAAACCGGAAAGTCCCGGCCCACCAAAATAAACCCCTGCGCCAGCATCTGGTCGGGCGTGGCCCCCACCACCACCCAGTCGCGGTCTTTCACGGGCAGTCCCATCAAGGCATCGCGAACAGCACCACCGACCAAATAAATCTGCATGACCCCAGGGCCTCTTCAACGCAACATGCGCCAGACCAGCTCAATGCCGGTCTCCCACAGGTCGGCATTCAGCGCGGTCTGTGATGAAAACAAGACACCGCTGTGGGCCTGTTCTTCGCGCTCGGCCCGTTGCCGGTCGCGCTCAAGCATCACAAGAGCGTCAGCAAAATCAGGCACCTTGATGCCCCCCGCAGCATCATGGGCTGCACGGGCATAGCCCTGTAAGGCTTTTTCAACCGCCTGGGGGTCCAGCAGCGACAAGGCAGACCGGCAATACGAACACGCGTGGTCTTTGCGCAGGTCAACCGGCGCACCGCAACTGGTGCAATTGATCACCGCAACTTTTTTGGCCATGTCGGTGACTTCAGCCTGGGTAAGCTGCCGCACAAAGCCTTTTTCGATCATGAACGACGAAAACGTGCTGAAACGACCATGACGCTGGGGGCAACGCCAGGTGATGTAGCGGCCACTGCGCACCACGTCAAAACCCTGTGCCAGGGCGCGACCGCAGCGCACGCAATTTAACTGGTTAGCCAAAGGACTGACGGCATCGTGGCGATGCGCGTTCAACATCTCAAACAGATCGACGACCGCCGAGGGGGCTAGTTTGAGGTTTTCCTGGGGGTCAAACCAAATGCCACGGCAGCCAAAACACAGGTCGATCTCCACCTTGCCGCCCGTCACGCCGGCCAAGTTTTGAACCGTCATGGGCGCTTGACAAGAAGGGCATTTGGCAGTGGATGGCATGCAGTTGATTATCCCCAGGTGGCTGTCGGGCGCATCACCCCCCAAGCGTTGCTTGGGGCAGCTTCAGATCAGCAAGGGGTCCACATCAATGGCCCAGCGGATCAAACCCTTGCACTGCGGATGGCTGCCAGACTGGTGCAACACCGTTTGCCAGTCTGCCAAAAATTGCTGTAGTGCTGTGCGCGACAGGCTCTCTACCAGCATCTGGGCGCGTTCCACGTAGTTGATGCGCTGGATGCTCATGGGCACCGCAGGGTACAGCGTGATGCGGGCCAGTCGCTGCGGCGCGTCAGGCAAGGCCTGTGCTGCCGTGCTGGCATGGTTCAAAAAAAACTGCGCGGCCTCCTGGGTGCGGGCCTCTGCCCTGACCAGAGCCTGAAAACCAAACGGCGGCATGGTGGCCATCTGGCGTTCAGCCAGTTGCGACTGGGCAAACGCCGGATAGTCGTAACGCGTCAGGGCAGCAAACAAGGGGTGCGTGGGGTAAAAGGTTTGCACCCACATTTCGCTGCTGCCGGCCATGCTGGCATCGCGTCCAGCACGACCTGCTGCCTGCATCAACAACCCAAACAGGCGCTCAGGTGCTCTAAAGTCACTTGAAAACAAGGCGTTGTCAGGATTAACCGCTGCGACCAGCGTGATCCGCCTGAAGTCATGCCCTTTGGCGATCATCTGGGTGCCCACCAGCACATCCACCTGGCCTGAGTGAACCTGTGCCAATTGCGACTCCAGTGCGCCCTTGTGCCGCGTGCTGTCGGCATCGATGCGAACGATGCGCACAGGCAAGCCGTCTGGCCGGGTCACGGCAGCCAGCAGCTCGGCCAAGTGTTCTTCAAGTTGCTCGGTGCCCCTGCCCATGGGAGCAATGTCAGGATTGCCACAGGCAGGGCAGGCGCGGGGCACAGGGGCTGTCGCCCCGCAGTGGTGACAGCGCAGGCTGCGGTCAATTTTGTGAAACACCCGATAGGCGCTGCAACACGTGCATTCGCTCTTCCAGCCACAGTCCGCGCAGTGCAGCACGGGGGCATAGCCGCGCCGGTTCAAAAAAACCAGGCTTTGCTCGCTGCGTGCAATCCGTTGGGTGATGGCATCCAGCAAAGGCGGCGAGATCACACAACGACGGGGCTGGTGGTTCATGTCCACCCGCAGCACCCTGGGCAAAACCGCGTGAGGGCCGATGCGGCTGGGCATCAACAGCCTCACATAACGCCCGCCGTCTGCCACTGGGCGGCTGTGGTGCCAGCTCTCCAGCGACGGCGTAGCTGACCCCAGCATGACGCGGGCATCCTCCAGACGACCCCGATAGACGGCCAGGTCACGGGCAGAATACCGTGCGCCTTCGTGGCTTTTGTAGCTGGGGTCGTGTTCTTCATCGACGATGATCAGTTGCAAGTGCGGCATGGACGCAAACACCGCCATGCGGGTTCCCAGAACGATTCTGGCGGCCCCGCTGTGCGCTGCCAGCCAGCTTTTCAGGCGTTGTGCGGGGGTCATTCCGCTGTGCATCGACACCACGACCGCTGTACCGTACTGTGGGCAAAAACGTGCCCTAAAGCGGTCTTCAAGCTGCGGTGTCAGGTTGATCTCGGGCACCATCACCAGCACTTGGGCATCTACGGACTGCGCCAGCAGGTCGGCGGTGCAGTGCATAAACACCTCGGTCTTGCCGCTGCCGGTGGCCCCAAACAGCAAAAACGGCCCTTTTTGGGCCTTGAACTGGGCGATAGCGCCCGACTGCTCTGCACTGAGTGCCACCTCATCCACAGGTTCATCGGTGCCGGCTGGGATGTCTTGGCTGTCGATGTGGCTCATGCTCATGCTCATGCTGCTACTGCTACTGCTGCTGATACTGCTGTCTTTGCTTTTTTTTGGCAAGGGTTTGTTCAATCGCCTGCCAAGCTGGGTGACAGAGAGGTCGCGCAATTGGGGCGGCAGCGCAGCCAGGGCCACCTCGCCGGCTGAGCGCTGGTAGTACCGGGCCGCAAAGTCGATGAGGGTGCGCCAATTCAGGCTTAAGGGTGGCAAATCCATGACGGCTGCAACCGGACGCAGCTTGGCGGGGTCACAGGCCGGCTCGCTTGGCCCACCGATGGCTGCATTGGCACGGGCTGCGGCATCGTCCCACACCACGCCCAAAAGCTCTCGCGTACCCAATGGCACCCGCACCAAAGTGCCAGCGGCCAGCGCTTGGTCACTCAAATAACTGAGTGGACCGGCCCGGTGGCTGTGTGCCGGCATATCAACCAAGACCGAGATCACCAAGATGCCCGTACCTACCCAATAATTTTTAATAAATTAATAAATTAAATACGCGATTATTTTTACAAAAACACCAATAACGCACGTCTTTATTTCATGGACTGCTAAGTCAGAAAAATAAAGTTATTTAGCATTGAATGCAATAATTTAATTTACCAAAAAAACGTTCAAGATGTCACTTTCAAAGTATCGTAAGCTGTTGATTTTTATAGCAAAACACGAATAGTTGAATTTGATCTCACAATTTTAGGTCAATGATAAAGAACTTGTATGGTCTAACTTATCAATTTATACTTTATCAAGTATTTGACTTTTTGTAGGCAACTTATCGACAAAGGCGATCACCACGCCTGCACCCACCTTGTCCAGTATGCAGAAAGGCTGGACGCGCATGGTGTAGCGTTCCTGGGCGGTTTGAACTTCGAGCTCGACCGGAACGAGCGTGTCGAGCACCGCCTGCGCATCCGTCGCCAGACCGTCATAGCCCACCAAGTTAGAAACGATGTGGCCCACAAGGCCGGCCAACGTCCGTCAGCCTCAGGTTGGTGATCGGGGCGGCGTTGGGGGTAAACCGCACAATGCGCAATGAACGATCCAAGAAGATCGTAGGAATGCCAAGTCCGGCCAAAAAATTATTCAGATCGTGATTGGCACGCGCCAAATAAGCCACCCTGATTTGCAGATCGCTATTGCTGTGGGTCAGTTCTTCATTGAGCGCTTGCAATTCTGCTTTGGCTGTCTCCATCTCTTCATTGATCGACTGCATTTCTTCGATGGACGATTGGAGTTCTTCATTGGATCTTTCCATGGATTGCTGAGCTGCATGAAGATACTCATCGTGAATTGTCAACTTGTCGGGCCCAATGGGCGGAAGAACACTTTCAGGGGCATCAGCCGCGCCATCGTTCTGTATGTCTGCCCTCATGGATTTACCCCAGCGACGTTGAAACAGCCGGGACTTGCGATCCAGCACCGAAAAAAGATCGACATATCCACCCACGTCCTCAGAACGGCCCAAAAACAACAAGCCATATGGATTGAGTGCGTCATAGAACAGGGGAATAAATTTGTTTTGCAAATCTGCGCTTAGGTAGATCAGCAGGTTGCGGCAACTGATGAGGTCCACCTTGGAGAAGTGTGGGTCTTTGTTCAAATCGTGTTCTGAAAACACCAGCAGATTGCGGATGTTTTGTTGAATGCGATACGCCGTGCCATCGGGGGTAAGCACAAAGTAGCGGGCCAAACGTTGCTCTGAAATATCAGCCGTCACACTGATCGGGTACAGCCCGGCGCGGGCCGTGGCAATGGCGCGTGCGTCAATGTCTGTGGCAAACACTTGCACCGTCCAGCTTTGCTTGAGGGCTGACATGCACTCGTGCAGCAAAATGGCGATGGAGTAAGCCTCTTCGCCGGTGGAGCAGCCTGGCACCCAGACCCGCACCACGTCGCTTTGGGCTTTGTTGGCAAACAGCTTTGGGATGATTTTGGTTTCAAGTGCCTCAAACGCTTCGGTGTCACGAAAAAAATGGGTCACACCGATCTGCATGTCGCGAAACAGGGCTTCTATCTCAAGCGGGGCTTGCCGCAAATAGGTAACGTAGTCGTCGATGTCGATGATCTGGTGGATGGCCATGCGCCTATCAATGCGACGCAAGATGATGCTGGGTTGGTATTGCGAAAAAGCATGGCGGGTCTGGGCGTGCAGCAAAACACAAATTTGTTGCAAGGCGTTCTCATCCTCGTGGGGTGGGTCATCCATCCATCGCGAACCATGGCCAAAGGTCCGTGCGACATAATTGATCAGACATGCCGGCATGGCGGCCGGTGTCAATTCGTAATCGGCCACGCCTGTGTCAATGGCGCTGCGCGGCATACTGTCAAACTCAGAAGATTCTGGCGTTTGAACCATCACCATGCCGGCTTCACCCTTGATGGTGCGCACACCCTGAGTGCCGTCGTGTCCAGTGCCTGAAAGTACGATGCCAATGGCATGCTCACGCTGATCTAACGCCAGCGACCGAAAGAGAAAGTCGACGGGCAGACGCGGACCGCGCGACACGACGGGGTCCAGCAGGTGCAGCGTACCGTGCATAAACCCTATGTTGCAATTGGGCGCAATGACATAGACACAATTGATCTGCACCACCATGCCGTCCGTCGCCTCAAAAACAGGCATGCGGGTGTAGCTGCGGATCAGGTCAACCAGCATGCTTTCGCGGTCAGGAGCCAAGTGCTGCACCACAATAAAGGCCATGCCGGGGTCAGCGTTGGTGGGCATCCCTGAGAAAAAAGCCTCAAACGCTGCCAGCCCACCGGCTGAGGCCCCCATGCCAACCACTGGAAACGCTGCTGTGACAAACGGCAGGGCGGTGGAAGGGGCGGTCGCGGGATCGGGTTGCGCAAACGGTGCAGGTGACACGGCAGAACATGAGTGCGCCTGAGATTGCTTCGAGGACGTGACACACATCGGGTTTTTACGAGAAAACACAAGGGCCTTTCTGCATCGGTAAGGTTCTGTGGGAACGTTTGCACCACCTGTCGCCAAAGGCCAAGGATGATGTAAAAGCAACTGATTGAGTGTAGTACGCCCAACCCCCTCGTTTTTTTGTCTGAACACATCTATCTCAACTTTAGACATTCAGCACATCATGAAGAGCTAACTTGTTGATTTCTAATAACAATGTAGAAAAAGTTCTGATTCCGTCAAGTCATTGATTTTGTTCAATAAATCTTCGAGAGTCTAAAGTGGAGCACATCTATTTGGCTTGATGGTGTGACCCTTCCCGCCCCAACAAGGGTAGCCGTGGTGATCACCCGCTGAGCGACATCCGGATAGGCATTTTGGATGTGATTTGGGGAACTAAGTTCAGATTTCCTTATCCGAGTGCGTAAAAATGCCAATAAATTGGAATCAGGTTTGGCACTTTTTCAAAAATTGAAGACCAGTACACGATACATTGTTGATTTATAAAATTGTTTTTTGTGTGATGTTAAAGACTGGTTAGACCATCACATATTTGGTCACTTTTTTTAAAAATATGTCAGGGTCCAGCGGTTTGACGACAAAATCGATGGCCCCTTTCCGTAGGCAGTCCAACACCACGTCCTTGTCCCTTTGACCGGTGAGCATCATCACCGGGATGTTGGCAAATCGAGGCGTGGCTTTTAACCGGCTCAGGGTCTCAAGACCATTGATGTCTGGCATGTTCACGTCCATCAAAATTAAATCAGGTCGCTTTTTGCGCAAAATGCCCAAGGCCTCGGCACCACTGGCGGCAAAAATAAGGTCATAGTATTCAAAAGCCAGCAGTTGTTTGACTACTTTGCGGTCAAACGCATTGTCATCGACCTCCAACACAATGGGCAGTGTTTGCGGAACACAGATGCCCCGGGTGTGAAGGATTGCCAGATGCTCTGCCAGTTGCACCTGCAAATTTTCCATCCATTGTTTCAAGGGAAATATCTCGTGGATCAGGCTTTGCAAACCGGGATGGATGAATTGGGTTTGCAATTGTGTGATCGGCAAAAGCCACTGCGCCTGATTTTTGATTTCAGGCATTCCCCCCCGTTTGTCTTCGAGCATTTTTTTGGAACAAGTGTCGATAGCCATATCGATCTCCATGGTCGCACTCGCCAGAATGTTTCTGGCAGCTTCTATCCGCTCAAACCCCCGATCGATGTACTGTCTCAAGAAACCCTCAAGCGCACTGATGCGGCGAACCAGATCGGCCATCTCGACGGTGAACACAACATTTTGTGTGCGATGAATGTCGCGCAAGGCATGAATCACGGCCTTCGTCAGTTGAGGCGCGTGTGGCACCACTGGCCAAAAATGAACAAAATCGTCAAAAACCTCACGGCGGCAGAGTTCACAGGCCTCTTCTTGCTCGTCTTGCTGGCACAAAACGATGGTTCGGTAGTTCAAGGTAGGCACACGCTGGCCCAGTTGGTAGAGCATCCGGTAATAGGCCTGTGCTCTATCCAGACGCTGAAAGGCCAGAATCAGTACGCCCGGCTGGCACTGCGCAAAATCGTCCACACCTTTGGCCTCAAGCAAAGAAACCGCGACATGGCTAAATTCGACCTCCAGCACCGATCTGACTGCGGCAGCATCTGCTGCCGTGTCGGTGGCTACCAGGATTTTGTCGTTGCGTCCCGCCTTAAAGCTGCCCACGGCGTATCTCCCAATCGGCCAGCCAGGCGGGCAGGCTACTGGCAGGCATGGGCCGGGCGATAAAGTAACCCTGCGCGACGTCGCATTTTTGCTGGCGCAAAAAGTTCCAATCCGCAAAGTCTTCCACGCCCTCGGCAACGGTCTCCATATTCAATTGCCTGGCCAGGCCCAGACTGGCATCAAACATGGCGCGCTGCGTGTCATTGGCCCAGGCCCGGTGGACAAAACTTTGGTCGATCTTGAGTTCATCAAACGGAATGTCACGCAATTGCGAGAGCGATGAATGGCCGGTACCAAAGTCGTCGATGGAGAGTCGAAATCGCTTTAGGCGCAAACGGGTCAAAATCTCTAGCGCGATGCGGGGGTCTTGCATCAAACGGCTTTCGGTCACTTCGAACACCAGGTTTTGGGGCCGCACACCCATGCTGACCACCAGGTCCACGACAACATCCAAAAACTCAAGGGACAACAGGTTGTCCATCGACAAATTGACGGCCAACTTCCATGACAAACCAGCGTCCCGCCACTGGCGTACCAATGGCAGTGCGCCCGCCAACACCGCACGGGTCAGTGCGTCGATCAGTCCGTGGTGTTCAGCCGTGCTGATGAATTGATCTGGAAACACCAGGCCGTCCGTGGGGTGTTGCCAGCGCACCAGGGTCTCGGCACCGGTGACCAATCCTGTCGCAATGGACACTTTGGGTTGATAGAAATTGACCAGTTCGCCGTGGGCGATAGCGGCTTGCAGTTCGTCCTTGGCGTAAACTTTTTTGTGGGCACTGGCCGTGTTAGGCAACGGTGTCAAACAACGGTCGACCAGCGCGGCCAATAGGTCTGGCGCAACCGGTTTGGTCAGGTGGCCCAGCACGGTGATCTGATGGGCTACAACAAGGTTTTCAACCGATTGCAACATGCGTTCATCCTCGCCGCTGACCAAAATCAGCGCCCCCGCATAGTGGTGCTCAACCAGATGGCGGACAAATTCAACGCCATCCATTTGGGGCATGTTGATGTCCAGCAAAATCAAATCAGGCCGGTGGTCTGCAAGGTCCAGCAGATGGAGCGCAGCCTGACCGCTGTCACACGCTGACACGCCGGTGTAGCCCAGATTGGCCAACATGCGACTGAGCAGTTTGCGCATAAATGGCTCATCGTCCAGTACCAAAATTTGTAATTCGGTTTTGTTCAACATCGTTGATCCTTTTGTTATGGCTACGCCGAAGGCGGGGGGTGGTTTCATGCATGGCGTAATTTTTCAAGCCCTGCACTGACAGATGTCAGCAGACCGCGCCGTTTGGCAAGCACCAACAGTCCACCAGTGCCAAATATCGGGATGCCCAGTGTATGGGCACACCGACGTGCATCCATGTCGTCGATCACAGCACGCAGCGGCGGATGAGCCAAGGCGTAGCTCAACACTGCCGTTTCACCAGAGCCAAGCGCCCACGCAGAAACCCTTGGTGAAATCTCAACCTGTTCACGCACCGGCCACGACTGCTGGCGAAGTTCTCGCGCAGGTGAGTCATCCCAATCGTCTTGCACCACCTCTTGCCAGACAGCTTGCGGCACCACAATGCGATGGAACAAGCGCGGCAACAAGTCCGCCTGCCCGCTGCGAAACAAGGTGATCAACGGCGAGGCGTTGATGACGATCTCGTCAATCCACATCGCGCAGTTCCTCGATTAATTCCTCGGCGGTGTACTGAAAGGGGCTGACCCTGTAACGCGATAGCGCATCAATAAATCTGGCGCGTGTCAGTCCGGCAATTTCGGCTGCGCGGCCCTGGGACAGTCGGCCCAGCTCGTACCATTTCACGGCTGCTGCGGTGCGCATCTCTTGCACAAAATCCTTAGGTGCCTGGTGCAAAACAGCAAACACCGACTCCGGCATTTCCAGTGTCAGTTGTGTCATGGTTATTCCTTAAAACAAGATAAAAATGATTCATCGTTCCCACGCTCCTGCGTGGGAATGTGGTTTTCATGCGGGCTACGCCACTGGAATTCTTGCCCCAACGGGGCATCGCATACCAGCGAAGGGCAACGCCCTGGGAAAAACACACCGGCCATTTCCACGTTCCCCGTTCCCAGGGTTGCACCCTGGGCTGGTATGCCACGCCCCTTTGGGGCTTTTCATCGTTCCCATGCTCCTACGTGGGAATGTGGTTTTCATGCGGGCTACGCCACTTCACAATCTCTGTCGCGTTGCCGGTTTTGAACATTCGCAAAAAGTCCAAAACGCGCCCATTTTCGTGGTCAAACTGTGGACACAACACCATTAAAGCGGCGGCATCGCGGGCCTTGCCAGCTTGCTCCATGGCATCGCACAGATCACCCAAGGCCAGCGCGCCAACTGAACGGGCGGCAGATTTAAGCTTATGCGCCAAGTCACTGGCCGCCAGTGCATCACCAGCAAGACATGCGCTGTGCAGTTCGGGTGCAATCTGGTTGGCGCTCACAAGAAACAAAACTCACTGTCCCAGATTTTCAGGCTCCTGCTGCCACTGGTGTAAGCACAAAGCCCAGTGTTGTGGCCCGACGTTTGAGTGCAGCCACACTGCGTGCAAGCTGCTGTTCTTCGTAGTGCTGCTGT
>CAIJOK010000004.1 GCA_903822205.1 uncultured beta proteobacterium | reverse complement strand
GTCGAAGGCCGCAATGGTCGTTTATCTCAGATGTACCATAACGGGCGAGGACTGACCAATAAACGTCTGGCTGCACTGACCGTCGTTCACAACTATGGTTTGAGGCGTGCTGATGGTACTACCGCAGCAGAACGTCTGTTAGGTTCTCCGTTTCCTGATGTCTTTGAATGGCTAATCGGCCAAATGGGTGAGCTTCCACGGCCAAGAAAACCACGTGAGCGAATAAAACGTAACCCATTGATATTGCAAGGTGTCCCGCTTTAAGTGGGAAGCCCAAAAAAGCCTCCATCGCCATGCCGCCATCTTGTACACCTTCCAGCGCGTCGTAGCGCAGTTCTGGCACCACGGCTGGCAATACCTTTTTGATGCTCCAACGGCCCTGTTGGCTGGGGTGGTAGTAGCGCTCTCTGGCGATGGGCAACAAATCGACCACGCGGGCATTGATGGCCAGCAGTGCATCGCGCAAAGCTGCAAAACGCACCGCCA
The DNA here is from genome assembly GCA_903822205.1 of uncultured beta proteobacterium. Classification (GTDB taxonomy): domain Bacteria; phylum Pseudomonadota; class Gammaproteobacteria; order Burkholderiales; family Burkholderiaceae_C; genus Rhodoferax. The sequence continues at coordinate 7,157 of CAIJOK010000004.1, read as the reverse complement.
GTTCGTTGATGCGTGTGGTTTCAAACGCGGCGTTATAGACAAACACCGGGCCACGGGTGCCGCAGCTTGCGATCAAGGCATGGGCGAGTGACTCAGACGGATCGCCCCCCGAGAGATCAAGAAACTCTGTGTGCCCAAGCTGACCCGATGCAGACAGGGTGTGCAGGCTGAACTGGTAGGTGTTGAGCTGGTAGGGCCGTGTGCCCCTCCAGATGGGTACGGCAAACTGGACGGTCTCAAAGTCCAAAAAATAGGCGGGCAGCGGGTGCATGGCCAAATCAGCGGCAGCCCCTGCAGAATCAAAGTACACCGTGTTCGACAGCGTGTGGGTTTTGACGCGCAGTTGCTTTGGACTGAGCAGGTCATCCGGCACATCGGCCAGCTCTGTCACGCCCTGCGCTGCCAGGCCCCGTGCCTTTGCGCCCAAGTGTGGCAGCCAGTGAATGGGGTACTGCGCTTGGGGTTCGTTGCGGCGGCAATAGCCATCAAAGCCGCAGGCATAAGGCGTATCGCAATGCGACCCTGTTTCTATCGCAGGCTCCGTCAGACTGGCGGCTGTTTGCTGTGCTTTTTCTATCCAGGCTTTGACTTCTTGGGTGCGTGCGAATGCTTCGGTCGTCAAGTCGTTTTCTATCAAGAGTCCGCTGTAGTCTTCATCGCCAGGATACGTCCATGAACTGTCAATGTGCGCCAGGGCAATGCTGTGCAGCGCAACGCCTGCCGTCCGGGCCACAAAGGCCTGCACCGCCACATCGTCACGGTGATAGTCCTTGACGCAGGTGGATGATTTGACCTCAACAATATGCCAGACCCGTTTGCCATCAATATTCTCTGGCAGCATCACATCGGCAAAAGCCAGTGCGCCACCGGCAGAGAAACCCGCCTCAAAAATGGGTTGGTCAAAATTCAGCAACGCGGTGCTGCGTTCAAACGCCTGCTGAAACCCTTCGGTTTGCACGTCGATCAGAATACCCTGATGCTGTGGGTCATAGATTTGGCGGGCAATGTCACCCACCTGATGGCCTATCTGAAAGCTGGCCTCGGTCGCGGCAGAATCTGCCCGCAAATCAGGCCGGTGAATCTCAAGCCACAGACGTTTGGGACATTGACGAAAAGCCAGCAGTTTTGATTTTGATAAATGGCGCATATTATTTCTCTTTTTTCCTCTGAATTTTTATGACAATTGCCAAAATAGATTGTAATTTATTGTAATTTAAATAATATACTTCATTATCCTCACAAAAAAGCTTCTAACGCCCGTCTTTATTGCATAGGATGCTATGATTTTATGACTTATTAAGCATCAAACTTTTAATAAAATGTACAAGCCCTTCGGGTCATGGGGCAGCCAAGTATCACGTCGTTCGGACATGCTTTGGGCCTGTATGTGGAGGGGCTGGACACCGCTGGCAAACTAGCCTATGAATGGTTTGGCATGGCGAATACTAACCTTTCACAATTGAGGGTTGTTGCGTTTCAGGTGGCAAATGGGCAGGTACTGTATTCACCCGCCCACGCATACACCGACATTCAGGGTTTATTCACCCAAAACCCCGTGCCCGCATCCAGTAGTTTATTAACCGCTGTAACGTCAATATAACCCTTGCTGGCAATATAGTCCGTCAATACTGTGCCGCCTTTGGCATCGAGTTGGGGCGAATAAAAATACCATTTTTCAGCCCCCGTAGCCCGCATGAAGCGCAAGCGCAAAACGGGGATTCGGTCACAGCAACACTGCATACCGTGTGGCGTGCCACGATCCCGTGTCCCGCTTTGCTTCATACGGGCGACAGGTTGGTTGGTTGGCCAGACCGATAGGGTCAAACTGCCTTGAGAGCCGCGATGATGATGCCGGCAAACACGGCAAGGAACGCGCCCAGTTTGATCGTCAAACGCATCTCTAGCGCTTGCATATCCTTGGTCAGCGACTCAAAACGGTTGTCGATTTTGTTGTCAAGTCTGACGATGTCAGCCTTCAGTTCTGACTTGACTGCGATCAAATCTGCTTTTGTCGCTACGCTTGAATCCAGTGCCTCAGATAGCGAAAACTGCTGTGCCTGTGAAAAGGCCGCAGCTTGCGCACGGGGCATACCGGCTTTTTCAAGTGTTTCGACGAACCTTAATGTGTCAAAGGTAATGGTGCTCATAGCGTATCTGAATGTGGTGCAGGCGCTCAGGCCGAAAGTTTGAGCAGAATTCCAATCAGCAAGCCCAACTGTGCCAGTGACAAACCCATCATCCATTTGATGGTATCAGCCTTGTCCTCTGACATTTTGGGCGTAAGTTCCATTTTGAGCGCTTCCAAATCGCGCCGCGTAGCCAATTCGGCCGCGCCTGAGGCTGTTGAACGCTTTGGACACAGCTTCGGCCTGACGTGGTTCAAGCCCTGAGTCCGTCAGCGTCTTGATAAATTCGTGCGTGTCCAAGGTCGTGCGCACGCAGTGCTGACCGTGACAGGTCTGTGCCAGCCTGTCCTCGTCTTGCACTTTTTACGCTACATTTTTGCCCCTCAGGACGCATATTTGGAGCACATTTTGAACACCCTCACAATTTACACCGACGGAGCCTGCAAAGGCAACCCTGGCCCTGGCGGCTGGGGGGCTTGGCTGACATCCGATGCCGCAGGCACCGAGCTGTTTGGCGGAGAGGCCGTCACCACCAACAACCGCATGGAGATGACGGCGGTGATCGAGGCGCTGTCGGCCTTGCAGCAGCCCACGCAGATCACCCTGTATGTCGATAGCCAGTATGTGCTGAAAGGCATCACCGAATGGCTGCCAGGCTGGAAGGCCAAAGGCTGGAAGACTGCGGCAGGCACACCGGTCAAAAACGTCGATCTGTGGCAAAAGCTGGATGCGTTGGTCAAGGGCGCCGGGCACAAAATCGAATGGCACTGGGTGCGCGGGCACACCGGTGACGTGGGCAATGAGAAGGCCGACCAACTGGCCAACCAGGGCGTAGAGCAGGCCTTGCGTCAGCGCAAACGTCCATAAAATATCAAAAATATTAATTACTATGAAACTCGCCGTATTTTTGACATAAAAGCACATCTATCAAGCATAGTGCGCTATAATTTTATGATTTATACAGTAGATAACTTATTGCAATTATAACTGGACGCTTATCTTCAAAATGACAAAAAAATGGTTTGACAAGATGATGGCGCTGGCCGTGGTGGGGCTGGCATCATCTGCGGTTTGGTGGACATGGGCTACGCCATCGGTGCAGCTTCAGTCCATGACGACTAACCCACCGGCGCAAACCAAGGCAATGGGTGTCAGTGTTGAACTGACCCGGGTGGTTACCACACAGTTACGCGACGAGGCACAGGCCACAGGCAGTCTGCGTGCCCGTCAGAGCGTGATGCTGCGCCCCGAGCTTGCCGGCAGGGTCAGCGCCCTGGGGTTTAGGGACGGTTCGCCCGTGCGTCAAGGGCAGGTGCTGGTGCAGTTGGACGATGCCTTGCAGCAGGCCGATGTGGCGCAGGCCGCCGCGCAGGTATCGGTGGCCCAGGCCAGTTTCAAGCGCAATCAAGACCTGGTGGCGGCCAATTTTGTGGCGCAGCAGGCGTTGGACACCAGTGCCGCCAGCCTACAGGTGGCGCGGGCACAGCTTGATCTGGCACGGGTACGGCTGTCGCGCATGGCTATTCGCGCTCCGTTTGACGGCGTGGTGGGTATGCGGCTGGTCAATGTGGGCGATTACGTCAAAGACGGCACTGATTTGGTCAATCTGGAGGACTCTCGCCAGATGGTGGTGGACTATCGCTTGCCTGAGCGCTTTGGCGATCGCCTGGCGGTCGGGCAAACGGTTGAATTGACGCTGGATGCCCTGCCGGGTCGCCCGCTACAGGCCACGGTGGATGCGATCGACCCTCTGCAAGACAGCAATGGCCGATCCATCCTGGTTCGCGCTGTGTTGCCCAACACCGGTCGGACAGGGCAGGCAAATCGGACACCTGCCCTGCGGTCCGGCATGTTTGCCCGCACCACCACGGTATTTGCCACCCATGAGGCCGCGTTGATGGTGCCTGAGCAGGCCATCGTGCCGCAGGATGGCCGCCAGTTTGTCATCATGGCTGTGGCATCGGTGCGCCCTGGTACAGCGCTGGTGTCGCGCCGCCAGCAGGTCAGTCTGGGAGTGCGCCGTCAGGGTATGGTGCAGATCAGTGAGGGTTTGTCTGCCGGCGACACCGTGGTGGTCGCCGGCCAGCAACGGCTGCAATCGGACGGCACACCGCTGCGCGCCGTGGCCGTTGGCCCATTGGACAAAGCGTCTGCGCCATGACCACAACACTCCCATTGGAAGACCTGCAATCCCGCGCTGACGAATTTTGCAAAGAATTTGAAGGCATCACGTATGAATCCGGCCATGCACAAAACTTTATCCGCAAATTATCCAAAGTGACAACCTGATGGCAACAAAAACAAGAAACGCTTCACCCATATTTTTGGATGAAGAGATCGACGGAGCCAATACCCATGTTACTTACACCAGAAACCCTTGCCGTCATCGCCGCATCGTATTTGGCTGGTATGGCGGCAAATTCTCACACTTGGACTGGCTGCTGCCGCTGCTTCCGACTTGTCACCACTATTGCGAACCATTCTCGGGTTCAGGTGCCGTATTGTTAAATCGGGAACCCTCCCCGGTTGAAACGTACAACGATATTGATGGCGATGTTGTTAACTTTTTTCGCATGTTACGAGACCACCATGATGAACTGATCAGAATCATTGCATTGACACCCTTTTCAAGAGAGGAATATCACCAGGCCATTTATGGTTCAACCACTGACATCAGCAATGTAGAACGCGCAAGACGTTTTTATATTAAGGCACGTCAAACCCGCACTGGACTTGCCCAGACGGCATCGTTGGGCCGCTGGGCCAATTGCAAGGAAACAAGCCGGTCCGGTATGTCCGGAGTCGTATCGCGTTGGCTGGGCGGCATTGAGGCTCTCGATGACATTGCCAAGAGACTGGTACGCGTGCAGATCGAGAACCGGCCAGCAATGGATGTACTCCAACTCTATGACAATCCCACTACTTTGTTTTATTGCGATCCACCTTACCTGCATGCAACGCGAGGAGATACCCAAGCTTATGGTTTTGAAATGGACGAACACCAGCATAGGGATTTTGCACAAGCTGCAAACGAGTGTCAAGGTATGGTTGCGGTGTCTGGTTACGATCATCCGTTGATGGATGAACTTTTCAGTCCGTGTCGCTGGTTCAAAACCATGGGCGCAGACAAAACCATTCACTCAACAAAAGGCACACGACAAGAAGGATTGTGGACAAATTTCAACCCGGTAGGCCAAAGCCAGGAGATTCTTTTTTAATGACAACGCAACAAACACCAGAGCAAATTTTGCAGACAGTTTATGACAGGGCCATCGCAACACGTGCCAAAACAGTGATCAAAAACGTCACGATGCGAGAGCGTGTCGATGATATTTGCCGCTGCATGAGCAATCGCTCTGGTGTGCGCTTGCTGATGGCTTGCCTGCTCGGAAAATTGCATAACCCAATTGTTGATCCTCGCAAACCCTATACCGAAATCGGCGGCAATGACAGTTTTTCGGGGCGTACCTACGATGAACGTTTTTTAACCCCATTCATTCACGAGCATCGCTTGCCAGTTAATTCAACAACAGCGTTTTTGACACCCACACTGCGCAATCTTGATCACCCACTGACGACCGATCATGCGCTTGTTGGCAGGCCGCGTGACCTCTACAAAAAAACGCTTGAGCTTTTGGAGGATGTTGCCAAACAGCGGATTGGTGCGGATGTGTTGTTGGTTGAAACCGTGCGTGTCTTATTGCAGTTACGCGATGAAAAGCTGGCACGCATTACTTCACTCCTCGGAACATTGAAGCGCACAGAAGGCGCGTTGCCATTGTCGTCTGAGGCTATCGTTACTCTGATACATCAGCATCTCGTTTGCAAAAATGCAAGCCGTTTGCCTGTGTTGGTTGTCGCTGCTGCCTATCAAACTGCGGGAATGCTTCTTTTTGAATGTTTGTTGCCGTTGAATTCACACAATGCGGCAGATATGCAAACTGGCTCATTGGGTGATCTGGAAATCTGTCTGGTTGGTGACGATTCGATCGTGACAGTCTATGAAATGAAAATGAAGCGTGTCACACAAGAGGATATTGATATCGCAGTCACCAAAATTGTCAGAGCACCGAAGCAAATTCACAATTACCTGTTTGTTACGACCGATACCATTGATCCTGTTGTGGTGCAGTACGCTGCTGCGTTTTATGAAAAGACAGATGGTACTGAAATTGCTATTCTGGATTGTGTTGGTTTTCTTCGGCATTTTTTGCATCTGTTCCACCGCATCCGTTCTGATTACCTGAATGCTTATCAGGCATTAGTTCTTAATGAAGCGGATTCTGCGATTAGCCAAACTCTGAAAGAGGCATTCTTGGCTTTGCGCCAAGCCGCTGAAAGTGGGGAATAAAGCAGTTTCTAGCGTTCGATTATACACGTTCATATTGTTTGCCAAGCAATCATGATAATTGTGACAAAACCATAAAGAACCACACCATGCTTAATCTGGAAGACCTGCAATCCCGCGCTGACGAATTTTGCAAAGAATTTGAAGGCATCACGTATGAATCCGGCCATGCACAAAACTTTATCCGCGAGCTGTGTGCCGTTTATGGGCTGAATTATTTGCGCTGTGTGCGGTTTGAAGAGCGCATTCAAAAGCAAAATAAACAAGGTGAAACTATCGCCGGTATTAACCGGATCGATGGATTCTTTCCGGGCATGATGCTGATTGAAATGAAATCAGCGGGGCGCGATATGGATCAGGCGTTTGAACAAACCCTGCGCTATATCCCGTTATTGAGTGAGGCCGACAAACCGCGTTATGTTCTGGTCAGTGATTTTCAGAATCTGCATTTGTATGATTTGACAACCCCCGACCAGGAACCTTTGCGCTTCAGATTGTCAGAGTTTCGCCAGCACGTTGAGGCGATGGGGTTTCTGTGCGGCTATGAACAGGCCGCAGTGGCCCGGCAAGAGGCCGCCAATGCCGCTGCCGCCGAGACTTTGGCCGATCTGCACGATGCCGTCAAAGCGACCGGCTATTGCGGCAAAGACCTGGAAACCCTGCTGGTGCGGATATTGTTTTGT
>CAIJOK010000003.1 GCA_903822205.1 uncultured beta proteobacterium | reverse complement strand
TGGGACTGGAGCAAGAAATATCCTGTGCTTCGCATCAGCTTTGGCGCAGGTGTGTTGGGGTCGGTGGCTGATTTGCAGCAAAGTTTGCACCAGCAATTGACGACGATGGAAGAGCAATGGGAATGTGCGGCCAGGTTTCCGGATCACCGCAGTAGATTCAAAGACATCATTGTCCATGCGGCAAAAAGTACCGGCCAGCGCGTTGTGATTTTGGTCGATGAATATGACAAACCCATTCTGGATCGCATTGAAGAGCCAGACATTGCCAAGCAAATCCGCGAGGTACTCAAAGACCTGTATTCGGTCATCAAGGACAGCGATGCCCATGTTAAATTTACCTTTCTGACCGGCGTGTCCAAGTTCAGCAAGGTCAGCCTTTTCTCTGGCCTGAATAACCTGACCGACATCACCCTGGATGAAACTTACAGCGACATTTGTGGCTATACAGATGCCGATGTAGATTCAGTGTTTGCGCCTGAGCTTTCCGGTCTGGACCGTGAACTGATCCGTGAGTGGTACAACGGTTATAACTGGCTGGGCAGCTCAGTCTATAACCCTTTTGGCTTGTTGCAGTTGTTTCGCACACGCCAATTCAGGCCGCATTGGTTTGAAACGGGCACCCCTTCCTTTTTGATCAAACTGCTTGAAAATCGGCAGCAGTTCACGCCTGACCTGTCGCGCATCGTGGCATCTGACACGCTGCTATCGACCTTTGATGTGGACAACATTCCGGTGGAGGCATTGCTTTTTCAGACAGGCTACCTCACCATTGACACTGTTTGGTATGCGCCTGGCCAGATGGAAATCACCTTGAAATACCCCAATCTGGAGGTACAGGCCAGCCTGAACAACTGCCTGCTGCAAAGCCTGACCGGCAGCCTGAATGTGCCCGGGCCGCAGATCACAAGGCTCTACAAACTGCTGATGGCACTTGATTTTGTTGGCCTTAAAAACCTGTTCCACGCCTTTTACGCCAGCATTGCCAACGACTGGTATCGCAAAAACGAGATGAGCGATTATGAGGGTTACTATGTCAGTATCTTCTACAGTTACTTTGCTGCGCTGGGACTTCATATCCAACTGGAAGACCCGACCAATTTTGGCTGTATTGACATGACCGTGCTGTTTCAGGGCCATGTTTATCTTTTTGAGTTCAAGGTGGTCAAGATCAGGTCACGTGGTCAGGCCTTGAAGCAAATCAAGGAACGCAATTACGCCCAAAAATACCAGAACCGGGGCGAACCCATTCACCTGATCGGCGTGGAGTTCAGCAAAGCCAGCCGCAATATCGTCAGGTTTGAGGTGGAAACGCTGTAAATGAAATAGCTACATATGCAGTGTTGACGGGCGTTGATGCCGATTTTGACCCTTCCTATTTGGAAGTCACTTTTTTCCATTTGGAGGTGTCCATGCACCAACTTCAGACTTCCTGAGCAGCACCCGTCAAAAAGCAGAATGATGGGAATCAGGAATGGCACTCGTGGAAGCCACAGCGACACGACTGCCGTCAGTGCCATTTAAGATTCCTAGCGGATCAAGAAATCTGAACTTAAGGAAAATGAACCACCCCCCGCCTACGGCGTACCCCGCCACAGGTGGAGAATAAGCCCAACGCTGCCCCCCATTTCCCTCCGTTGGAGGGAGGCAGGCGAAATTACCCCCAATTGGCCTCGGCAAAACGCCAGTTCACCAGATGGTCCAAAAAGGTTTCCAGGTATTTGGGCCGCGCATTGCGGTAGTCAATGTAATAGGCGTGCTCCCAAACATCGACGGTCAAGATAGCAGTGTCTGCTGTGGTCAACGGCGTACCGGCCGGCCCCATATTGACAATATCCGCCAACCCGTCGGGCTTTTTGACCAGCCAGGTCCAGCCTGAACCAAAGTTAGCAACGGCTGACGCTATCCACGCGGCCTTAAAGTCGGCAAAACTGCCCCATTTGGCCGCAATGGCCGATGCCAAATCACCGGACGGCTGTCCGCCGCCCGTGGGGCTTAGGCATTGCCAAAAAAACGTGTGGTTCCAGACCTGGGCAGCGTTGTTGTAGAGGCCGCCCGTCGAAGTCTTGACGATTTCATCGAGAGGCAAGCTGGCAAATGCTGTACCTTGTTGCAGTCGATTCAGGTTGGTGACATAGGCCTGATGGTGTTTGCCGTGATGAAACTCAAGGGTTTCAGCCGAAAAGTGCGGAGCCAATGCATCGATGGGGTACGGCAGAGGGGGCAAGGTGTGTTCCATTGGTGTCTTTCAGGTGGGTTGATGGGAAGGGGTATGGGGGCGGCATTGTAGAAATGGTCAGCGTGATCGAGGGGCCACGGTCATATCGACCGTTCCGTCTGACAAAGTGGCTGTCAGCGCCTGTCCAGGCGATGTTTGATGGCAGCTTGTCACGGCGTGGCCCGCTGCATCTTGTAACCAGGCATAGCCGCGTTGCAACACCAGACGCGGGTCAAGCAGCCCCAGTCGCAGACCAGCACGATCCAGCCTCTGGGTGTGCCCCTGTAGGCCACGCTGCAAGGCCTGCGGCATCTGTGCCGACAAGGCCTGAATGCACTGGGCGTGCTGTTGCAAACCGTGCGCAGACAAGGTGTGCATTGCCTGGGCACAACCCGCCTGGCGCAAGTGCTGCGCAGCCAACCATGCCGATGGCCGCCCCATCTGCGATGCCAAAAGGTCAAGCCGCTGGGCCTGAGTGTCCTGCCTGCGCTGTACGGCATCGCTCATGCGCCATGCCAGGGCATCCTGGGCCAATAGGTAAACATCCAGCGGCACAGCGGCCAATTCTGCGGCCGCCGTGGGGGTAGGGGCACGCAGGTCGGCCACAAAGTCTGCAATCGTGAAATCAGTCTCATGGCCCACGCCAGACACCACCGGCACTGGACTGCGGCTGAGAGTCCGGGCCAGTTGCTCGTCGTTGAACGCGGATAAATCCTCAATGTCACCGCCACCTCGCACCAGCAAAATCAGCTCAATCCGACACGCCAGGCTTTTTGACGCTGCATGGCGTTTGGCTGGTGCACCCGTCGGCAGCACCTGACGGGTTGCCGCCAAGTCATACAGGCTGGACAGTGCCTGGATGATCTGGGCGGGGGCGTTGGGTCCCTGCACAGAGGCCGGCGCGATGACCACCGGAATATGGGGCACTCGCCGCTGCAAAACCGACACGACATCGTGCAACGCCGCCGCCCCCAGGGATGTCACCACGCCAATGGCCGAGGGCATCGCAGGCAAAGGGCGCTTGCGTTCGGCATCCAGCAGACCCTCGGCCTGTAGCTTGGCCTTTAGCCTGGCAAACGCCTCAAACAAATGGCCCACACCGGCGCGGTGCACGGCATCCACTGTCAACTGCAGGTCACCGCGAGGCTCATACACGCCCAGACGGCCTTGAACCTCGAGCAGCTCGCCGTCACGCGGAGCAAAGTCCAGTCGGTCGGCAGCGCGTTTGAACATGGCACAGCGCAATTGGCCCGTGCTGTCCTTGATGGCAAAGTAACAGTGCCCGCTGGTGGCCCGCGAAAACCCAGCCAACTCACCACGCACGGTCACAGGGTTAAATTTGGACTGTAGGGATTCAGTCACAGCACGGCACAAAGCGCCCACTTGCCAGACTGCGGGGGCAAATAAGGAAGATTGCGATCCGAACATGGGTGGGTCAATGCCCGTCAGGGCGTTTGCCGTATGGGGCCATATTTGCCGTTACAGGGATCCGCTCTCAACAAGATCAGCAGCCTGTAGCAAGGCACGGGCTTTGGCCTCGGTCTCACGCCATTCAAGCTCAGGCACACTGTCGGCCACGATGCCGGCCGCCGCCTGCACGTACAGCGTCTGGTTTTTGATGATGCCAGTGCGAATGGCGATCGCCATGTCCATGTCGCCGGCGTAGCTTAAATAACCACAAGCTCCGCCATAAACACCCCGTTTGACAGGCTCAAGTTGGTCAATGACCTCCATGGCATGAACCTTGGGCGCACCGGTCAAAGTGCCCGCCGGAAAGGTGGCTTTCAGCACATCCATGTTGGTCATGCCGTCTTGCAAAATGCCCTCCACATTGCTGACGATGTGCATGACGTGGCTGTAGCGCTCCACACAAAAGGCATCGGTCACCACCACGCTGCCTGTTTGCGCAATTCGGCCTATGTCGTTGCGGGCCAAGTCGATCAGCATCACGTGTTCGGCGCGTTCCTTGGGGTCGTTCAGCAGATCGACCTCGGCAGCTTTGTCCAGTGCAGGCGAGGCCCCACGGGGGCGAGTACCCGCTAAGGGGCGGATCGTCACTTTTTGAACAGTTTTGCCGTCTGCAGTGACTTGTTCCTGACGCACCAAAATCTCAGGCGATGACCCCACCACATGAAAGTCGCTGCCGTCTGCCGCAGCGCCGCTCAGGTTGTAGTAGTACATATAGGGCGACGGGTTGAGCGATCGCAGCGCCCGGTACAAACTCAAAGGTGACTGGGTGTAGGGCTTTTGGATGCGCTGCCCCACCTGCACTTGCATAAAGTCACCTTCAGCGATCAGGGCCTGCGCCCTTTGCACGGCAACCAGGTAGTCGGCCTTTGCAAACGTGCGAACCGCCGGCAGGGCCGCCCCAGGCAAAGTAGCTGGCACAAAAGTAGGCATAAAAACCGACACCGGTACGGGTTGATGCAGACTATCCATCAACTGCTTCAATCGGTCTATCGCACAGCGGTAGGCATGGGGCGTAGCAGGGTCGGCATAAACGATCAAGTGCAACGTGCCTGACAGGTTGTCGATCACGGCCAGCTCATCGCATTGCAGCAGCAAGATATCCGGGCAGTTCAGCGTATCGGGCGGGCAGGTGCCTTGCAGTTTTTTCTCGATATGGCGCACCGTGTCATAGCCAAAATAGCCGGCCAGTCCGCCACAAAAACGCGGCAGGCCAGGCCACGGGGCCACCCGAAAGCGGTTTTGGTAATCGGCAATAAAGCCCAGTGGTGGGTTGCGAGAGGTTTCGGTCACGATGCCGTCGGTAACGACCTCTGTGCGCACTGAGTCGCCAAAACCCTGCACCCGCAGCAGGGTGCGACAGGGCAGCCCGATAAAACTGTAGCGCCCAAAGCGTTCACCGCCCACCACGGACTCCAGCAAAAAACTGAGAGGAGCATGACCCGCCAGCTTAAGGTAAAGCGACAGCGGGGTTTCAAGGTCTGCCGGGGCACAGGCTGTCACCGGAATGCGGTTATAGCCCCGGCTGTGCAATTGGTTAAATTCAGGCTCGGTGATCACAACAAAATCCCAGTCTGTTTAGTTCAGGCAAATAGGGTGACATAAAGGGTGACATAAAGGGTGATATAAATTTCAAGGTGACATTTTTTGGCTTTGGTTTTTCTGCCAATTCCACTTTTTTGTATCACCTGATTGATAGGTGCTCACACCGGTGAGTTTGTACGCAGCCAGTCTTTCATGGCCTGATTCACCCGAGTCTGCCAACCCCTCCCACTGGCTCTCAGGGCGGCCAGAACGTCAGCGTCAAAGCGAATGGTGGTGGGCACCTTGGGTTTTGCCTTGAGCGTACCCACCGGACGACCCACGCGGTGCGCCTTGTATCCGGCAATCCTCTCTGGTGTATGGACACGCGCAAACTCGCCACGCTTCATTTGGTCAATGGATTGAAGCAGGCCGCACTCAAACTCGGCAACTTCGGGGTCAACACCGTCCCAAAAATGAGGCGGAACACCTGCTGCAACGGCATCATCAATCATTCAATCGCTCCTTCAAAATCAGCAAAAACTCAGATCGAACATTGTCCAGCTTGGACTTGGTATAGACCCACAGCAGCACAATCTCCCCATTAGCAAGATGGTTGAAGTAAATCACTCTTGCACCACTGCTCTTGCCCATTCCCTGACGTGCCCAGCGAACCTTGCGTAGCCCTTTGGCACCAGGGATGACATCGCCCGCCAGTGGGTTGCCACTGATCCAGTTGATGAACTCAGAGCTTGTGAAAAAATCAAAAAATGACAAAAAGACCATCAGAAGAGTAAAGTGTAGTCATGAACTGTCAGGAGCACGGTGATGTCGCACGACAAATGCGCTGAAACATGTGTGGCATCAGCACCCACAACGCCAATA
>CAIJOK010000002.1 GCA_903822205.1 uncultured beta proteobacterium | reverse complement strand
TCTTAAATGGCACTGCTGGCAGTCTTGTAGCTGCGGCTTCCAGCCGCAGACGCTGGCAAAGCGGCAAGATGCCGCTTCTACGAGTGCCATGCCTGATTCCAATAATTCTGCTTCTTGCCTGGATCGGATCAGGAAATCTGAAGTTAATAAAGTAGCGTTTCAAGCGCGGGCAAGCCCGCACCTACAACCGAAATTGAAGCATTCTTCGTAGGTGCGGGCTTGCCCGCGCTGGTTAACTGTCCCACTATTTTGGTTAAATTGTTTTAGAAAAAGTCCTGTAGGTCTGGTACTCACTCAATACCCCCACTCTTCATGCCGCACCGGTAGCCGATTCAGCTCATCGCGGTAAAACTGCCACTTGGGCATGAATTGCGTCATCAGCGCAATAAACCGTTTGTTGTGGGTGGGTTCCAGCAGGTGCGTCAGTTCATGCACCACAATGTATTCCAGACACTCAGGCGGTTTTTTGGCCAGTTCCAGGTTGATGAGAACATGCAAAGTGGCAGGGGTACAACTGCCCCATCTGGTTTTCATCTTGCGCACGGTCAATGAAGGGACAGCAACACCAATATGCGGTGCCCATTTGTCAAACAAGACCAGTGTTTTTGTCTTGAGTTGATCGCGATACCACGCATCGAGCACCACCTGTTTTTTGGCATCGTCAGCACCTGGGCGCACCTGCAACACCAACACACTGTGTTCAAGGGTGACTTGTGGTGGCGCATCATGTTCGATCACCTTGAGCAAGTAGCGTTTGCCCCAAACATCATGGCTTTCGCGGTCAAGGTACTCTCTGGGCGATTCTCTGGCCTGGCTGAGCAATTTGTCTTGCTGCTGCCTGATCCAGGTCAGCTTTGAAATGGCAAACACGCGCAGGGTGTCAAGGTCAATGTGCAACGGAGCGGCAATGCGCACACGCCCAAGGGGTGGATGAACGCTCAAGTGGATGTTTTTAATTGACTTTTTTACCACCTCGACAGCCATGTCGCCCAAGTGGATGTGCTGCACCATCAGTACTCGCCTTGCTGCACGATGATGAGAAAAATAGGTTCGACCCAATCAAAATTCTGCAACACATCAAAAATCGCCCTGCGGATGATCTGTTCACGTGCCAGAACGCCTCGCCAGCCGTCGGGTCGATTTGCTTTGATGGCAGCATCGACACACATGGCCAATTCCAGCGCATTGTCATAAGGGACATTGCCAAATGAGGCAGGTTGCTGCCGGACTCCCAAGGCGGGCGATGCAGCCAGCAGCTTTTGAAGGTTGTTGTACAGCGCACGCCTGCCCGGTGTGTTCAGTTGCACCGGCGTGTTGTTGCCTTGACCGGCCTGCACCATGACGGCCAACTCGGCTATTTTTTTCAAATACGCTTCGTAATCCATCGCGTTGGCCTTGCGTGCTGCAATGATTTCGTCAAGCAATGCCGACATGGTTTCATAATAAGCGGGATCGTTCAGATGGTCTTTGATGATTTTGCTGCGCACATTGTTTTCAATGGTCTCGGCCACTGACGAGCGATCTCCTTTGATGCCATCGGGCAATTGGTTGATGGCATCGGCAATGCCGCTTTTGACCACCAGCGCCAGCAATGGCATGTCGTCAAATGGCGAAATTTTGCGTGGCTCGTCGGCCTGAATATAGGTGTCAATCAGGTGACGCATGTCGGCCTCATACGCTTTGAGGTCAATGGTTTCACCACTGGCTTTGCGGATGATTTCGCGCAGTTTGACTGCTTGATCGACTTTTGCCTTGATCCGTGCGATGTCCGTTGGACTGTAGTCTGCGGCCTCCAGGTCGCCAGCCATATTGGCAAATGCCCGCACCAGTGCCACAGTGGCCTGGTAGAGCGCAACCCGTTGTGGCTCATGCGCTTGCAAATCGTCAGCCACCTCGGTGTTGCCACAAAAATACTGAATGTATTGCAGTTCGCCTTGAGGTGGCGGCACAGGTTCACACAGCAAGGCGAATGCCTCCAGTGCTGCATCCAGTCGATCACGTCCCACTATCAGGCGGTCTTTCAACAACACTTGCGCGTCACTGCCACCACTGTTGTCCAGCTCGGACGTATAGACTGCAATCGCCTTCTCCAGTTTGGTAAAGAGGTCTTTGTAATCAACAATGTAGCCAAAGTCCTTGTCGTCACCGTCCAGACGGTTGGTGCGGCAAATCGCCTGAAACAGGCCATGATCCTGCATCTTTTTGTCAATGTAGAGGTAGGTGCAGCTTGGTGCATCAAAACCCGTCAACAGTTTGTCCACCACAATCAGCAAGCGCATGTTGGCGGGCTGTTTTTTGAACAGTGCCTTGGCTTCGTCCTCATACACCTCTGTTTTTGTTTTGTTGGGTTGCGACTTCACATCTCTCAGCAGCGCGGTGTAGGTATGAAAGATGAATTCCTTGTCGGTCTCGGTGTTGGCGCCGGTGTCTTCGGTGGTGATGTCGCGCAGTTGCGGGTTATACGACGTGACCACTGCGCATTTGCCCTTGAATGCGGTCTTTTGAAACAGCTCAAAATACTTGCACGCCTCAAAAATACTCGATGCCACCAACATGGCATTGCCACGCTGGTTGCAGAGTCTCGGCTTCACGCCAAAGTCAAAAACTACGTCGCTCACCACCCGCTCCATGCGAGACCGTGAACTCAGAACGTTTTGCAGGGTGCCCCATTGCGCACGTAGGGCTGCCTTTTGCCAGTTGTTCAACCCCCTCGTTTTGGCATCAAACCAGGCATCAATGCGCTCGGGTGACCCCAGACGCTGGTCAATGTCACGCGCTTCATAAACCAGATCAAGCACGACGGCATCCTGCACGGCCTCGCTGAATTTGTAGGTGTGGATGTAGCCGCCAAAGACCTCCAAACTGGTCTGTTTGTCCTGCTTTAACAAGGGCGTTCCGGTAAACCCCATAAAAACCGCATGGGGCATCAGCGCTTTCATCACGCGATGCAGCTTGCCGCTTTGCGTTCGGTGGCATTCATCAACAAACACAAACAATTCGCCCACCGTGGTGCTGGGCTGGCTTTGCAGCCCAGTGATGAACGCTTCAAAATCATCCACGCCATGACGGCCAAACTTGTGAACCAGCGAGCACAGCAAGCGAGGTGCGGCCTGCCCAAGCAAGGCCATCAGGTCGCGTCCGCTGCTGGTGCGAACGATGGGGTGGCCTGCATTGTTGAAGACACCTTCAATCTGTTTGTCCAACTCGTCGCGGTCAGTCACAATGACTACGCGGGCTTGGGGCTTGTTTTCCAGAATCCACCTTGCCAGCAGCACCATCACAATGCTTTTGCCACTGCCCTGGGTGTGCCAGATGATGCCGCCCTCAAAGCGTTTAACGTAGGCCTGCGCGGCCTTGATGCCAAAGTATTGGTGCGCACGCGGCAGCTTTTTGATGCCACCGTCAAACAAAACAAAGTCAAAAATCAGCTCCAAGAGACGATTCTTGCTGCACAGTTTGCGCAGATATTTGTCGAGTTTGTAGCTCGTGTTATCCGCTTCGTCTTCTTTCCATGTCAAAAAGAATTTTTCCTGCGTGCCAATCGCGCCATATTGCAGGCCTTGAGAATCATTGCCGGCCAACACCAGTTGCACCGTGCTGAAAAACCAGGCATTAAATTCTGGCTGCTGGTTGGACAGGCTTTGTCGAATGCCTTCACTCAAGGACACACGGCTGTTTTTCAGCTCCAGCGTCACCAGGGCGATGCCATTGACATACAGCACCACATCAGGCCGTCGCTCGTGATTGCCGCGCAGCGTGACCTCTTCTGCGATTGCAAAATCATTGTCATCAGGGCGCGTCCAGTCGATCAATTGCACGGTCTCAAATGCCTCACCGGCTTCGGCCTTGACCTGCACACCATAGCGCAGCAGTGAATACACCGCCTGGTTGTTGCCGTACAAATTGCGGTGAGGGTGCGCAGCCGTTTGACGCAGTTCGTGAATGGCCTTGCCCACTTGCACGGTGCTATAGCCCCGACGGATCAGGTAGCCAGTCAGACAGGCTTCTTCAATGTGGCTGTTGTTGGGGCGATCCGTCCAGTCGCCCAGGCAGGTGTAGCCCAGTTCGTCAATGAACAGGCGGATGACGCGGTTTTGTGTTGCCCGTTCGGGCTGACCGATAGGATTCATTTCAATTCCTTTGATACGACCCAGTGGCCGCTTCGTGTAGAACCAACTCGCTGAAGCAGTCCTTTGGCTTTTAGCCGTTTGATGGATTTTTCTATCGCGGTTGTACTGACACCGAGTTGTTGACTCATCTCAACCAAGGTGATGGTAGGCCTTGTTTTTATCAGTAAAAGCAAACGTGATGGTGTTGAATTACCTAACCCATTACCTAACCCATTACCCAACCCATTACCCAACCCATTTTCAGACACGAGTACGGCAGTGTTGGGCACATCATCCACCTTGAGGAATGGAAACTCCACCCAAAACCCTGCGCTGTCGCAAGCAAATTGAGGCTCTGGGCTGCCGTGGTTTGTCCATGCGTTATGGTTTTGGGTTTCTTTCATGGCAGACGAATGTTTCCGGTTAGCAGTTCCTGCATCATGCCTTGCTTAAGCGCTTGGGTTTTGTCTCGGCGGGCTTTCAGGGCGGCAAGTTCGGTGTCCATATCGGACAGGATGGTGGCTATGGCGGTTTGTTCGGCCAAAGTCGGCGCAGAAAACTCAAACTCCAGAAATGTCGGTAGACGAAGAGAATCTACAGTAGCTTTAACTGAATTACGTGTGGCTTGCTTGTGAAATAAATATGTCATGCAATAAAAGACATATTTTCCGCAAGTACAAGAATCGAATGTGCTGATCTTATAAACGCGCTGGTGGCAATCAAATTTCCCATTGATATAGTGAAAGATGTTACCAATATCACCTTCACCCGGTACCAAAATAGCTTCGCAATCGTATGAGTAAGTACTGATACGCTCAATAGTATGTGATCGCACAAATAAATGATATTCACCATCCTCGACTTTATCATCGTTGTTCTTAGTGCCTGTTTTTATATGAGCCACATCCCCCAACTGCTTCACCTCCCAATCCCCGCTAAACCCAGGCAGTCGGATCTGGCCGGTCAGGAGTTGCTGCATGGCGGCCTGTTTGATGTCTCGCTTTTTGGCAATAAGCTGATCGAGTTTGGTTAGCAGGGCATCTACATCCGATAGCGCGGTGGCGATGGCGCGCTGTTCAGCAACCGTTGGTAACACCACTGGTAAGCCCTTGATGATTTGCCCTGACAAGTTCTCTTGACTGCCACTGTTACTCGAATTTCTGATTGCCTCATACCTACTAACCAAGAAATGCAATAAATAATCCCGATTGATATTTGCAAACAAAGATATTGCGGCACAAGCCTGATTTGTAGTGGCAATAAAACCAAGCATGGCAACTTTACCTCTGGTTTTACCCTGACCATACAACGCAATAAGTAGCGTTCCAACCGGAAATATCTTAGCTGCCGAGTTTTTGAGGCCAGCTTCAGTGATGAACTCATCAGCGTCGGTGATGGTGTTGAAGTCAATTTTGGAGGTTGTAACCCAAGGTATTTCGCCACCCCAAAATGCAGCATTTTTTCGACTTGGTGTACCGCCAGAATTGACCGTCGCTAAGTCACCAATCCGTTTCACCTCCCAATCCACCGGAATAACCCCCACCTCAGTCAGCTTATATCCCGCCCGCACCGCCGTATTCATGCCACTTCTCCCTAACATCCGCCAAACACCACCCCACCACACGCCCATAACAGACACAAATTTAGTAAGCCAAAATGGCCTATAACGCCCGTCCCGTCTGCGTATGTAGCTATGATTATCATAGTGCATCCCCTGCTTTTGCAGCAAGCAGTGTCAGCTCCAGTTCGCGCCGGAGTTCTTCTCGTTCGGGCAAATAGAGCTGGTATTTTTGTACAAAAAGCTGGCTGTTCATTTGGTAGGTGGCGTATTCGACCAGCATCTCGTCTTTGTTGCGGCTCAAAATGATGCCTATTGGCGGGTTATCACCTTCAACATTTTCTTCACTGGCAAAATAGCCCAGATACATATTCATCTGGCCAATATCCTGGTGCTGCACGTCGTTGATTTTGAGGTCAATCAACACAAAACAGCGCAAAATGCGGTGGTAAAAAACCAGATCAACCCTGTAGTGCGTGTTGTTCAGAGTGATGCGGTATTGCCGTCCCACAAAAGTAAAACCTTTGCCCAGTTCCAATAGAAATTGCTGAAGGTGATTGCACAGTTGAGTTTCCAACTGGGTCTCAGACACCTGATAAGGCTCGGGGATTTTCAGAAATTCAAACACATAGGGTTCGCGCAAAACATCGGTAGCCTGTTCAATGATCTGACCCTGGGCCGCCAGTTGCAGGATGGCTGCCTTGTCTTTGCCGGATGCCAGTCGCAAAAAGAGGGAACTTTCCTTTTGTCGAATCAGCTCACGCACTGACCATCGTTCTCTCAGCGTTTGTTGCTCGTAAAAGCTGCGCTCCAAAGGGTCATTTATTTTTAACAGCTCAACAATGATCGACCAGTTCAATTGGTGCGACAGCGTCGCACCAATTGGCCAAGCCAGATAAAACTGCCGAAAACGAATTAAATTACTGCGGCTAAAACCCTTGCCGTGGCGCAAACTCAAGTCCTGTGCCAGTTTGGTAATCAGCGCCTTGCCATAAGCCGCCTTGGCTTTTCCGTCTTGCTCAAACTCCACAATATGCCGCCCCACTTGCCAATAGGTTTGGGTGATATGCACATTGACAGCCTGCACCGCTTGCAGACGGCCTTGGGTGTAGGTGTCTGAAATTTGCGTCAAGAGCAGAACGTAGTCGGGGGTGTCGGTCAGTTTCATCATTTACCAAGAAAACGGCCTCTAACGCCCGTCCCGTCTACATCTGTAGCTATTATTATCATAGTAAATCCTCTTCCATTTCAGCACACAATGTCAGCCTTTGTCGCCTGCCCAAAAATTTGGCAGCATGGATAAAAACCCCTATCAATTTGGGGGAAACATCAGCAAGTGGGCAGGCAAGAACAGCAACAGTGGCTGATCTGGCGATGATTCAAAACCAAACCGTCTGTAAAAGCCTGCGGCGTGAGAGTCAATGGCATCCACGAAGAGGCCAATACCACCAGCTTCCTGGTAAATGCGTCTGGATCGGGTTAATGCGTCGATAAGAAGTAACTCACCCAGTTTCTTGCCCTGATAGTCAACATCCACCGCCAGGCGGCCCAAGCGCACGCCAGGAATTCGTCGCGGGAGTTTTTTGCGCCAATCTGAGGGAAGGTGGGTGCTATCGAGTTCAGCCAGGGTGAGGGCGTAGAAGCCACATATTCGCTCCAATGCGTTCTCTTGAATGGCCACATACGTTTTTGAAAGCCCTTTGTCCTGGTGTTGCCGGGCTACTTGTCTAAGCCAATGGGTGAGTTCTGCACGACCGCAGTCAAAACCCTGGCGATCATGGCTGCCAGTTAAAGGCTGTACCAGCATCATTGGCCATTGTGTTGTAGTGTTGCAGAGCAGCTTGCAGTTTGTCATTGGGCTTGGGTGGGTTGTCCATCAAGGCCAACATCCAGTTCCAGTCACGAGGCGAGAGACGAATCACGTCTTCACGCTCGATGACAGCTTGCGCTTCCTTGAGGGCAGCCTGTACCAAAAACTGATTCACGGTAGCCCCCGTCAATTCGGCTGCACGACACAAGGTCGCATAGACCTCGTGCGGCACACGCGCTCCAATGCGATCCTGTCTTTCAACAACCGTTGTCATCCTGAGCTCCTATTTTGAAATTGAGATTGTATTGCCTGTCGCCAATTTGACGCCTCTTAGGACGCAGGCAGTGCGATGCTGTCCAGCCGATCCAACGCCAGGGTGGCTTTTGCAAGCTCCAGCCCTTGTCTATCAAGCGTTAGTAGCTATCATAATAATAGCAATTAAATAGCAATTAAACGGATGTGTTCCACACCAGCCCCATGGTTTTCAGGTGTTCCTCAACGCGGCTGGCCAGTGTTTCAAGCTCATCTGCCAACTGTGGCAGGGGCGTGGCATAGCGTTCGGTCAAGACTTTGACGCGCTGGGTCAGTGCCTGGCTGATGCGATCCATTTCGCCATGCACGGCCAAACCAATGGCGCTGAGCCATTTGTCATCGACGACCAGGGTTTTGATGTCTGCTTCGGTCAGGCGGGTGTACCGGTCATGCACCAGGGCATCCAACGGGGTCTCTGCGTCTTTGAGCATTTTTTTCAGCTCTGTTTCTTCGCTACACAGTTTGAGCCACTTTGATAGCGCTTGATATTCGTCTTTGGCATCCTGGTCGCCTTGAACGTTTTGAATGTCTTTGAGTCGGGCGCTGACCTGTGCCTTGTTCACCTTGTCCAGTTCAGAAAACAGGCCATCCTCACCGCCATGTTCTTCTTCCATCTCGGTCATCTGGGCGCTGACGACATCGAGTTTGGTTTGCAGTTCGTCCATGGTTTTTTGGGCAGAGGCGAAATAGCGTTGCACCACCAGCGATTTTGGAATCAGCTCGCACGCCCAACCTTTGTCCACCGCTTTGCCCTTGTTGTTTGGCACCAGCACGCGGGTGATGGATGCCTTCCAGCCGTCGCTGGCGATCAAATAGCAATCATCCTGCATCGTGCTTGCCCAGTAGTCCATCAGGTGCTGATAGACGCCATAAGCGTCCATCAACGGCACGCCAGCGTAGTGGCTAAGCAAGTCATTGGACAGGTCTTGAATGATGGCTTTAGGGTGACAACCAACTTGCAGTGCCTTGAGTGTGTCGGCGCTGTGCTGCTGCCACCTGGCATACAGCGCTTTCATGTTGTCCATGAATGCCACAAATTCGCCATGACGGTAGATGGTGAATTTGATGGCATCAGGCAGCACGGCCAGATTCAGATAACCAGGGCGACCTGGCGCAAACAGGGTGCTTTTTAACTGTGGGCAAACGTCCCAATAACTGTGCAGGGCATCGACATCGCGCTGCGGTATGCCGCCACTCAGGTGGGCTGACAGGTCTTGCAGGTCTTCGGTCTGTTGGCTGTCAATGTAGCGTGGCAGGTTGAGGTTGTAGTCGTTTTTTGCAATCTCGTCCAAAGCCACCGTGCGGGAATACTGAGGAACTTCCAGACGCTGGTTAAAGACATCGACAATTTTGTGGATGTCACGATCGCGCAGGCGGTTTTTATTGCCGTCCTTCATAAACCCACTGCTGGCATCCATCATGAAAATGCCCTTGCGGCTGTGGGCGTTTTCCTTGTCGATGACGATGATGCAAGCGGGTATGCCTGTGCCAAAAAACAAGTTGGCGGGTAGGCCAATGATGCCCAGGATGAAGCCTTTTTTGATCAGGTTCTCTCGGATGATGCCCTCGGCGTTGCCACGAAACAGCACGCCGTGCGGCAGGATGCACGCCCCTTTGCCGGTGCTTTTGAGCGAGCGAACAATGTGCAGCAAATAGGCATAGTCACCCTGCCTGTCGGGCGGTCTGCCGTAGGTTGTGAACCGGTGAAAGGGGTCGTTGTCTGGATTGATGCCCGTGCTCCAGCGCTTGTCGCTGAAGGGTGGATTGGCGACCACATAGTCAAAAGTCTGGATCTGACCCTCAGGGGTTTTGAACAGGGGGTTGGCCAGTGTGTTGCCTTGTTTAATCAGTGCTGTGGAGTTGTTGTGCAAAATCATATTCATGCGCGCCAGCCCTGCCGTGGCGACATCTTTTTCCTGACCGTTGAGCGTGACCTTTTGGTTGACTTCATCGCCTACTTTCAGCAGCAGTGAACCCGACCCACAAGTGGGGTCATACACAGTGGTGTCGTTGCTCGTGCCTGCGCTGTGAATACCCACAATTTTGGCCATGATGCGGCTGACCTCTGCGGGGGTGTAAAACTGGCCTTTGCTTTTGCCCGATTCGGTCGCAAAGTGGCGCATCAGGTACTCATACGCATCGCCCAGAATATCGTCGCCCTCGGCACGGTTTTTGGAAAAGTCCAGTGCCTTGTTCTCGAAAATGGCAATCAGGTTGGTGAGCCTGTCAACCAGTTCCTTGCCACTGCCCAGTTTGGTGGCGTCATTAAAGTCTGGCATATCGGCCAATTGGTTGGCATTGGCCAGTGGCCCCAGAATTCTTCTGTTGATGTCATCGCCAATATGCGCTGATCCCTTCAGGGCGACCATGTCCTTGAAACTGGCCCCTTCAGGGATGATGATGGTCGAAAAGGGGACTCCTGCGTATTTGTCGCTGACGTATTTGACAAACAGCATGACCAAAACGTAATCTTTGTACTGGCTGGCATCCATGCCACCGCGCAGTTCGTCACACGATTGCCAAAGAGATGAGTAAAGCTCGGATTTTTTAATAGCCATGGAAGGTGGGAATGAAAGAGTTCGATGAACTTAACACTGTCGCAGTGTTGTTTTGATTGAAAAAATTATCAAAGGTGCATTCTCAAACAAAGGGTGACAACGCGGCAAGCGCAAGCAAAAGTACCGACACGGCCGACACCAACCAGGACGGGACCGTGAGTGAAATGGAACGTCTTGCCTACGCCAGCAAACAGGAGACGATTGCTGCCGCAGCATCAAACAGCACCACCAACACAAAAATCTTATAAATAACTTACATGATATATTCGATGATACATGCCCTAACGCATACTAAGTATGCACACAGTGCTATCAATACTGTATTTATAGAGTAAGTTATTTATTCTGCAACACTTTGGCCAAGTAGCGCCCCGTGTGGCTGGAGGAATGAGCGGCTATGGCCTCAGGCGTACCCACAGCTACCACCAGTCCTCCACCGCTGCCGCCCTCTGGCCCCATGTCGATCAGCCAGTCGGCGGTTTTGATCACATCCAGGTTGTGCTCGATCACCACAATCGTATTGCCGGCATCGCGCAACTGGTGCAAAACCTTGAGCAGCATGGCAATGTCCGCAAAGTGCAGGCCGGTCGTTGGCTCATCCAAAATGTAGAGCGTGCGACCGGTGTCGCGTTTGGACAGCTCAAGCGCCAGCTTGACGCGCTGGGCCTCGCCGCCTGACAGCGTGGTGGCCGACTGTCCCAGGTGGATATAGCCCAGTCCCACATCCAGCAGAGTTTTGAGACGACGTGCGATGCTGGGAACGGCCCCAAAAAACGCATGCGCAGCCTCCACCGTCATGTCCAAAATTTGTGCGATGTTCTGCCCTTTGTAGGACACCTCCAGGGTTTCGCGGTTGTAACGTTTGCCGCCACACACGTCACACGCCACATAGACATCGGGCAAAAAGTGCATTTCAACCTTGACCATGCCGTCACCCTGACAGGCCTCACAGCGGCCACCGGCCACGTTAAAGCTAAACCGCCCCGGGCCATAGCCGCGCTCCCTTGCTGTGGACACCTCGGCCATCAGCTCGCGGATGGGGGTGAGCAGTCCGGTGTAAGTGGCGGGGTTGGAACGCGGGGTGCGACCGATCGGCGATTGATCGACGTTGATCACCTTGTCCAAAAACGCCATGCCCAAAACGGCATCATGGGCCGCAGGCTCTTCATGGGCGCGGTAAATTTGCCGTGCTGCGGCGGCATACAGGGTGTCATTGACCAAGGTGGATTTGCCAGACCCCGACACACCGGTCACGCAGGTGAACAGCCCTATCGGAAAATCGACCGTCACGCCTTGCAGGTTGTTGCCACGGGCATTGACCAGACGGATAGCCTGCAATTCACCCAGGGTGGCCTGGTGCTGTGCCTGACGCTCTGCCCATGCCAACGCAGCCTGGCTGGGCTTGCCCCGTCCGGCGGGCTTTGGCGGCGCAGCCTTGCTTTTGACCGTTGGCAGCCAGGCCGTACGGTGAATCGGCACGGCAATGCACAGGGTGTGCGCCAGATACTGGCCGGTCAGCGATGCGCTGTTGTTTTGAATAGCATCAAAATTTCCTTGTGCCATGACTAGGCCGCCATGCACACCGGCCCCCGGCCCCAGGTCAATGATGTGGTCTGCGGCACGCATCATGTCCTCGTCGTGTTCCACCACCAGCACACTGTTGCCCAGGTCACGCAAGTGTTTGAGGGTAGCGATCAGCCGGTCGTTGTCGCGCTGGTGCAGGCCAATGCTGGGCTCGTCCAGCACGTACATCACGCCCGTCAGTCCTGACCCTATCTGGCTGGCTAGGCGAATGCGCTGCGACTCACCGCCACTCAGAGTCTCTGCGCTGCGGTCAAGGCTTAAATAATTCAGCCCCACATCGTTCAAAAATTGCAGCCGCAGGCTGATCTCGCGAACCACCTTGGCCGCAATGTGGGCCTTTGCACCGTGCAGTTGCAGGTGGTTGAAATAGTCACAGGTTTGGGCCAGTGTGCTGCGGCTGATCTCAAAAATGGCGCGGGCCTGATCACCATCGCCCACCTTGACGTGGCGGGCCTCGCGCCGCAAACGGGTGCCTGCGCATTCTGGGCAGGGCTTGGTGCTGCGGTAACGCACAAGCTCCTCGCGCACCGCCGCAGAATCGGTCTCGCGGTAGCGTCTTTGCAGATGCGGGATCACGCCCTCAAACGGCTGCATTTTGCTAAAGCCCTTGCCTGCAAATGCACCGGACTCCATGGTGTAGTCAAAGCGCACGGCCTGGGTGTCTGACCCCCACAAAATCACGTTTTTGACCGTAGCAGGCAGGGACTCAAACACTTGTTCAATATCAAACCGGTAGTGCGCGGCCAGGCCCTGGAGCATGGCAAACGAATAACCATTGTGCCGATCCCAGCCCTTGATGGCCCCGTCGGCCAAGCTGCGATCAGGGTGCATCACCACGCGGGCGGGGTCAAAAAAATCTTGTACACCCAGACCGTCGCAGGCCGGGCAAGCCCCTGACGGAGAATTAAACGAGAACAAACGAGGCTCCAGAGCGGCCAAGGCGTAACCGCAATGGGGGCAGGCAAAGCTGGCGTTGAAAAGATGCTCTGATGGGTGCTCTGATGGGTGCTCTGCCGTGCCGCCACCATCCGGGCGGCTGTCCATACAGGCGGCGATAGCCCGTCCGTCTGCCAGCCGCAGTGCGGCCTCAAAGCTCTCGGCCAGGCGTTGCTTTTGGTTGTCAGATGCCTCCCGGGAGGTCGTGCCCGGGGGGTGAATCTTGATGCGATCGACCACCACGTCGATGTCGTGCTTTTCGGTTTTTTTGAGCACCGGCAGATCTTCACCATCGACGATCTGTCCATCGACACGAAAGCGCACATAGCCCTGGCTTTGCATTTGGGCAAACAGCTCGACAAATGTGCCTTTTTTGGACCGCGCCACGGGGGCCAAAATCATCCACCGTGAGCCCTCAGGCAGTGCCAGAACGGCATCGACCATCTGGCTGACCGTTTGGGCCTGGAGCGGCAAGTCATGATCGGGGCAAAACGGTGTGCCCACCCGCGCAAACAACAGCCGCAGGTAGTCGTGAATTTCAGTCACCGTGCCTACGGTAGAGCGGGGGTTGTGGCTGGTGGCTTTTTGCTCGATGGCAATGGCGGGAGACAACCCGTCGATGCTGTCCACATCGGGCTTGTCCATCAATTGCAAAAACTGGCGGGCGTAAGTGGACAGACTTTCGACATAACGGCGCTGGCCTTCGGCGTACAAGGTGTCAAAAGCCAAACTGGACTTGCCAGAGCCGCTTAACCCTGTGATCACCACCAACTGGTTGCGCGGGATGTCGATGTCCAGGTTTTTGAGGTTATGGGTGCGGGCACCCCGGATGCTGAGAGTTGAATGCACAGAAGCCACCACAAAAGCCATGACAGAGGCAGTCAGCGCCGTTTAGCGCCATTTAGCCCCGTTTGGCAGGGCATCACAGGTGTCAGGCTCATCGTTTTCAACGATCTGTAAGGCCCAAGGCGCAAGTTTGGCCGTATCGGCACGCAACAGCTCTTGCTTGACCGCCAGAATTTGTGAGGGGTGCATCGAAAAACTGCGCAGACCCATGCCCAGCAGCAGCCGTGTCATCGCCACATCGCCGGCCATTTCGCCACACACACAAACGGGCTTGCCCGCAGCTTGGCCCTCGGCAATCGTGCTGGCCACCAGACGCAGGACTGCGGGGTGCGTGGGGTCGTACAGGTGTGCGACAGACGCGTCGGCCCGGTCGATGGCCAGGGTGTATTGGGTTAAATCATTGGTGCCTATCGATAAAAAATCAAAGTACTTGAGAAATACCTTGAGCGTCAGGGCCGCAGCCGGAATCTCGATCATCGCGCCAATTTTGATGTCGCCATAGACGGTTCCCCTGTTGTCAAGCTGCACCCGTGCATGGTCGATCAGCGCCAAGGTCTGGCGAATTTCGCAAGCATGCGCCAGCATGGGGATCAACAAATAAACCTGACCGTGGGCTGCCGCACGCAAAACGGCGCGCAACTGGGTTAAAAACATGGCAGGCTCAGACAGACTCCAGCGAATGGCACGCAGCCCCAGGGCGGGATTAAGGTGGGTGTCCTCGTGTACATCGTCGTCCAAAGGCTTGTCAGCACCGATGTCGATCGTGCGAATCGTGACAGGCAGGCCGTGCATGCCCTCCACGGTGCGCCGATAAGCCACGTATTGCTCTTCTTCGTTGGGCAGTTTGTTGTGGCGGCCCATGAACAAAAACTCGCTGCGAAATAGCCCTACCCCCACCGCACCAGCCCGGATGGCCGCAGCAGTGTCTTCGGGCATTTCAATGTTCGCCAAAAGCTCAATTTTTTGACCATCCAGGGTCACGGCCGGCGTGTGCAACAGACGGGTCAGACGGCTGCGGTCAAGCTCACCCTGGCGCTGCCTAAAGCCGTATTCAGCCAGGATGATGGGGGATGGATCGGCCACCACCACACCGGCATCTCCGTCAATGATGACCCAGTCATCCTGGCGAATCAGGTGGCTACACAGACGCACCCCCACCACCGCCGGAATGTCCATGCTGCGTGCCACGATGGCGGTGTGCGATGTTTTGCCACCCACGTCGGTGATAAAGCCGGCAAAAACGCTTTGCTTGAACTGCAGCATGTCCGCCGGAGAAAGGTCATGCGCGACCAGTATCAAGGGCACATCCACGGTGTCATCCAACAACAGGTCAGGCTGTGTGGTTTTGCGACCGCCCCGCAAAGGCTGCATGACCGGGGATGCCACCCCGCGCATGGCGTGCAGAACTTTCTCGGTGATTTGCTCCAGGTCAGCTTTGCGTTCACGCAGATAGTCGTCTTCCATGTCGTCAAAATGGCGTGCGATCACCTCAAGCTGTGTGGTCAAGGCCCATTCGGCGTTGTACAGCCGGTCGGTGATCCAGTGTTTGACACCCTGAATCAGTTCCTCGTCTTGAAGCAGCATCAGATGAACCTCCATCAAGGCCGCCAGCTCTTGGGGGGCCTCATGGGGGCCCATCTGGGCGATGCTGCTGAGCAGCCTTCGAATCTCTGCGGCGACGGTGTCGCGGGCAGTGCGAACGCGGT
This sequence comes from uncultured beta proteobacterium, assembly GCA_903822205.1. GTDB lineage: Bacteria > Pseudomonadota > Gammaproteobacteria > Burkholderiales > Burkholderiaceae_C > Rhodoferax. The sequence goes on along the minus strand of CAIJOK010000002.1, from coordinate 12,904 downwards.
CAATCTCTGCGCTAACCCGGGCGGGTTCGATAAAGTAATGGGCCACATCCAGACGGCTGGAGGCGACCAGCACAGCGCGCCCAATGGCAATACCCCGTGTGACGGCCAGTCCGTGGATTGAAAAGGTCATTCACCCTCTCCAAACCGATCCGCGATCAAGGCCAGCAGCGCCTGCATGGCCTCTTGTTCGCGATCGCCCAGGGTTTCGATCTCGACAGTGGCACCGTGACCTGCAGCCAGCATCATCACGCCCATGATGCTTTTGGCGTTGACGCGGCGGCTGCCTTTGGACAAGCTGACCTCACACGGAAAATCGCCGGCCAGTTTGGTCAGACGGGCCGATGCACGGGCGTGCAAGCCCAGTTTATTGACGATGGTTGTGCTTGTTTTCATGATGTTTTCGCTTGTGAATCGGCGGGGGCTACCTGCATCACGCCTTGGGTTCCACCCGCCAGGGCACGTGCCACCATGGCATCCAGCGATTCATGGCGGTAAGTGATCGCACGCAACAACATGGGCACATTAGCACCGGTGACCAGACGGATGTTGTGGCCGTCTATCAACTTTTGTGCCACGTTGCACGGGGTGGCACCAAACATGTCCGTCATCACCAAAATGCGGTCGGTATCCAACTGCGACATCGCCAGCTTGGCCGCCGTGAGGGTATCTTCGGTTGAAATATGGGGTTGTACATCCAGCACCGCCACAGACACGACGGCCTCTGGAAAGACATGAAGAACGCACTGCCGAAAAGCACTGGCCAAGGGCGCGTGGGCGATGATAAAAATGCCGTTATTCATGGGGTTGGCGGACACAAACACAAACACAAAAAACCAAGGCAAAGGGTTGAACATTCACAGACAACACAAATGATTCAGCAGGGTTTTGGATTATGACGATATGCCACACCACCCACCAGCCAAAACCTGCCCCAATCTACATGATGCGTGTCAAACCCATGCGTCTGATCCCATTGCACCACAGCAAGGCAGGCTGTCCATCACGGCAAGAGTGGCTTAAGGTGCGGCCAGACGTTGGCCAGCATGACCGTCTGTGCAGCCTCTACCGGGTGAATGCCATCGGGCTGAAACCATTGTGTACGGTCAGGCGCATCTGCTAAGGTGCGCAGCAAAAACGGCACCAAGCCTACCTTGTGGGCCTTGGCAACCTGCGCAAACATGGTGGCAAACTGCGCTGCATAGACCCGGCCATAGTTGGGCGGTATCTGCATGCCGATCAGCAACACTTTGGCGTGGATGTTTTGGGCAGACTGTGTCATGGCGCTCAAGTTGTCCTGGGTCATTGCCAACGGCAACCCGCGCAGGGCATCATTGCCCCCCAGCTCGATCACCACGATGTCAGGTTGATACCGGGCCAGGAGGGCCGGCAAGCGTGACCGCCCTCCTGACGTGGTGTCTCCGCTGATGCTGGCATTGACCACGGTCACGACGGGCGGACTGGGGATATTGGAGAGATGGGAGAGATGGGAGAGGTCGGAGAGATCGGGGCTGAGTTTTTTTTGTAACAGCGCCACCCAGCCCGTCCCCCGTTTTAGGCCATACTCAGCACTTAAGGAGTCGCCTAATACCAACACCGTACACGCTACGCGGACTGTTTGGGTCCACGCTGTAGGCAATAGGCCAGAAGCAGCCAGGCCTGCGCCCAGTGCGATGCAACGGCGGCGATTCACAAAATTTGCTAGCACGGAAAGCCCTTCTCATGTCTGATGGTGTGATCTCGGTTGAACATCTGTACAAGTCTGTGACCGACTCCAGCGGATCACTGCACATTTTGTCTGACATTGATTTTTCAGTCCAAAAACGCGAGACCCTCGCCATCGTCGGGGCATCAGGCTCTGGCAAGAGTACGCTTTTATCCATCATGGCCGGACTGGATACGCCCAGCAGCGGCACGGTGCGCCTGGCCACCACAGATTTGTTTGCCTTGTCTGAGGATGCCCGTGCAGAGATGCGCGCCAAAAACATGGGGTTTGTGTTTCAGGGGTTTCAACTGCTGGGGCATCTGACCGCACTTGAAAACGTCATGCTGCCGCTCGAGTTGACGAACCGTCGCGATGCACGCCAGTCCGCCACAGACATCCTGGCGCGTGTTGGGCTTTCACAGCGGCTGAAGCACTACCCCAGGGTGCTCTCAGGTGGAGAACGACAACGGGTGGCCCTGGCAAGGGCTTTTGTGGTGCAGCCGGCCATGCTGCTGGCCGACGAACCTACCGGCAGCCTGGACTTTGCGACGGGCCAGACGGTGATGGACTTGGTATTCAGTCTGAATCGCGAATGCGACACCACGCTGGTGTTGGTGACACATGACCACGCCATCGCGGCCCGGTGCGAACGCTGCATCACCTTGGAAGGCGGTTGGGTGGCCAAGCCCTCAGGACAAACGCACCCTCGCTTTTCTGGTCCGCCAGTCAGGGACATCACGTGATGAACCTTGAACCTCCATCACCTCAATCACCTCCATCGCCTCCATCGCCTCAGTCAGGAAGGTGGCACAAGGGCCTGCGGGCCAAGTCCGTATTGGCCCTGGCGCTGGCCTGTCTGCTGGCGCTGATGTTTGCCGGCATCATTGGCTGGCAAATACTGGACGGTGTTCGCAATCACTTTGGCGAAAGCTTTGCCCGCAACCTGACTTTGCTCAAACGCCAAAGCATTCTGACCCCAATCACATGCGACCTGGCTTTGTCTCGCCGTCTGGCCAACTCGGCAATCGCCCTGCAATGGTTGCAGGATGAACACGATGCCTCCAAAAAATCGCTCTTCTTTCAAGAGGCGGAAGGCTACCGCAAAGACTTTCGCGACCATAGCTATTTTTTTGCCATTGCCAAAAGCCGTCATTTTTACTTTAACGATGACACCAAGCCCTTCAGCAATCAGCCCCGCTACACCCTGGATGCGGCAAAAAGCACCGATGGCTGGTTTGACGGCACCTTGCGCCAGACTGAAAACAACGACTACAACATCAATGTGAACTACGACGTTCCATTACAGGTCACCAAAGTTTGGTTCAACATCATCGTTCGAGATGGCAAACGCAAAATAGGTGTGGCGGGTACAGGGCTGGATTTAAGCGCTTTTATCCGTGACTTTATTGCCACGCAAGAGCCTGGTGTCACACCCATCATCCTTGGCCAGACCGGAGCCATTCAGGCGCATCGCAATCAACGCCTGATCGCCATCGACATGGCTGCTTCCACCGCCCGTCCAGACCAAACACTGGCAGGGCAATTGCCGCCTGGCCCACAGCAAGCAGCTCTCGGTGCAGCACTGACCCAAGCCATTGCGCAGCCGGGAACGGTTAGCGTGTTTCAAGCCACACTGGACGGCAAAGACCAGTTGCTGGCGCTGTCCTACATCCCTGAGCTAAAGTGGCATGTCGTCACAGCAGTGGACCTGAAAGCCGCCCACGTGATCGATCAAAGCTGGCTCAATACAGTCGTTGCCGCTTTGGTGGTCATGCTTGGTATCTTGCTGCTGGGCTTTGGCTATGCGGTGGACCATCTGGTGCTGCAACCTATTCGCAAACTGCAACGCTCTGCCACCGCCATGGCCCACGGGGACTTCAGCATCGCGCTGCCCGTGCCAGGTGGCGACGAGCTAGGCGACTTGTGCCGGGCCTTTGGCATCATGGCCACGCAGATTCGCAACCACACCGCAGAGCTTGAACAAAAAGTGTGGGCCAGAACCCAGGCCCTTGAACAGGCCAGCCAGGATATTGCGCGTGCCTATGCGCAAATCAACCACTCCATTGACTACGCCAGTCTGATCCAGCGTTCCATGCTGCCCACACGACAAATGGTGCAACAGTTGGGTCATCAGCAGTTTGTTTTATGGCGGCCCCGTGATGTGGTGGGGGGCGATTTTTATATTTTTCGCTCAGAAGTCCAGGGCTACTTGTTGGGCGTATTGGACTGTGCAGGTCACGGGGTGGCCGGCGCGCTGATGACCATGCTGGCCAAATCAACGCTGGACCACGCCATGAACCAAGTGGGCATTGCATCACCAGCCGCCCTGTTGCGCCATACCGACAGCACCATGCGGGCGTGGCTTTTGCACGACGATCTGCCAAGGGGCATTGCAACCAACATGGATGCCGGCCTGGCCTATGTCGATTGCGCCAAGCGCACACTGCGGTATTCGGGGGCCAAAATCAGCCTCTACCTGTGCGATGGTCAGACCGTTCAAGAGATCAAAGGCGATCGCCGTGCGATAGGCGACCGTCGCCCAGGAACTTATGCCGACACCGACATTCCCCTGCTATCTGATGTCACGTATTATTTGACAACCGATGGTTTTCTGGATCAGGCTGGGGGTGATCTGGGGTATGGTTTTGGCAATACCCGCTTTGCACAGATGCTGCTTGACCATGCCTATCTGCCGATCACACAACAAGCCCCCATGTTTGACAGGGTTCTGGACGAATACCGCAGCAGCTATCCACAGCGTGACGACATCACGCTACTATCCTTCCGTTTTGGCCCCATCCCAACAGCGTCGGCACAACCATGACATCCATCGATATTTTTACGCTCAGGGAGCACTTCAACCGCAGCCAGATCGTGCTGTGCTTCAATGGCCCGGTGTCGCGCAGCCTGATTGAAGAGATCGGCTGCGCCCTCAAAAATTATCTTCACGCCGACCATGCCCATCCGTCTGCAGTCATGGACGTTTTTGGTGTCTATGTCGAGATGACCCAAAACATCCGCCACTATGCGACGGGCCATCATTATGGTGACTTGGACAGTTCAGCCACCGTGGTGGTGGCCCGTGATAATGACAAGCACTACATGGTGGTAGCCGGCAACCTGATTGAAACTGCCGACGGAATGCATCTGCTGGCCCGGGTCAACGCACTGGCCCAACTGGACAAGGCAGCGCTCAAGGCCGCCTATAAAGCACAATTGCGCCAGCCCCGCGATGAATCCTCAGTAAGCGGAGCCGGTCTGGGGCTGATCGACATGGCCAGAAAGGCATCAAAGCCCCTCACGGCCACCTTGACAGACACCGCCTGTGGCCGTTCGTTTTTTAGCCTTTGCGCTGTGATCTAAATTTATCTAAATTTTTATTGAGTGATCCAAATGCCTAACCTCATTCTTGCAAGCAGTCCATCGACCCCCCAAATCATGGCCGACTGGGACAATGGCCTGATGTCCATTCAGGGTGATTCTTACCCTGAGAATTCCTTTGAGTTCTTTGACCCCATCATCGACTGGATCGAGCGTTTTTTGCTGCAAACCCAACAGCCCCTGCGCCTTGAGTTGCGGCTGGTCTATATGAACACCAGCTCGGTCAAGGTGATGATGGACATTTTTGATATGCTTGAAGAATCTTTTAAGCAAGGTCGCCAAGTCAGCGTGGACTGGTACTACGACACCCGCAATGAGCGTGTGGTGGACATGGTGCATGAATTCAAAGAAGACTGTAGTTTCCCATTTCAGATCACCGCAGATGTCAGATAACCCCCTGCTGGCACAAGATGCCAATGTCCTCAACCGCCAGATTGAACAATTGCTGGCAGACCCCGCGCACCAGAGCAACCCTTTGCGTTTGCCGCTGGCCAAACTGTTTGACATTGAACAGGTGCATTTGGCCCAACTGGACCGCCTGATCAAAATCTCGGATGGTTACCAGCTTTTCTCCCGTCGCAGGCAAATGACGCTGGAAGAGCAATACGACCGTCAATTGCGCCGTCTCGAAAAATTGGCCCGTATCTCAGACCACTACCAAAGCAGCCTGCGCCATTTGAGCGAATCTCTCAAGGATGCCTCGCTGCACGACCCCCTGACGGGTCTGGGCAACCGTCGCTTTTTGATGGATCGCCTCATGCAAGAGACAGATCGCGCCAGCCGCCACAGCACACCTTACGTTCTGGGCATTCTGGACGTGGATCATTTCAAGTCCATCAACGACCGTTTTGGCCATGATGAAGGCGATAAGGCCCTGTGTGCCATCGCACGGGCCATTGAATCTGCCTTGCGTGAGTACGACGTTTGTGGCCGCTGGGGTGGCGAAGAGTTCTTGATCTTGCTGCCACAGACATCCATGGATTGTGCATTGACCGTAGCGCATCGGGTGCTTAAAAGCATCAAGCAGGTTGATCTGCATCATGCGGGTACGGGGGTCTCGGCCAGTTTGGGCCTGGCGATTTACAGCACCAATGAGCGCTATGGCGAAACCCTTAACCGCGCTGATGCCGCTTTGTTACAGGCCAAATCCTCCGGTCGTGACATGGTGATGGTGGCTTGACACACTGCGCCATGTTAGCCAAACGCATCATTCCCTGTCTGGATGTCACCGGTGGCCGTGTGGTCAAAGGGGTCAACTTTGTAGCCTTGCGCGATGCCGGCAGCCCCATCGAGATCGCGGCCCGGTACAACGATCAGGGCGCTGACGAATTAACTTTTTTGGACATTACGGCCACCAGTGACGGACGGGATGTGATCTTGCACATCATCGAAGCCGTCGCCAGCCAGGTGTTCATTCCACTGACCGTAGGAGGCGGGGTTCGCACCGTGGACGACGTGCGCCTTTTGCTCAATGCCGGTGCCGATAAAGTCAGCTTTAATTCGGCTGCCATTGCCCGCCCCCAGGTGATCGCTGAGGCCTCACGCAAATACGGGTCCCAGTGCATTGTGGTGGCGATCGATGCCAAGCGCAGGCCACATCCCCAGAGCGGCTGGGATGTCTATAGCCACGGAGGTCGCCAAAACACAGGACTGGATGCTGTCGCCTGGGCTTGTCAGATGGCCCAGTTCGGAGCGGGTGAGATTTTGCTCACCAGCATGGACTGTGATGGAACCCGGGCTGGGTTTGACCTGGCACTCACCCGCGCCGTCAGCGATGCCGTCAGTGTGCCGGTGATAGCCTCGGGGGGCGTGGGCACCCTGGACCACTTGGCCGATGGCATTCAGATGGGCGGCGCTGATGCCGTGCTGGCGGCCAGTATCTTTCATGAGGGGCAATTTACCGTCGCACAGGCCAAAGCCCACATGGCAGGTCGCGGCATACCAGTGCGACTGTAAGGAAGGCAAAAACTAAGGTCAGGTTTGAGATGAGGAATTTGCTGTTGATAACTTTCAAACAAGCACATGGAAGCTTAACCACACAACACGGTAGCCGTCATCTGTAGAAAATATATTGTTTACATGACAAAATCAATATTCATAGCACACTATGCCCGTCTGGTAAGCATGGTAGCCAATTTTATTCAATTTTTGATGTAAATAAATTACTGTGATTTGCTCATCAAACCGCAATCCCACGGAAGCCTGTTGCCAAAGCCAGCACTAGCGAGATCCTCAATTTGGCTTCACCGTCGGGATGGCTCACATGACCATGCATTCTTGGCTTTATCCAAGCATAGCCACCATTGTCCAACCTATCCACCCATGATAGCGGGCCGAATGCCATGCCCAGTCAGGCTGGATGTTTGTTCTGCAAACTTAATCATGGCACGAAGCGCCTGATTCACTGACTCTGAATTGTGGAAGGCTGCGGCAATATCAGGATCAAGAACGACGACGTTCGTGCTTTCGGTGTACTGTCGGTAATATTTTCCCCGAACGGCCTTGGAAAAATCAAAATCGTATTCGGGGCGCAAATTATCGTCAATTTCTTCAGGATTCATACTTTTTCCTCTCGTGGGCCGTGGCAGGTCTGGCGCTGATCAGGCGAATTTCATCAACAATTTCTGTATGGGACACAACCAGCAAATTGTCCATTGACCAACATACCGACGGTAATGAAGCGTGACTCTGTGAGGGAGTGAGGGAGGGAGGGAGTGATCGACATCCGAAAATGTACCCGCCAACGCATCTCCAAACACCGTAGCCGCTTCGTCAAAGTTGACACCATGCTTTTGAAGATTGGTATCAGCTTTGACAGTATCCCAAGTAAATTTCATAGCTTACACCCATGATGAGAACAATTGATGGCATTCATGGAACATCACCCCGCTACCTCAGCGCCCATGCTGTAGCGCGGAAGTATCGCCATATGACGCGATAATGATAAGCTATCACAAATATATTTTATACCTGATAACATCATAAATCATAGCATACTATGCACGACTGGTAAGCATAATAGCCAATTATATTCAATTTTTGATGTAGAAAAATTACTGTAAATTGATCATCAAACCACCATCCCACAGATGCGCGTGGGAACGGTACAAGCTCCTACATGACGCTTTGCATCATGAGGGCGAACTCGCCGGTGATCGCTGTGAGCCACCTTGCCCAGCACCTCTCTTTTCACCCCATCTGCCCCCAGGCCTTCTCAAGTCGCTTCACACTGACCGGCTGCGGAGTTCGCAATTCCTGAGCAAAGAAACTCACCCGCAGCTCCTCTAGCAACCACCGAAATTCTTGCAATCGTGTATCCATCACGCCATGACGCTCGGCCACGCAGCGCCAATAGCGTTGTTCCAAGGGGCGCAGTTCACTCAGTCGCAAAGCATCGCGGGCGGGGTCAGCACGGTATTTTTCCAATCGGGTGGTCATCGCTTTGAGGTAACGGGGAAAATGCTGCAAGGCTGTCCACTGCGTCATATTTAAAAATGTTTTAGGCATTAACCTGCCAAGTTGCAGGGTAATATCTGAAACTGCCTCAGTTGCATTTTTAGTATCCTTTATTTTGCGAATGACGATGGCATATTCATTCAAAATAGTCGATGTCAATCGGGCAATTTCATTGGCAATTAAAGTCATACGCATACGCCCTTCGTCTGCCCTGCGATTAAAAGCAAATTCATCCGTGGGCCAGGGGTCTTGCAAAAATGCACGGTCAAGTGCCAGGGAGATGATCTGCTCACGCAGTTCTTCCAGCGTACCGCCCCCACTGTCTTTGCCCATGTGCATATAGATAACAGCCATTTTTTGCAGGTCTGGAATATTTTTTTCAAGGTGCTTGAGCGTATCTTTGATGTGCAGGGCAAAGAGTCGGCGCAAGCCTGTACGGTGCTTAGCGGTGGCTGCGTCGGGTTCATCAAAAACTTCGATCGTGACACTGTCACCTGCGTCAATCAGCGCCGGGTAGCCCATTAAAGTCATCCCGCCTTTTTGAATTTCAAGCAGCTCAGGCAATTCACCAAAAGTCCATGTGGTATGACGTTCTGTGGCAATTGTTGTCGGTTTTGCAGATAAAGATTCAGAGCGAATAACATTCTGTGCAGATTTGACGGGCGCAAGCGGGTTTTTGTCTGCCTCCAACCGTCCCAGTTTCAAGGCTGCCAGCGCCTGAAATGCCCCTCTGGCTTGTGTGCCCAGTTCGGCCTTCAATGCGCCTAGGTTGCGCCCCATTCCCAATTGACGGCCATGCTCATCGACCACTCGAAAGTTCATAAAAAAATGCGGGCTAAGCATGTCAACCTTGAAGTCAGCACGCACCACATCGACAGCAGTAGCCAGTCGTACCAATTTAAGCAAAGCATCGAAAAGCGAACCCTGTCCAAATAACGCGGGTTCCATGAGCTGTGTGGCCATCTTGCTGGCAGATTCAGGCAAGGGCACAAGCCGTGTGCGCGGGCGCTGGTGCAAGGTTTTTAAGACTGCTTGGATTTTGTCTTTTAACATGCCAGACACCAACCATTCGCAGCGATCTTCATGAACCTGGTTCAGCACAAAAATGGGGACGGTCACGGTCAGTCCATCTTTGGCATCGCCTGGCTCATGCAAATAGGTGGCTGCACAATCAATACCGCCCAATCGAATGATCTTTGGAAATGCCTGAGTGGTAATGCCGGCAGCCTCATGGCGCATCAATTCCTCACGCGTCAATCGCAAAAGCTCAGGGTTGATCTTGACAGCCTCACGGTACCAGGCTTCAAAAGTCAAGCCACTGCACACATCTGCGGGCAACTGTTGGTCATAGAAGGCATAGATCAGTTCATCATCGACCAGCACATCTTGTCTTCTTGCCTTGTGCTCCAGGTCTTCAACTTGCCCAATCAGCTTTTGATTGGCCGCCAAAAAAGGCAGTGTGCTATCCCATTGCCCCCCCACCAAGGCCGACCTGATAAAAATATCGCGTGCGCCAACGGGGTCCACGCGACCGTAATTGACGCGCCGCCCACTGTAGACAACAAGGCCATACAAGGTGGCACGCTCAGAGGCATTGACCTCGGCAGCGCGTTTTTCCCAATGGGGATCCATCAACTGCTTGATTAACAAATGAGTGCCCACTTGCTCGATCCACTGAGGTTCGATGGCGGCAATGCCTCTGCCAAACAAGCGCGTGGTTTCGACCAGCTCAGCCACCATAATCCACCGACCGAGCTTTTTGGCCAAATGCGCCCCAGGGTGTGGGTAAAACTTGATGGCTCGTGCGCCCAAGTACTCACCGCTGGCACCTTCGGTCTCAAGCTTGCAACCCATGTTGCCCAACAGGCCTGACAGCATGGAAACGTGCAGTTGTTCATAACTGGCAGGCGTGGCGTTGATGCGCCACCGATGCTCGGTCACCACCGTCAGCAATTGGCTGTAAATGTCACGCCACTCGCGCACACGACGGACGCTGATAAAGTTTTGGCGCAACAGTTGCTCGTATTGACGATTGCTAAGTCTGTGCTTCCCTTCACCACCTCGGCAGGTCTGGAGCCACTTCCACAGCCGTAGATACCCACTGAATTCGCTCTTATCATCGTTAAATTTGGAGTGCGCTTGGTCGGCCTGCGGCTGTGCCTGCAAGGGGCGGTCACGGACATCTTGCACACTCAAGGCGCTGGCGATGACCAAGACCTCGTCCAATGCCTGGCGAGATCGTGCCTCTAGAATCATTCGACCGATGCGCGGATCAAGCGGCAATCTGGCCAACTCTTGGCCTATGGCTGTCAGCGCATTGACATCACCCACCGCGCCCAGTTCATGCAAAAGCTGGTAGCCGTCGGCAATGGCACGACCCGAGGGTTTGTCAAGAAATGGAAAGTCTTCCACCGCGCCAAGATGCAAAGACTTCATCCGCAAAATCACACCGGCCAATGAGCTGCGAACAATCTCAGGGTCCGTAAACTGCGCCCGCCCCTTGAAATCAACCTCGTCATAGAGCCGAATGCAGATGCCATCAGCCACCCGACCACATCGCCCAGAACGTTGATTGGCCGCAGCTTGGCTGATGGGTTCAACCAGCAACTGCTCTACTTTGCTTCTATAACTGTAGCGTTTGACACGCGCCGTGCCAGCGTCAATCACAAAACGGATGCCTGGCACCGTGAGTGATGTTTCAGCCACATTGGTGGCCAACACGATGCGACGGTCAGAGTGACTTTCAAAAATGCGGTCTTGCTCGGGTTGGCTCAAACGAGCAAATAGAGGCAAGAGTTCAGCATTGCGAAACACGAGATGGTGGCTTAAATGGCCGCGCAAATAATCAACTGCCTCACGAATCTCACGCTCACCAGGCAAAAAAACCAAGATGTCACCGCCACGATGCACTTCGCGCCACAGTTCATCGACGGCATCAGCGATGGCATGATTCAGATCATAGTCACGGGCTTCCTCAAAGGGGCAGTAGCGTTGCTCAACCGGAAACATGCGCCCACTAACAGTAATGACGGGAGCCGGGCTGGATGCACTGGCAAAATGATCAGCAAAGCGTTGAGCATCGATGGTCGCAGAGGTAACAATCACCTTCAGATCAGGCCTTCGCGGCAGTATCTGTCTAAGATAACCCAACAAAAAATCAATATTCAAAGACCTCTCGTGGGCTTCGTCGATGATAAGGGTATCGTAAGCATTCAGCAGCGGGTCTGATTGCGTCTCAGCGAGCAAAATACCGTCTGTCATCAGCTTGATAGAGGCGTTTTTGCCCAGCCGATCCTGAAAGCGAACTTTATAACCCACCACATCGCCCAGATCAGATCCAAGCTCTTGTGCAATGCGTTTAGCAACGCTGCTAGCAGCAATACGACGTGGTTGTGTATGTCCTATCAGTTTGCCAGATGAAGGATAGACACAGTCAGCACGATCAACAAAACGTCCAAAATTACCACGCCCCATGCTAAGCGCAATTTTTGGTAATTGTGTCGTTTTGCCAGATCCAGTTTCACCACAAACAATGATAACTTGGTGTGAGAATATTGCCTCAGCAATCTCTTCGCGCCGCATAGAAACGGGCAGAGACTGTGGAAAATCAATCTTTAACAACTGCGTTTTCGAAACCGCGATAAAGATAATTTCAGATTAATTGCTAATCCAAAACATAAAAAAAGCCTGACGATGACCTACTTTCACACGGGAATCCGCACTATCATTGGCGCGAAGGTATTTCACTGGCCTGTTCGGGATGGGAAGGAGTGGGGCAACCTTGCTATGGTCGTCAGGCATAGCCTTTTTACCCTGACACAGTCAGGATAAATAATCTATAGAGCTAATCAGCTTGATTTTTGATTGTATCTCATAACTATCAATCCATTTTATTAGCATTTCATCAATACGAACAAAACTGTAACAATCAAAGTTATGGGGTCAAGCCTCACGAGACATTAGTATCAGTTAGCTGAACGCATTACTGCGCTTACACACCTGACCTATCAACGTTCTGGTCTTGAACGACTCTTTAGGGGGCTCTAGGCCCCGGCAGATCTCATCTTGAAACGAGTTTCCCGCTTAGATGCTTTCAGCGGTTATCTCTTCCACACATAGCTACTCGGCAATGCCACTGGCGTGACAACCGATACACCAGAGGTGTGTCCACTCCGGTCCTCTCGTACTAGGAGCAGGCTTTCTCAAATCTGCAGCGCCCACGGAAGATAGGGACCAAACTGTCTCACGACGTTTTAAACCCAGCTCACGTACCTCTTTAAATGGCGAACAGCCATACCCTTGGGACCGGCTACAGCCCCAGGATGAGATGAGCCGACATCGAGGTGCCAAACACCGCCGTCGATA
>CAIJOK010000001.1 GCA_903822205.1 uncultured beta proteobacterium | reverse complement strand
GCTTGATGTTTATGTCTATAAAGAGGCCGGTCCACAGTTGTTGTTGCAAGCCTTTTTACAGCGCGTCGTCAATGGTGGCGGACGCATTGCGCGTGAATATGGCCTGGGCAGGGGCCGCACCGACTTGTTTTTGCAATGGCCAATCACGCCACAGGCCTTTACCGGCCCGATGCAGCAAGTGGTGCTGGAACTCAAAATTCAGCACAAAGGCAAGGCCGCTACCTTGGCCGCAGGCCTTGCACAAACCGCCCGATACGCAGACCAATGCGGCGCTGACACAGCCCATTTGCTGATCTTTGACCGCGACCCGGGCGTGGCCTGGGACAACAAAATTTACCGTGAAGCGCATACCAGCGGTCAGCACAGCATCAGCGTTTGGGGGATGTAGGCGGTTATCTGGATGCAGGGCTGCTGACGGGCCTTGATGCGGGCTGAATGGCAGTCCGTTGAGCCGGTTTGGCGCGTGCCTCGGCCTCATGCACTTGCTGCACCATTTCATCGGTGGTCAAGGGCCGTGCGGGGCGCTCCAGCATAAACCGTGGCACTGGCGGGGGGGCCAGCATCTCCTCGGTGATGCCCTCAGGCAGAACGTACTTGGGGGCCGATGCCGAACGGGCGGGCTGCGGGGCAGCGGGGCTGACCGGGGTATCGGCGGCGGCAATGCCTACTTGAAGGCCCAAGCAGGCGATCACGCTCAGCCAGGAGGGTGTTCTGTTCATCAACATGGTGTTTTCTTTCAAAGTTCAAAGTTGGGATTGAATGCCAAACTGCCCCAGCAGGGCGCATGGTGATTGGATGACACCGATCGTTGCAGCCTTGGCCAACACAAAAGCATACTGCGGTCAAAATCGAAGACCACGATGAAGCTTACAGGATCTTTTGAATGACCCATTTTCGGTTTGGGCGCACGGTTAAACCCCATGAGCGCTGGCCCGTCGCCTGGTATCACCCGATGGTGCTGCTGCGAACGGCCTGCGACATCTTGTCGTCGCTCAACCAGTTTCGCAATGGGGACCCCCGCGACGGCCTGGCGCAGCCCCTCACGGTGATCGACCGCAGTCAGGGCACAGACCAGGACTTTTGGTTTGACTTTATTGCCGACACCGGCGACGGCGGCAATGCCACGTATGCGGTGGCGCTGACAGCTCTGTCAGATCATGTTGATCCTCTGGACAGTGCAGGCGATGGCCCTTTGCTGCGCGGTGAATTGCTGTTGTTGGGCGGCGACCTGGCCTACCCCAGTGCCAGTGCGCTGGAGTACCGCTATCGTTTCACGGAGATGTTTGAGGCCGCACTGCCTGCTGCGGCTGACGGCCCAAGCATGGGCCGGTCGCAGGTGCGCGGTAAGCCTTTGACCGTGGCCGCACTGCCGCAAAACCACGACTGGATGGACCAGGCATCCACCTTTGGCCGGTATTTCATCCGCAACAAGGACGACAGGGCTTTTTTGGGGGCGGACATACCCCAAAAGCAATCGTATTTTTGCGTGCGTTTGCCGCACGGATGGTGGGCGCTGGGGCTTGATTTTGCGATGACGGACGACATTGACCGCGACCAGTTTTTGCAGTTTGCCGCCCTGCTGGGCACAACAGGCCTACAGACCACCCCAGCAGACGGTCACAGCGTTTGCCATCGCATCTTGCCCAGTGACCGTGTGCTGCTGATCTACCCCGTGCCCATCTGGACCACGCCCGTGTCTGCGGGGGTCTATCCTGGCGGTGCTCTGCGCTACCAGCGTCTGGAGGGCCTGCTGGGCGATCGGATCGCTTTGCGCTTGTCGGGTGATCTGCACCATTACATGCGCTGGACCGCTGAGCACGACGGGCAACTGGTGACTTGCGGCACAGGGGGCGCGTTTGCTCACCCCACCCACACCCGCCTGACCACAGCTCCTGTCGTTGTGGTGAATGCGGACAACGCTGATGCCATTCCGGCCAGCCCGTGTACGGTGGTGCGAATTGGATTGGACGATGGTCAGGTGTCGGGGGGCCGGCCATTCACACGGGTTAAGGACGCTGAATGGCCGCCCGTGGCTGTCAGCCGCCGAATGGCGCTGGGCAACTTGACAGCGTTGTTTGGCGCTGGCGAAACCTGCTGGCAGGGCAACCGCTGGTTTGCCGCCTTGCTGGGCGGTTTGTACGGCGTGGGTGCGTTGTTGAACCTGCTGCCTTGGGGAGAGGTGCTGACGTTTGCCATGGTGGGCGCTTTTTGCTTGGCGATAGGCATGGAGTCTTTGGTTGAATGCCCTCCCAAGTGGCCCACCTGGTGTCGCTGGCTGTTCACGCTGGTGAGTAGTCTGACGCACGGGGCGTGTCACGTGATGTTGCTGATTTGCCTGGCGCAGGCTTTTGAAAACTGGCAGGCTGTCCACGCTCAGGCTGCGCTTGTGATGGGTACGGCGGGCATCTCTGTGGTTTGGGGGCTGTGGATGGGGTGTACTGGCGCATTGGCAGGTACTTGTCTGTTTGGGGCGTATCTGGCCATCATGTCGTGGTACGGCTGGCTGACCACCAACGCCTATTCGGCCATGGCCGTGCAAAACTTCAAGGGGCTGTTGCGCTTCAAAATCAGCCAGCATGGGGCACTGCACGGCTACTTTATTGCCATCGACACAGTGCCCTTGCAGTGGGCGCTGAACACACAGCCACAGCCTGTTTGGCGGCCTGTGGACAGACCGCTTGCGGCACGGGTGCATGACCGCTTTGTGATCCACCCCGTTCACACGTCACGTCATCATGAAGCCTGACGACACCCCACACGATTCGCAGGATTCGCACGATTCGCACGTATGGCAGGTACCGCGGCAGGCGCTGGTGGTGCTGCTGGCCATGCTGGGTATGTTGGGGCCGTTCTCCATCGACACCTACATTCCGGCGTTTGCTGGCATTGCCCAGTCGTTGGCCGCAACGCCGGTGCAGATGCAGCAAACGCTGTCAGCCTATCTGTTTGGTTTTGCCTTGATGAGCCTGTTTCATGGTGCGCTGTCTGACAGTCTGGGGCGCAGGCCGGTGGTACTGTGGGGGCTGGCGGCCTTTACGCTGGCATCAGCGGGCTGCGCCCTGTCGCAAAGCATTGGGCAACTGGTGTTCTTCAGGGCGGTTCAGGGACTGACAACGGGGGCTGGCATCGTGGTGTCGCGGGCCGTGGTGCGCGACATGTTTGCGCCGGCCCAGGCCCAAAAGGTGATGAGCCAGATCACCCTTTATTTTGGCGTGGCACCGGCCATCGCGCCCCTGATCGGTGGCATTTTGTTTGACCACTTGGGTTGGCACAGCGTGTTTTGGTTTTTGAC
Organism: uncultured beta proteobacterium; assembly: GCA_903822205.1. Lineage (GTDB taxonomy): Bacteria > Pseudomonadota > Gammaproteobacteria > Burkholderiales > Burkholderiaceae_C > Rhodoferax. Next base: position 7,805 of record CAIJOK010000001.1, on the reverse strand, counting down.
AGCAGTGGGCGTGTTGCTTTGGGCGGCCAATTACCGTCTGTTGCCTGAAACCCTGCATCCGCCCCATCGCCAGTCGCTCAAACTCAGCAACCTGTTGCAGGGGTACTGGCAACTGGGGCTTGACCCCCGCTTTGTTTTACTGGCATTGGCCAGTGGACTGCCGTTTAACGGCATGTTTTTGTATGTGCTGTCGGCACCGGCTTTTTTGGGACAGCACTTGGCGCTGGCACCCACTCAGTTTTTTTGGTTGTTTGTGTTGACCATAACCGGCATCATGGGCGGTGCCTGGTACAGCGGACATTTGGCGGGACGGCAGCCCCCTAAGCGTCAGATTCGCAATGGGTTTGTGATCATGCTGGGTATTTCAGTGCTCAATCTGATCGCCAACACCGTGCTGACGGCCCATGCGGCGTGGGCTTTGTTTCCGATCGCCATTTTTTCTTTTGGCTGGGCCTTGATGGTGCCTGCTGTCACCTTGCTGGTGCTGGACTTGCACCCGGACCGGCGCGGCATGGCATCATCCTTGCAGGCGTTTGTGGCCTCCAGCGCCAACGGCGTGGTGGCGGGTGTGATCGCTCCCCTGGTGATGCACTCCACAGTCTGGCTGGCCGCAGCTTCGCTGGCCATGATGTGCATCGGCCTGGTGGCCTGGGTGTCTCTGCACCGCCTTTGGCCGGACATTGGGCGCGTGTGATGGCCTGCCGCTCTTTGCCCTCCATGTGGGTTGGGGCAACGTAAATGCTGCAATAATTTCATCTTTCACTTTCACGGTGTCCTCTCCATGAATCAGCTCAAAATTTCTACCCGTTTGACCCTGTTGATAGGTCTGCTTGGCATGCTCTTGATTTTGGTTGGCAGCATTGGCCTCTATGGCATGAGCAAGACCAACACGGCGCTTGAAAACATTTACATGGACCGCGCTGTGCCGCTGCAAGATCTGGGAATCATCCAGTATCAGTCCATGAGTAACCGTCTGTTGGTGGCCAAAATGCAGCATGACCCCACGCCTGAGCGGGTTGCCGCCTACACCGCCCAAATAGATGCCGGAGTGGCCAAGATCGCCGGAACCTGGGACAAGTACATGACGAGCAAACAAAGCCATGAGGAAGAGCGTATCAGCAAGCTTGTGGTGGAAAAACGCCAGCAATACATTCAAGAAGGCCTGATGCCGGCGCTGTCTGCCCTGCGAAGCGGCAAGACCGAGGATGCCGCCAAAATTCTCAACGACAAGGTTGACCCCCTGTATGAGTCCATGCACGAACAAGAGGTGGCGTTGATCCAACTACAGATCACAGAGGCCAAACAGCTCTACGAAGATGCCAACGTCAGCTTTGACCGTGTACGGCTGTTGTCCATTGCCTCGATCGTGCTGGGGCTGGTGTTTGCATCGGGGTTTGGTTACGCCCTGGGTATGGGTATTACGGTTCCGCTGGGCCGTGCTGTGGATGTGTCTGAGGCCATCGCTCGGGGTGATTTGACGCAATCGGTCAATGACCAAGGCAGCGACGAAATTGCCGCTTTGATGCGGGCCGTCACCCACATGCAGACCAGTTTGTCATCGGTGGTCAGCCGTGTTCGCCAAGGGTCTGAAGGGGTGGCCAATGCCAGCGCCGAGATTGCCCAGGGCAACCAGGACCTGTCGGGCCGCACAGAGAGCCAAGCCAGCGCGCTAGAGCAAACCGCTGCCAGCATGGAGCAGTTAAGCGCCACCGTCAAGCACAATGCCGACAACGCCGCACAGGCCAATCAACTGGCCATGAGCGCCAGCACTGTGGCCGTGCAGGGCGGCGAGGTTGTGGCCCAGGTGGTCGATACCATGAAAGGCATTGTGGATGCCTCGCGCAAGATCAGCGACATCATCCAGGTGATCGACGGCATTGCCTTTCAGACCAACATTTTGGCCCTGAATGCCGCCGTTGAGGCCGCACGCGCCGGCGAGCAGGGACGCGGCTTTGCCGTGGTGGCCAGCGAGGTTCGCAGCCTGGCTGGCCGCAGCGCCGAAGCAGCCAAAGAGATCAAAACCCTGATCAACGCCAGTGTGGAGCGTGTTGAACAGGGCACAGTCTTGGTGGACCGTGCCGGCATCACCATGACCGAGGTGGTCAGCAGCATTCGCCGGGTCACCGACATTGTGGGCGAGATCAGCGCGGCCAGCCGCGAGCAAAGCGCCGGTGTTTCGCAGGTGGGCGATGCCGTTACGCAGATGGATCAGGCCACTCAGCAAAACGCCGCGCTGGTCGAGCAAATGGCTGCCGCCGCAGGCAGCCTGAGGGCACAGGCCCAAGACCTGGTTCAAACCGTGGCTGTGTTCAAGTTGGCCGGTGGCGATGCCCATCACAGCGTAGCCCTGCCCACCGCTGCCGTGCGCTCGCATCCACCCAAGCCTAATTCCTTTAAGGGGACGGATCGCAGGGCAGGCGGTATTCCCAAAGGGGCTGCGGCGCGCAGCCGTCCTGCGTCGTCTCCTGCCAGGCCCGCTGCACCCCCCTTGCCTGTGGCCAAGCAAATTGCGGCCAAGCCCGCCCCCGCACCCAAGGCCGATGCGCCTGGTAGCAGCGATGACTGGGAAACCTTTTGACCGTGTCCATGCGGGGGGTCTTTGCCCCACTGTGTCACGCTTTAGGGTGCAACACCCCTCACCCGTATCAAGGTGTCCGTTATGAATGACCTCTTGTCAAGCTGGAGTCGCTTCAGTCTGGCAACCAAACTGGCTTTAGGTAATTTTGTCGTGGTTGCCAGTGTTTTGATGGTGCTCGTCGTAGCGATCGGTTATTCGGTCTCCAAAGTGGTCCAAGACCGGGCGGCCACCGATGTGGTCAATAAAGCCAAAATGCTGGCCCAACTGCTAGAAGGCACGGACCAGGACCTGCGCCTGCGCTCAGCCTCTCTGGCCTTGGCCTTTCAGTCCACGCTGGCCGGCCAATTTGAGCTGACCGATACCCCAGTGGACATCAACGGTCGCGCCACCCCCACCCTGCAGTTGAACGGTAAAACGCTCAATCTTGATTTTGCGGGGGTTGATCACTTCACCCAACTGACGGGGGCCGTTGCAACGGTATTTGCCAAGTCCGGCTCTGACTTTGTACGGGTGACCACCTCGCTCAAAGACACCCAGGGCAAACGTGCCGTCGGGACGATCCTGGACCGTCAACATCCAGGCTACCAATCTGCTGTGGCCGGGCACGGTTTTACGGGTGTAGCCACCTTGTTTGGACGACGCTACATGACCCAATACGACCCCCTGCGCAACGCAGCGGGCCAAATCGTGGGCCTCAGCTTTATCGGGCTTGATTTTTCTCAGCACCTACAGTCGCTCAAAGACTCTGTGCGCAGCCTCAAAATTGGGCAGACGGGTTATTTTTATATTCTGGATGCCAACCCGGGCAACACGTTTGGCACACTGCTCATCCACCCCGTGATCGAGGGCAAAAATATGCTGTCTGCCACGGATGCCAACGGGCACACGTTCATTCAAGACATCTTGCAGCAAAAAAACGGCACGATGCGTTATCCCTGGCTTAACCCTGAATTGGGTGAAGTGTTTCCCCGCGACAAGATAGTGGCTTTTTCCTACTTCAAAAACTGGGACTGGGAGATCGTTGCCGGAACGTACATGGATGAATATACTATTGAAATCAATAATTTACGCAATTTCTTTGTGTTTGCTGGCATAGGGGCCGTGTTGGTGATCTCGGTACTTTGGCTCTTTTTGATACGTCGCATGCTGGCGGCCCTGACCGAGCTGATGAGCCACACCGCCGCCAAAATGGCACAAGGTGACCTGACCTTGGTGATCGACCGTCACGACAGTTCCGAGATGACATCCCTGGTGCGTGCCATGACCCTGATGCAGGGCAGTTTGTCCAAGGTGGTTTGCCACGTGCGCCAAAGCGCCGAGAGCCTGGCCACCGCCAGCGCCGAGATCGCCCAGGGCAACCAAGACCTGTCTGGCCGCACCGAGGCTCAGGCCAGTGCATTGGAGCAAACAGCCGCCAGCATGGAACAGTTAAGTGTCACCGTCAAAAACAACGCCGACAACGCCTCACAAGCCAACCAACTGGCCATGAGCGCCAGCACTGTGGCTGTGCAAGGCGGCGAGGTGGTGGCCCAGGTGGTCGATACCATGAGGGGCATTGTGGATGCCTCGCGCAAGATCAGCGACATCATCCAGGTGATCGACGGCATTGCGTTTCAAACCAACATTTTGGCCCTGAATGCCGCCGTTGAGGCCGCCCGCGCCGGCGAGCAGGGACGCGGCTTTGCCGTGGTGGCCAGCGAGGTTCGCTCTTTGGCAGGTCGCAGCGCCTTGGCCGCCAAAGAGATCAAAACCCTGATCAACGCCAGTGTTGAGCGTGTGGAGCAAGGCACGGTGCTGGTGGACCGCGCAGGCAGCACCATGACCGAGGTGGTCAGCAGCATACGCCGCGTGACAGACATTGTGGGCGGTATCAGCGATGCCAGCCGCCAGCAAAGTGCGGGGTTTGCGCAGGTGGGCGATGCCGTCACGCAAATGGACCGGGCCACCCAGCAAAACGCTGCGCTGGTTGAGCAAATGGCCGCAGCCGCTGGTGGCCTCAAGGTTCAGGCCCAAGACCTGGTTCAAACCGTGGCGGTGTTCAAACTGGATGCCTCGATCGATCGCTGGTAAGTTGAGCTGCGGGATTGGGGCAATGCCACCCACTGCGTGTCGATGGCACGGATGGCAATGCGGTGGTCAAACACCTGTTCAATGGCCCTGTGTGTAGCGGTGTCCATGCTCAGGCCCTGGTGTGTGATGCGGCCTTGGGCCACCACCACCATCTGGTTGGCGTGCAGCGCCATGGACAGTTCATGCAGCACACTGACCACCGTAGTGCCCTGTGCCACCAAAGCGCGCACACCATCCAGCCAGTCGGCCTGATGGGGGGGGTCCAGGCTAGCCAGAGGCTCGTCCATCAGCAGCACCTGGGCCTGAACCGCCAATGCGCGTGCTTGCAGCACCCGCTGGCGCTCACCGCAAGACAGTTGCCCCAGAGTGCGACCGCACCAATCCTGGGCCTGTGTGCTTTGTAAAGCCTGCGTCACGGCCTGGTGGTCTGCTGCACTGGGCTGCGCCAGCCATGCCTGATGCGGCAACCGACCCAACATCACCACATCCCACACCGTCAGGTCAAGGGCCGTGGCCTCGTTTTGTCCCAGCCACGCCAACTGCCGTGCCAGCAGCCGATGCGGCATACGCGCCACCGACTGCCCCTGCAACGACACCGTGCCGGTGTGCGGCAACAGGCCCGCCAGCACTTTGAGCAAGGTGGATTTTCCGGCACCATTGGGGCCAACGATGCTGGTCCATTGGCCCTGAGGCAGGGCCAGGTGGATGTCGTGCAAGACAGGCACACCACCCAGGCAGGCGCTCATCCCGTCAGCACGGAGGGCAATCGGGTGAATGCGAGGGGTCATGGAGATGATTGATTATGGGTAAGCATTTAGCCCCACCACCGACGATCTTTGCTTGCTTTCGGATAATTGGCAGCATTTGGTTCGGGGGTCTAAACGGTTACGATCATTGATAAACATTGCGTAATATTTTCTCAAAATAGTTAATCTTGAGATTCGTTGTTAATTTTGCGACGCATCCGAACGCCCATAATATGCAAAGCGATGGCGATGGCCAGCGCATACGGGAAAGCTTCAAACATATACCCGTGATACCACAGCTTTGTATAGATTGGTTTAATCGTATCGCGAGAAGCCTCATAACGAAAGAAAGCCCCAGTTTCATCGTTCAGTGTGACCTCGACAATTTGAGTGTCTGGTTCAGAGGGGGTTGCGACAAAAGAAACCGTGGCGTTTCTGGATCCCATAGAAAATTGCCCAGAATGGGTGGGTAACAAGAAACTGGCTTGCGGGTTCTTGTGCTTGAACTCGTCGAGAAGACGCAGAGGCAAGGCTTGAAAGGGTTTGGAATCGCCTGGAACCGCTGCAACAAGATAGGCATTTGGATGGGGTATTTCGCCACGACGTGCATCGCGTGCATCGTGGTGGGCAACCCAATGCGTTCCTGCGAACAAACCAAGACTACAACTGACCGGAAAGAAAAGCCAGGAGCTGAGGACTAACGCCGAGATACGAAAAATATTCATTATTTGGGGTAACCGTTTAGACCCTCCATACCAAATGTCGGGTGCGATTCAAAGTGATGTTGTGCAATCAATAATAAAAAGAGGGGGGTCTAAACGCTTACATTTGGGGTGGCTGTGACTTAACGACTATTTGTCCACTTTTCGTCAAAAATGGCATTTATTTCAAGTGCAGGAGAATTGATTATTTTGATCATGCAATTCTCAAATCTAAAATCAAGCAAGTCTTTCGTTTGGTTGGTTGCAACGAGAAACGCAATACCTGCACCTTTCTTTATTGCAGCTACTGATAGTTTTGTAGCTGCCTCTAAAATGGTTTCATTTTCGCGTTGCACCCTGATTGGGACTGGCTTGGACAGGTAGTTTCTTTTCAGAAGAGCATCTATGCCGGCGTTGCGTTGGACCGCTAAGATATCAAGACCAGATAGAATTGCCAATGATTTTTCTTCAACATTTATATACGAAGAACGACCTTTGTTTAACAATGCCGATTCCGTTTTGATGAGTGTTTCGAGGCGTGATTTTGTGAGATCAACAGCTTCCTGTGAAATATCAATGCCAATATAATTTCTCCCTTTTATTTTTGCAGACACCAAAGTGGTTCCGCTGCCACAAAAGGGATCAAGAACGATATCGCCTTCGCTGGTTGATATTTCAATTATTTTATCAAGCAGCAAGATAGGTTTTTGTGTTGGATATCCAGTTCGTTCTTTAGCCTTTGGGTTCAAAAATGGAATTTCCCAGACATCCGCAAGTGGCACTCCTTTTTTTTCGTCAGAAGACATGATGCGTCCGTCAGCCTCTCTTGCATAAATGGCCTTGCCATATGCGTCTCTCGATCTTTTTTGCAAAATTTGATCAATATTTGTTGTTTCAGAATACTCTGTGTATATCTTGTTGAATTTATATTCTTCTGTTTTGGAAAAATACAATATATTCTGATGGTTCGGCGTTAAATAATTTGACGAATTTGACCATCGTTTATAGGACCAAATTATTTCAGAAAGAAAGTTTTCTGCTCCAAACACATCTTCCCCAACAAACCTAAGAATGTGGTTGGCGCTCTTGTCGCAATGAATAAAGATGCTTCCAGTGTTTTTTAGAACTCGTTTTGCTTCCATCAGGCGAAGCTGCATAAACTCGGCATAAGTTTTATGACTTTCCCATAGGTCATCAAAGCTGTAATGAGATATTCTATCCCTGGAGCTTAGTCTATGTTTTTTATTGGTAAAAAACGGCGGATCGAGATAAATCATGTCAATCGACTGAGTCTGTAAGCCTTTCATGATTTCTAGGCAGTCGCCTTTGTATATCCCTTGCATTTTAAATCTTCGCCTCTTGTGGCACACGCTCATTGGCGATTTGCTCGAGAATTGATTTTAAGTCTATGCCCGTCCTGTCAAATACATAGGCCCAGGCATCATCGCCATAATGGTAGTGACCGCCAATTCCTTGATATAAGGTTTCAAGCGTTTGCTGAATACGCATAGCCTGCTGACGGTTGGGGTAATAAAACATGACGCGAATTGGAATGTAACCAGCATCTGCTAAGTCAGAAAAATAAAGTTATTTAGCATTGAATGCAATAATTTAATTTACCAAAAAAATGTTCAAGATGTCACTTTCAAAGTATCGTAAGCTGTTGATTTTTATAGCAAAACACGAATAGTTGAATTTGATCTAACAATT